>CAZWHE010000058.1:0-22150 GCA_964633825.1 uncultured Phycisphaerales bacterium | reverse complement strand
GGACCCGGGTGCATCCGCATCGGCGCCTTGAAACTGGACTATGACCTCATTCACATCGGGAATGTAGTTGGCAATGAGGAGATCGGGTGCATCGACTTCGATATCCTTGGTCCCCGGATTGACGATGTATCCGTTGGACGTTTCGACAATCCCCGTTGTCTGATTGATTCCGCTGAAATCGAAAAAATGGGGCGACGGGAGTCCGCCTATTTCCCGATGAATCGTCTGTCCCATATCGACCCATTTCGAAACCGCGAACGAGAGCGGACCGAGGGTCGTCGGTGTTTTGACAGGAGAGATGAGGCAGTCCTTGGACGGATAATCAAGTGTCGTCATGAATCGAGAGACTTCGGGTCCGGCATAATTGATCGCATAATGATAATACTTTGCGGCACAGTGAGCCTGGCTACCGCTCGTTTTAGTACAACCGCAATGGGAGCCTGATGTGTTGCATATCCCCCCCAGAACAGTGCTGTATGCATTGCCGTCCCAATTGACCTCGCAGACACGGGCGAAAATTGAGTTTGCGTCAACGTCGAGATCGGTCAGGTAATTGGGAACCTGCAGCTGAACTAGGCCATATCCACCGTATCCACCGTCACTTACAGCGAAAGCACAGAAGCCGGATTTGTGACTGCTGCTGGGAGCGCCAAACTTGTCGGACAAGCAGGGATTTCCCTTGAGCACACTTGATCCATAGACGGTCAGTTCCTTGCCGTCGCCGGGCCAGCCGCCCGAAACGTCGACCACGGCTCCGGTCTTGATCGTGATCTTAGTGGCCGAATCTATGATGATCGCTCCTCCGCTGCCGCCGCCGCCGCCACCGCCAAAGTTGCCATGGCCGATCACCTCGCCGCCGCCGCCGTCACCTCCGATAGCAAGCAGGGCACCCGTGGTTTCGATAACAATCTCGCCCAGGGAGTATAAGCCGAGGCCGCCTCCTCCCCCTCCGCCGCCGCCCCCCTTGGCGTCGTAGGCGCTTCTGTCAACGGGGGGAACAAACGCGGCAGCCAGCGCGACTGTTTTTGAATTCATGCTGTCGAGCCGTGTCCCGCCGCCGCCGCCGCCCTGGCCGCCTTGGAGAACCTTGACCTCACCCATTTCGCCGATGAAATCGTTGTTCGGGTTCCCAGTAAAGACTAGGTCACCCGGCAGTCCTCCCGGCGAGTGATCCGTCAAGTAGCAGTGATCATTTTCTATCGGTTTGGTGTAATAGCCGGGGCGTCCATCATAGAACCACCACTCGTCCCTCTCGTAATAACGGTCCCAGAGGAGGGATTTTCCGGTTTCACCGTAAGGATCAGCGCCCCATTTACCGAGGCCGTGGTAACCCAAACCGCCTCGCACCAAATAAGAACCGCCTCCTCCACCGGAGCCGCGGGACTTGGGATCCTTTCCTCTGCTGCCTCCTTTATATTTGACGTCTGTCCCCTTCGCCCCGCTTTCGCCGCCCCGGCCGCCGATCTGAGCAATGTTCGAATAACCCCAGCCGTCCTCTGCTTTCATGGGCGATCTCATATCGGTGAGAAGTCGAAAATCGGGGGGAGTGGGAGGATGGGACATGCCGCCCTTGCCGCCGCCGGGACCGCCCAAGCCGCCCGGGTTGGGAACGAAGGCCGAGTTGAATGTCACGTCATCCATCCCCCGAGTACCCGAAACATCAACTGTTCCCTTGATTTCGATCGTTCCCGTGGCCGTGAGAATCAACGGGTTGGATCCCAAGCCCAGGATCGTTACACCGGCAGGGATTTCGATGTTATTGAAGTTGAATACACCGCCGGTCACAACGGTCGGCTCCAAGATGTCGGGCGTGGACCCATCGAAGAGAGGAAGGGTTTGATAATCCGTATCAAGTATGATCGTCGGGTAAACACCAAGCGGTTTGAAATCGCCCAGGGTACCGCTTCCGCTCAAACCATAGGTGGCGAGAAGATGTATATAGCGCGGGGTTTGGCCGTCCGTGTCATGAATATTCCACAGAGCCGGCGCAAGCCCTTCTTCGAGGGGATCCCCTTCCATATTGTTTGTGAGGAAATCCTCAAGATAGATATCGTTAACAATGATCTTGCTGGGATTGTATGTGTAAAAGGTCGCAACAAGATCCGCCTCCGAAGGATCATCACCAAAATCATTGGCGAGGCTTCCCGTGCTGATGTTCTCAAGCCCCCTCCGAATCATGGTTTCGACCCGTTCTCCGAACGGCAGGATACCGGACGGCCTTAAAACAACCTTGGAGCCCTGATAGGTGTTTAAGGTCAGGTCGACATAGATCCCGAGCTCGGCCGGAATGTTGAAGATATCGAGAGGCGCATCGTTCGGGAGTATACTCCCGGCGACATCGTAGTCCGGGGAGGGCAGGGGAGTCGTATCGGTCAGGTCAAGAACATCGATCAAGAGGCCCTGTCCGGCATAAAGCGAAATCCTCGCGGAGCCCATCATGTTGAGGGAGGTATACTCGGTCGGATAATTGGAAAAAACAGGCGTCATTGCTCCTGTGGCGGGATCGATCTGAAGAAGCGCCGAATTTCCCAAGCCGTCTGCGGCAATACCATAAAGCGTTCCATCGGGACGAACGGTGAGATCCATGATAGTCCCGTAGGCCGTTCCGAGCTGCACGAGAGTGGTCACCGTGCTTGCCCCCTCGTCGATCGAGAGGAGAGCGCCCGTTGCACTGTCGACGCAGTATAGAACTCCGTCGGGCGCCGATGCGAGACCGCGTACATCGACCAATCCCCCGCCAAAGTCGAAGAGATGTGTGATCAGACAATATCCGGACACGGGATTTTTATAATCGACCGTGTAGAGTGCGCTCCCCGTCGTTCCCAGCATCCGGCCGGCTCTTTCGATGATAATGCTCTTCAGGCCTGTGTTAGTGGTTCCCGAGGTGTCGAGCGCGCTGATGCCGATAACGGTCACATCCTCTGTTCGCCTGTCGATCGTGACAATGGCGGGATCGTTTGGAACGACCGTGTCAAGAGCGGCATAGAGCACGGGCTCGGGATAAAGGAAGTATATATTTTGATCGGAAACACCGTCTCCGTTCAGATCTTTGCCAAAGAGATTGTCGCTGGAAAAGAAGAGCGGCTCGTCGAACTCGAGATAAAACTCCTCTTCAGGCGGAAATCCAGATCCCGTCAGATCGCCGAGAGTGTTGACAGGCACATTCACCGCGCCCTCGGCCGGAAGGGACGCTAAAACAACGGGAGGTTTCGGTGGATGGTTCTGGTAGTAGAGGTTTTCGAGCTCAACATTAAGGGTTGAGAAAGCAAAAGGATTGATCACATCCGGACCCACGGCAACGAGATTGGTGATCGATCCACTCGTCAACAGAGGTACAAATACATTGTATTCCAAATCCGGGAGAAGCCCGGGGATGTTTTCAAGCTCTGCATTGGCTTTCAAATCGATTTCATCGGTAGGAAAGAATGGTGTGAACACCACGACATTCCCCAGCCTCTCAAATCTACCGCGCGCCGGGATGATATTCTTGTCCTTGTCTATAATGACATCCGGGCCGCTGTATCCGCTGTCAACATCTGCATAGATCTGGAGTCCCGTAAATCCGGGAGGCTCATCGATCACAATTTCGTTCGGTATATCGGGAGCCCCGGAAAAAGTAAAGACAACCTGCTGTCCCAGGGGTAGAAACACCTTGTTGGAACCGCTCAGCTCGCTGAGGTCCCAGCAATCAGCCAGATTATCCGTCTCTTTCGGAAATGAAATATCATTGAGCCCGATATCACCCGAACCAGGAGTTGATCCGGCGGTTCCGCCGCCGCCGCCCCCTCCTCCTCCACCGCCGCAGCTCGAGACCAGGGCGGTCAGGCAGATTAACATCAGGACGGCAATGATTCTTGAAATCAAGTTCTGAATCTCGTAATCCCTCTTCATTGCTTTTTTCCGTTCCTTTCAGAGAACTCTCGCCAACGTGGCAGAACCCTTTTAAGGACTTTTGTCGATAAAGGGAATCACAATAGTATCGATCACGGGCAGATCGCCCGTTGCCATGTTCGCTTCAAAAACCGCCCGGAACTGAACGAAGGGATAGATCCCCGTGTTCAGCTGAGATATCTGGTCGGGCGGAAACCAATCCGTTTCGAACGTTCCCACACCGTCGGAAGACGCTCTGAACTCAATCGTCAGGTTTGTTCCCGGCGGTATCTCGGAAAAAGACGGCTCAATCAGCGGTGATAAATATTCGGGTTTCGTCACCGAGATCGGACTAACTCTGATCCGCGGGCTCATGATAACCGACACTCTCTTGCCATAGTCGAATATCATGAAATAGCGGCTGTTGTCTCCGTAACTGGCATCCCCCGGCAGCAGCCCGTCCCAGGGATGTATCCACGCTATCGTGTCATTGGGTTGAATCAGCGAGCCTGTTTGCTGGAATGGCGGGTTGAGCATGTCGTAAGGATCGCTCGCCCCAAAAACACTCGGCCGTTGAGTGGAAGAACCTCCCGGATAGGGTATCGTCGGCGGTGGATAAGCACGGGCGTATGCACGGAATCGCGGAAGCTGGGAAGACTGAACCGCGGCATGAAATGCATAACCGTTCCTGGCCGAGACATAGAGCCCCAGGTTATCGTCCGTCCTGATCTCAACCAGCATGCCCCTTGTTGAATCATAGCCGAACCCGGGATGTTCGACAGGGTTATCGAAATCGGGATAGGGAAGGTAGTAGTTGAAGCCCGATCCCTGGTTTTTCGGGGCATATATGTTCGATTGAGTGATATGATAGGGCCGCCCGTCGGCATAGGGCTTCCCTTGAACAGTGCTCAGTAGGATGGAAGGGCCTGTGGGATTGCCGGGATCATAATAATTCTCCTCGTTAAAACTGTAAGCCGCCTCGTCGATGGGATCCCCGAGAACGATCGTCCACTCATCGCGCGCAAATCCATCTCCATCTACGTCATAGACATGGCCGTCTGTAATCAAATCGCCGGGCGCCGGTTTATTGAGCTCCGATTTTTTCCTCCTTCTCTCGTCAAATTTCTTGTTCCACAACCCGGTGTGCTTCCCGTTAGGGATTCCGCCGCTTTCTCTCGTATTGGGCTCGTCATAATAGTACTTGACGGGATTACCATAAGGCTGATCGAGTTTGAGACTGCTTAGAGCCACTGCGATGGAGAACTCCTTGATATCCGTCGTCGTGACGTGACCACCGATCGGCGACCATGCCAGGCCGACGAGGTCCAGGATCGTGCCTTGGTACGTCGGCACATCGGGCGAGCAATCCCCGCGTCGGTATACATGCTCGAAACGGACCCCAAAACTCGCGTTGATCGGCGTACCCGCCCCGAAAGGCGTCTTGTAAATGGGGTCGGGAGCCGAAGGGGACGACGGAGAAGGGGGATTGTAGTCATCGAACACATGCTCGATGAATTCAACGGGATGTCCGCTCAGAAAACCGCTCATTCCCAGCTGAATATCGGCGATGTGAGGCCCGTAGATTTCATTGTCGTCGTGCGTGCCGTCCAGATCGTCATGGTCCCTATAAACAACGCCCGTCTCTCCCGTACCGGGATCCGCCGCTGTTTCCGGCTGGCCCATGAACCGATGCACCACCGTACCCACTTCATCGAGAGCCGGATCCGCGTTGCATGAGAGTTTGAGTATAAAATCCACAGCCGGCGGGAAAGCTCCGCGCCCCGGGCTGCTCATATTGATAAGACAGTAAGGATCCCTTTTATCGAAAAACTGCCTGGGAAGACCGAGAGGCTGCCCTCCTATGTCGCTGATGCTCAGAACGCCCTCGGCTTCAAGATCGTCCACAACACCCCACTGATCATACCAGTATCCTGCGTTGCCGCCGGGGTATCCGGGCGGAGCATCGGGAAGCGAGGCATAGAAAGCCTGGACCTGCTTGAGCGACGGCACAATTCTGAGGACGAACCGGAGGTCCTTGGCCTCCTTTCCGAATCCGCGGAACGTGTCCCCTCCAAGGATTCCGAACTGGTCTGTATGGAATGGCTCGAACGACACGATAGTGTTCCTGCTGCTCCCCGTGGTCCGCCCGAGCTTCATCGTGTTGAAACAGGGATCCGTGATTTCTCCAATGTCGTTGCTGACATAAAAAGTCTCATAGGGCAGGAACGATTCGAGATCCATGGACTCCGAATATTGAACGGAAAGCCTCCACGTGGGGTCGATCTGCTTTATGGGATTACCCGGATCGTTACCGGGATCGTAGTTCACGGGGATCCAATTGTTTCCGTCCCATCTGTCGAACTTCATGAAGAAGATCAAATCAAAATTGAACGCATCTTCCGGATCATCGGGATCCTTGGGGTGATTGACCGGATCAACGGCCGTTTCGGGGCGGCTGAATCCCGGAATCGGCTCGAAATACTCCGCCCTTTGAATCAAATAATCATCAACACCGACAGCGGGAGGTGTGGCGAGGGGCGTATCGAGGAAAAGCGTGGTTGCCGTGTTAGTGGCGATCCTGACCTTTTCTTCAGATATCTGACCCTGGCGGACGGTGACGAGAGCGCCCGCCCACTCTCCGTCGCCGCTGTTTGCCGTAACGTTGAAGGAGGCCCCGGGATCGACGATCGTGGTGACAGTGGACCCGGCCCCGGCGATTCCGTTATCGCTGACTTCACGGATAATGCGCGCCGGTGTCAGGTCGGGAAGAAAACCGTGGAAGGTCATATCATTGAATTCGACAAAGTCGAGAACCCGGTTGCCCGGGTTGATTCCGATGGGACTTAATGGTGTTCCCAAGAGATCGAACCTTGCTCCGAGCTCATTGTCTTCTTCAGACTTGAGAACATTGACGCCTGTTCCCATGGAGTAAAAAACGATCAATACAAAACCGTCGGGATTCGTGACCGGGATACCGTTCTCATCGAACGATATCGGCGAGGCCGGCAATCCCACGTTGTCTCCGACGACGGGATTCAGAACCAACTGATCCCCCGCTGCCGGGAAGGTTACCTGAATGGGAACAGCCCGCCCCAGTTGATCCGTAACCTGGATGGGGCTGTCGACGGTCAGCATGTTGTCCTGATCGAGATTCAGGCTCGCCTGGTCGACGGTCTCGGAGAAGTCAACGATCAGTGCGGCATTGCGCGGAACGATTTTGGGCTCGAATGGCTGCGATGAGGTGTTGACGAGATTCAAGGACAATAGATTATTCAGGCTGTCCCCGCTATAGAGGACCTGGGGATAGCCGGGGAGAAGGAGACCCGTAATCGGATCCATCTGGATATGCGAAATAGGATTGACAACTTGGGTCGTGACGCCATTCAGATCAAAAAGAGGTCTTCCGAAGTAAATATCTTCCAGGAAGAAATCGCTCTCATAGCTGCCCCCGTTAAATGCCACGCCGCCGCCGCCCCCACTGCTGCCGCCTCCGCCGCAGCCGGATAAGAGTGTCATAAACCAGGCTAAGATCAATAGTCTCGTTAGATGCCTGAATGAGATTGCCATGGAACATATTCCTTTAACAATTCTAAGTGGCTTTTTCGTTCCGAATGAACTCGTTTCGCAGCCCTCATCCGCTCACAACAT
This sequence comes from uncultured Phycisphaerales bacterium, assembly GCA_964633825.1. Taxonomy (GTDB): domain Bacteria; phylum Planctomycetota; class B15-G4; order B15-G4; family CAYZWU01; genus CAZWHE01. The sequence continues at coordinate 14,632 of CAZWHE010000058.1, read as the reverse complement.
ATATATTCACTTTTCAATAGCGTGGAAACACGCAAAAGGATCAATATCCGGCAAATATGCAGGTATTGCCGTTTAATCAAATCCAGCAAACGTTGGAAGAGGCGCCCTCCCGTCTTCTTCAACATCTTTTCAATCAATAATATATAGTATCGGAAAAAAATCAAAGATCTTCTCCTTAGAACCGATGCTCTCTCTTCCCGACTAGGGCAATATATAGATATTTTCCTGCATCACGATTATTTCCAAAGAACGGGCCAAAAGCAGAAAAGCATAACTTCTTTGCTAATAGTCCGATACGCGATTCATACCAGAGGGCTCACGTCACGGGCCCTGTTTTCACTTTTTACATAATTATGTAGCTCTTTTTTACCGGGCCGGTGACATCAGGTATGAATGCAACGAGCTAATAAGGGGATTGGGATTTTTGTTCGATTCAAGAACTTTGATTGCTTTGCAGACAAGTTCTTTCTGACGTTCGGAAAAAAGGACCGGACCTTTGGAAAAAGCGAGTCGATCGATACCGAGCCTTCGGCCCGTTTCATCAAGCAATTCTTTAATACCGACCCCGTGAAGCGCAGCAATTCTGATGGGCGTGCTCCCTCGGGACGACATCTCTTCCAGGCTCCGGATATTTCTTTTTAGAAGATCGCACTTATTCAGCACGGGCAAAAAACCGGTTCTTTCGAAACATTCCGGCTCGAACCTTTCCTGCTCCTTCCCGTTGACGAGTCTCAATTCGAGGTCAGCGGAAGAAAGGATCTCCTCTCCGGCCTCGATGCTTTTCACATCAAGGAAATCGGCTTTCTCCTTCTCCGGATGACCGGCCGTATCTACGAGACGAACGGGGATTCCGTTGAGCAGGAAAAGAGCCTCCACAGGGTCCCGCGTTGTTCCCGGAAAAGGGGAAGTCAGTGCACGCGACTCTCCCAAGATGGCGTTGAAGAGAGTGGATTTCCCCGCGTTCGGCAGCCCGGTGATCACAACACGCGGAGGAGCTTCAAGAAATACACCGTAAGAATAGGATTCCTCCAGTTCCCTCAGCCAGCCCGGAACAGGACGGCAACTCGCGGATTCGAGGGAGTCCTCGAGAAAATCCAGCACCCGGACGAATATTTTTCTCAGCCCGCCCGAATAGAGATGTGCGAGGGCGAGAGCTTGGTTTTCCCCTTCGGCATTCAGAAGGGCCTGCAGCAGATCATACTCTAAGGTCCCTGCAACGATGAAGTGCGACCAGGGATAAAGCTCCGCGCCGTGTGTAATAAGAAGAGATACGATCGCGCTCGCCGCAGCGGTTCCGCCGTGACAGCAGATTCGGTAACTCCCGGATTCGCCATGGCTCCCAATATCAGAGGAATTGATGACGAGGACTTCGTCGATCGGATCGCGGTCTTTCCAGATCATTCCGTACGCCGCACGGCCCGGCGGCGGCGGTTCCTTGTTTGCCGGCCGCCTGAAGATCCCCGCCAGGAGCCGCCTTGCACCTCTCCCGCATAACAGAATGACGACAATCCCGGCCGGAGCCTTCTCCGTCAATATGGAACAGATCGGAACCTCTTTATTGTCCATTACCATCTGATCGTGTGCGCGATCCCTCGAAAAGATCTTTCCGTTTCAGGAAGAAGCCGAAGCCTCATAAGCAAGTGAAATACCCTTGAGCGCGAGATCGGGATCATGAATCTCCAGGCCGCTCGACCGAGGCAGGATAAGAAAAGCCTCCCCACCCGTTGCGACCCTGCGGCATTCCTCTCCCGCTTCTTCGACCAATCCTTCAACGATGCGGTCCACCAGACCGACGTAGCCGTTGAGCAGCCCCGAGGCGATCGATTCGTCTGTATCACGGCCGAGTGAAGGAGGAGGCTGCGACAGCTTGGCCTGAGGCAGCTGGGCGCAACCCTCATGCAGGGCGCGGGCCGCCAGGCTCAGCCCCGGGACGATGGCGCCGCCAAGAAACGCGCCGTCAGGTCCGATAAGATTGAAGGTCAGGGCGGTGCCGAAATCAACGACCACGGCGGGCGGGCCATAAAGAACCGCTGCGGCGTATCCGGCGAGCAATCGGTCGATCCCGGTTTCTTCGGGCCGGCGGCTCCGATTGGGAATGGGGACCGGAAAATCTCTTCCAGCGAGTCTGATAGGAAAAGATAGCGTTCTCTCCGCTTCCTCGAAAAGAGACGGATTCACCGACGCCGCGGCAAGAGGGCTTGCCTCCGCTCCCAGACCGTGCAGCCTGCTGCCGAGAGCGGCAACGGATTCGCCGCCATGAATGCCGATCGAAAACCGGTCGAAAAGGATTGCTCCTTCCATCAGGGCGGCCGAGATCATGGAGTTCCCGAAGTTGACGGCCAGAATCTTCACGGCGCCCTCCTTGAAGGGGAGATCATATTCCTGCGGCAACGGTGCGCTTTAAAGGACCGCTGCGGCCGGGACACTGTGGGAAAGGATTGGTTGGCAGACTCTGATTCAAATAAAATCACTGCGTGTCGTCGTAGTAGAAGGTCTTGAATACCCTCCTTCCCATACGTTCGATTTCGATGACGTATTTTCCTTCGTTGGGGTGCTGCTTGAAGTAATTGACCGCGGCAGATTTCGTACTGCACGGAATACCGTTGATCGAGATCAGAACGTCCTGGCTCCGAAACCCCCTCTTATAAACGAGCGACTTCTTGTCCACGCTCGAGAGCTTCACGGATTTCTTCCCCGTCTCGGGATTCGTGTATGATGCGATGCTCACATTCCGGAGAATGGCTTCGTAATTCTCGTTGATCTCCTTGTACTCTTTCCTCGAAAGCGCGTAGTGACCCGGCTCGTATTCTTCGGTCTCGGAAGGCGGTTTTCTTCTGTATCTCTCGGTCGGATCTCGGGCAATGGGTGAATCCTCTGATCCCTCTTCCAAGTCCTCGCTGCCGGCGCTCTTGAACTCGTTCGGCTTGAGGGAGACCTCCTCGCCGAACCAGGTGAAAGTGACCTTCGATTCCTCGATCTTGACGACTTTGCCTGAATAAGGAGGATCGCTATAGGGCACCTTCAGCGAATCGCCCTCTTGGCTCCACAATTCGCGCCACAAGACTTTTTCGTCATTGATCTCCTTGAGGTATTTCAGCCGCGCCTTGCTTTCAACGGGCGCCTTTGCAGAATTCACGATACCCGTGACCTCGAGAATCTCGCCGATTGTTTCGTTGCCGGGAACGAATTTCGTGCTCTCTTCGACCAATTCGTTTGGATCTCGCGAACGGCTTCCGTCGATCCTGGCTCTCCAGAGTGAAGAATATCTGTTAATGTCCTGCCTGCTGCTGGGCCCTTTTCTGTCGGCCGTTATCGCCGAATCGCGTCTTTCCTTGAAAACCTCGGTCGGCCTGCGTGTGAACTCGCCTGCCCGTTTTTTCTTAAAGATCGTCACGAAAACAAACATGATGCAGAGAACGGCCAAGATGCTCATCAACCAGAGGCCTGTCTTGGTTTTGCGAATATTCAGTCGGAACATCATAAGCAAGGTTCCTTCGCGTTTTTATCCAGGCACTGCATTTACGAAAAGGACCACCGGCCCGGTTGTTTCACGCGCTTCATCGCGTGTAACAACCGGGCTGGAAAAAAGACTATTCAATTCTTTGACGCCGCTCAACATGTAACATTCCCCCTATCCCGCTTTTTTCTCCGGTCCAGGCCAGCGCATTATCATTCTTTCCGGATTTCGAGTATTTGTACAGAAGCCCGGATTGTCAAGTTTATTGAACATCAGCCCCCGGCAGCCATTCACGCCAAAACCAGTTCCGGTTCTATCCCTCGATAATATATCGCAGCAAAAGCCCCAGGAGCTCGTTCAGGTTTTTCCCCGACACGGCCGAGATCAGCTTGACGGGCACCCCGATCTCGCGTTCAACGGCATCCGTATCGATCGTCCCGGAGAGCAGATCCGCTTTGGAGACAGCCGCCACCTGAGGCTTGGATGCCAGGGCGGGCGAATAGGCGGCGAGCTCTTTCATGACAACGCGGAAGGCTCGGGCGATCCCGGGGACATCCCCGGCCCGGCAGTCGATGAGATGAAGAAGAACGCGTGTTCTCTCGATGTGGCGCAGGAACTGGTCTCCCAAGCCCTGTCCGGTGTGCGCACCTTCGATAAGACCGGGAATATCGGCAAAGATGAGGCGTTCGAAATCAATCTCCACAACGCCCAGCTGGGGCGTCAATGTTGTGAAGGGATAGTCGGCTATGCGCGGGGTCGCTTTTGAAATCCTGGAGAGCAGAGTCGATTTGCCGGCGTTGGGAAGACCGATGATTCCTACATGAGCAATCATTTTCAACTCGAGCAGGATCAGGCGTTCCTCGCCGCCCCCCCCCTTCTCGGCATGTCGGGGCGTCCGGTTCGTCGATGTGGCGAATCTCGCATTCCCCTTCCCGCCGGCCCCGCCGTTGAGGAACACGAATTTTTCTCCCGAATCACTCAGATCCTTGAGCACATGACCGCGCTCTGCATCTTTTACAACCGTTCCCGGCGGAACGGGCAAGACAAGATCTTCCCCGTTCCGGCCTGTTCTCTGGCTGGGACCTCCAGGCCTTCCGTTCTCGGCTTTGAATTTCTGGTTGTTGTGAAATCCGCCCAGGCTGGCGATTTGATGTTCCGCCGAAAAAACGATGTTTCCGCCCCGGCCGCCGTCTCCGCCGTCCGGTCCACCCTTGGGAACGTACTTTTCTCGCCGGAACGAGACAAGACCATCCCCCCCTCTTCCGGAAGCAACGTGGATAACGACTTCGTCTTTAAACATGCTCGATTGGCTGGGACGCGTTGGAGGAGATCAGTTGTCGGAAACTACGGCCGGTTTGACCGAAATCCTCCTGCGTGAGTGATAGGAGACGACACCGTCCACCAATGAGAAGAGTGTATAGTCCCGGCCCATTCCAACATTCTTCAAAGGCCGAAACCGGGTGCCGCACTGTCTGACCAGGACAGTCCCCGCAGTGACATATTCCCCGGCATACTTCTTGATTCCGCGAAACTGCGGATTGGAATCCCTGCCGTTTCTCGATGAGCCCTGTCCTTTTTTATGAGCCATCTTATTCTTTTCCTGTTCCTCTGTTCCGCCGCCGGCTCCGAGCTCTGCAACGGGGAGCCCGTGACACCAACTTCGTTCGGGCTTATACGATCAGGAGACGATCTCCATGATTTCCACTTGAGTATATTTCTGCCTGTGTCCGCGACAGCGGCGGTACTTTTTTCTGCGCTTGAACTTCCGAACGGTCACCTTGGCGTCCTTGACATTCCTCCGGACAAGGCCCGAAACCGACGCTCCTTCCACGAAAGGAAATCCGACTTGACCGTCCACACATAGAACTTGTTCGAACTTGATCTCATTTCCCGGCTCGACGTCCTTACGATCCACGAGAATGACATTGCCCTTCTGGACCATAAACTGCTTGCCGCTGTCCTCTATAATGGCGTACACAGTGCTTACTCCCACTGGTTCTCTCTTTTCGTTATCTCCAAAAGACAAGTAATGATAATGAGGAGCGCCGTCTTTTCAAGGACTTTTCTCTCAGAAAAGAACTCCCTGTCCCTTTGCCCGGTCTGCCCTGTTTTCGAGATTGATATCACCGAGTGCAAAAACCGCATCTCCTGTAATGGAAATACTCTTTCCTGTCTTTTCCTCTAACTCCAGCAGGAATCGTCTTTTAGAGTTTAAAAGGTATTCCGCCATCCTGTCGTTGACCCGGACGGTGACCTGAGCCGGTCCTTTCTGGATCGCCCAGAGACGAATTTTTCTGATGATATTGAGACAGGTCGTTTCCACTGAAGCCACATAACCCGTACCGTGACAAAAGGAACACTTTTCATGCATAAAGCTTTTCAAGCTGGGACGGACCCTCTGGCGTGTCATTTCGATCACGCCGAAGCCTGATATTTTGGCCATTTTAAGCCGGGCCCTGTCTCCTTTCAGAGCTTCGCGGAATTCCTTCTCAACAGCGCTTCTGTGCTCGGGGAGCAGCATATCGATATAATCGATGACGATCAGCCCGCCAAGGTCGCGCAGTCTGAGCTGCCGGGCGATCTCTTTGGAAGCCTCGATATTGATTGCGAAAGCGGTTTCCTCGAGCTCTCCTCCTTTGAACTTTCCCGAATTGACGTCGATAGAAACCAGGGCTTCGGTTTGCTCGATAACAAGCGACCCCCCCGACTTCAACGGGATCCTGGGCTCCAGCATTGATTCCAGTTCTTTTTCGAGCTTGAAACGGTCGAAAAGCGGTCTTCGTCCTCTGTAAAACTTGACCTTGTCGGTGTGACGGGGCAGGATGATTTTCATGAAATCCACCGCTCTTTTGAAAACCTCCTCCGAATCAATCAGAACCTCGCTCACCTCGGAGGAAAAGATATCTCTGAGAACCCTGATTATGAGATCGTTCTCTTTATAGAGCAGTGCGGGTCCGTTTTGCGACCGGCTCCTCTCGCAGATGACATTCCAGACATTGGTCAGGTAGCGGTTATCTTTCTGCAGTTCGCGCTTGGTCTGGTTCGCACCCGCAGTTCTCACAATCACGCCCGTGTCTTGAGGCGGATTCAACCCCGAGACCAATTCTTTCAAGCGCTCCCGTTCCGCATCATCCTTGATTTTGCGGGAGACGCCTTTTTTCGAAACACCTGGCATGAAAACAAGAAATCGTCCGGGCACACTGATAAAGGATGTCAGCGTCGGACCTTTCTCCCCGATGCCGTCCTTCGACACTTGAACGATGATTTCCTGGTCCTTGTTCAAAAGGTCTTTTATCTTGAGATCCTTATTCCGCACCGTGCTTTTGGTTTTTTTGTCCTTGCCGGAGCCGGCTTTTTCACTCCCTTGGGATTCCGTGGACGTCAACAAGGCCGGGTTGACATCCGAAACATGAATGAATCCGTTCCGGGTTATGCCTATATCCACAAAGGCCGCACCGATGCTGGGCTCAACATTGATAATCTTTCCCATGTAGATATTGCCGAGAAAGGAATTCATCGATGCTCGTTCGATGTAGAACTCCTGGAGAACATTGTCGGCCAAAACGGCAACACGGCTTTCTTCCTCTTCCGTGGCATTGATGAGTATTTTCTTGGACACGACTGGCTTTCTTATTCCTTTTGTAATTTATCGTTTCTGCTTCGCTATGAAAGGGCCGCAAAACCAGTATAAGGCTTTAACGAAATCCCTGGTCCGTCTTTTTCTCTGAATTCGGCCAAGACGGTCCATTTTACCGGTTGCGGGCTCAACATCTTGTGATTTCATTGATCTCGAATGAAGCTTCGACCTGATCGGAGACGGAATAAAGGGCTCTCAAAAGGTCTTTCATTTTGGGAAATACGCCTTCAATCGGCTTGATTCGAATGCGAGCCTGTTCCGGAAAAACCTCTATTTGACTCGGGTATCGATCGTTTTTATTGGGACCGGGTCGGTTGTGACCTCCGGGTATTTCCAGGCCGTTCTTGCTCCAAGGCCGAAATGCGGCGGCGGCCTGCTCAGGAGTCCCTGTATATGCCACAGTGAAAACCATTTCTCGCTCGGTTTCCGCACTTTCCGAATAGGTGAGCTCTCCGTCTTTCACGACCTTTTCCACGCAAAAACCGGAGGGCAGCTGATCGTTGACGGCCCTTTCGATCTCTTTGACATCGTACTCCCTGCGGAATCTGAGAACCATGGGCTCGTTGCGGTACGAGAGTCCGACAGGCAGAGCTCTTGAAAAGGAAAGCTTTATCCGAGGATTGCATCCCTCCGTGAAGAGGGTGTCGAGACCCGATCTCCTGACAGCCCTCTCAATAATCCGCATTGAATCGAGGTGGGAAAGGAAAGCCGCTTTTCCTGTCTTAGAAAAGAAAATCAGGTAGTGAAACCTCTCGGTCATGGCTCTGTGGCGGCCCTAGTCTTCGTAAAATTCCGCCTTGATCAGATCTTCAAGCGCTTTGATCATCTCATCCGCATCCTCACCATCGGCGTGCAATTCGAGTTCGCGGCACGTTGCGAGGGACATGAGCTGGAGCACGGACTTGCCGTTGACTGTTTTGCCGTCACCGGAGACATTCAAAACCGATTGGAACCGGCTTGCAATATCTACAAACTGGCTGATCGGCCTGGCATGAAGGCCCGCTTTATTGGTAATGGCAACCATCCTACGCAATTTCTGAGACTCCGGTCAATCCAGGGGGGATGATTCAAGTACTGGTAATTTCACTGAGTATACCCAGAATCTCTTTGGCGTTTGCCGCACCAACAATGAATCTCTTAAAATCCTGGTGCCTGGCAAGCCCCGAGATCCATTGCAGGATGCTGAGGTGCTTGTCCGCATCTTTTGCAGCGGATACGAGAAGAAAGAAAATATGGACAGGTTCGCCATCGATCGATTTGAAATCGACGCCGGGCCGGGACCGGCCCAATAACGCTAATTCACCGGTAAAACCCTTGATTTTGACATGAGGGATGGCGATCCCCTTTCCCAGACCGGTTGATCCCATTTTTTCTCGTTCCAGAAGAGCTTCGATCACGGTTTTTCTCTTGGTCTTGGCGAGGAGGCTCTTTGAAATGGCGTAATCCACCATTTCCTCGATAATGCCCCGCTTGTCTGATGTTTTGAGCTCGGAAATGATGTTTTTTTCCTTGAAGAGATTCAAATAACTCATGAAATCCTCTCAAGATGTATTTAAACCCATAGGAACACGATAATATAAAGAGACCCGGGACGTTTCCCGAAGTTGTTCAATCGAGATCCATTTCCTCTTCATCCCCCCCCAAGCCTGTATCTTCCGTTTCCTCGTTGCGGCGGCTCTGACGGCGGTTTTTCAGCCTCTCTTTATAACGAACAAGCTGCCTCTCCATCTTGTCGATCATGAGGTCGACCGCGGCATGAACATCTTCGTGTATCGCAGCCCCAACCAGCGGGCCGCCTCGAGAAACAGAGATGACAATTTCGGCGGAATACTTCCCTTTTTCAGAATTCAGTACGACTTCAATCTTGGTGATATGATCAAAAAATCTGACGAGTTTGCGGACTTTTTCATGAGTGTATTCTCTGACTTCATCGGTTTTGAACTCGCAACGGCACGTGATCTTGATATTCAAATCTGCCTCCTAAGGGATTATGGAAGTATAATCAAATCTCAACCCTTTTTAACGATTCCGCACAAACCCCGCAAGCCCCTTCCAAAATCATATATCCACCCGTTCCGATATCGCCGGTTGTTCATCAGGGATGGGAAACACGGTCGAGCCTTCCGTAATTGACTTTCCACAGAAAAAGCCCCTTCGCCGGAAATGTTGGCGGCGCCAGGGACCTTTGACCGGAACCGATGATCTTCTCCGCATCCCGCAGCGATATTGATCCGGATGCGACGGCCACCATGAGAGAAATCATGTTGCGGATCATTTTATAAAGGAAACCGTCGGCAGTAAAGAAGACGCGCATCCACTTTCTTCCTCTTCTGATGCGAATCGCCGATACGGTCCGGACCGTGCTCTTCACCGACGACCCGGAAGCCATGAGAGCGGAAAAATCCTTCTTCCCTTCGAGCCGGTCCGCCGCTTCACGCATCAGTCCGAGATCCGGCAGTGAGCTGAGTCGGTGTGTGAACCGGTTCCGGAAGGGATCTTCGTTTTCTCCTCCGATCAGCTGATAAAAATAGGTCTTGGACAAAGCCGAAAACCGGGGATGAAATCCTGTATCGACTTCATCGATTTCAAGAATACGCATATCTCGAGGTGTCAGTGCATTGAGCCCTTTGAGCAGGGTTTTTCCTTCCCATTTGTCCGGGAAATCGGCTGCTGCGACCTGGCCCAATGCGTGGACGCCGGAATCCGTGCGTCCGGCGCCGACAACGGGCAGCCTTTCGCCTATCAGATTCTCGATTGCTTTTTCGAGCTCTTCCTGGACGGTTCTTTCACCCTGGGCTTGCTTTTCCCATCCTTTAAATTGCGTGCCGTTATAAGCCAGGATGATTTTCCAACGCCGGTTTCGATCAGCACGCCGGTTTCGATCAGCACGTCGATTGCGATCAGCACGTCGATTGCGCGGGGACTTCAATAAACGCGCCTCTCCCTGGAAGAAGGAATATTCATCGCTTTTCGATATTTCGTTACCGTTCTCCGGGCAATGCGCATGCCGCTCTTTCTGAGAATGTCCACGATATCCTGATCGGAAAGCGGATGTGCTTTATCTTCTGTGTCTATGATCTCTCTGACCTTTTGTTTGACGCTCAACCTCGATTCGACCGTTCCGTCCGTGGAACGTGTGCCGCCGGTAAAGAAAAACTTGAGAGGGAATATTCCCCGATGAGTCTGAATGTACTTGTCCGAAATAGCCCGGCTGACCGTGGAGACATGAATGCCGATCTTGTCGGCAATGTCCTGCATTTTAAGTGGTTTGAGCATCTTGGGACCGTGATCGAGAAATTCCTCCTGATATTCGACGATCTCGGTCACGACCCGCCGCAGCGTGCTTTTTCTCTGTTCGATCGACTCGATGAGCCATTTTGCCGACTCGATCTTTTCCCGAACATGCTTGCGAAGCTTCGGATCAAGACTCTTGTTGCGGCACATTTCGATAAATGCCCTGTTAACGGCCAACCTCGGGTAGTAGCCGTCTTCGAAGCGTATCTCGTATTGACCGCCCACAAGCATGACGACAACATCGGGATAGACATAGGGAACATCTTCACTGCGGTAGCTGCGCCCCGGGATCGGATCGAGGTGGGCAATATCGCTGATCGCTTCCTGAATCAGGTTGAGCGGTTTCCCCAGCTCTCGGGCTGCTTTAGGAAGCCTGTTCTTGGAGATATCCTCTATATGATTCTCGATGAGTTTTTTTACCAGCTTGTAGTTCTTGTGGGATTTGTCGAGCTGCAAAATGAGACATTCCTGGAGAGATCGCGCCCCCACACCCTTCGGCTCGAGCGACTGTACGAGAGCCAGGGCCTCTTCCATTTGCTCCACTGAAAACTCATCATCGAGCGAGAGCCGAATCTCTTCGAGAGGATAAAGGAGGTAACCCCTGGCATCGATGTTGTAAATAATTTCCTCGGCGAGCTTGGTGTTCCGGGGAATCGCATCGGTCAGATCAAGCTGGTTCTTGAGATGATCCTGCAGCGTGATGGGCCGGGAGGCGGTGTTTTGCATCGCCTCCATCTTTGGGTCCGCCTCACCGCGGGTGCGCCGCCGGCCCTCCCGGATTCCGCCTTTTTCGTTTGCTTCGGCTAATGCCGAATATCTCTCCATCTCCTCGTTGAACCCGGCTTCTTCATCGGGAAGATCCTTCTCCTCTTTCTTGTCGAGACTTTTTTCCTCAACGGGTTCTTCGATCTCGATCACCTCATTCTCGATCAGCTCTTTCTGGATCATCTCCTTGAGATCGAGCGAGGAGAGCTGGAGGATCTCGATCCTTTGAATCAGTTGCGGCGACATTGTGAGCCGAAGCTCTTGTCTCGGCTCCAATCTCTGTTCCAGTTTCATATTAATACCGGTCAGCCATCAGGAGAGCGTGCTCCTCCCTTCGAGGGCATCGCTTAAAATCGTACGGTTCGCATATTCGATGCTGCTTCCAGTCGGAATGCCGCGTGCAATACGGGAGACTGTTACGCCCGACCCTTTCATTTCGCGGGCGATAACAAGCGCCGTGCCGTCTCCTTCGAAATCAGGACTTGTGGCTATGATGACCTCCTTGGCCTTTTCTGTCTTCACCCTTTCTGCGAGCGCTCTGACGGTGAGGTCTTCGGGCCGGACCCCTTCCACGGGGTCGAGCAATCCCTGAAGAACGTGATAGCGGCCGCGCCACCCGGCGTTTTCGAACGCATTCAGATCACCGGGCCCTTCGACAACCAGGATCTTTTCCTTGTCCCGGCTCGCGTCGGAACAGATCGGACAGGGATCTTTCTCAGAGCTGTTGAAACAGACGGAACAGCATTTCAACCTCTCCACCACATCCCTGACGGCATGGGAAAGCTGAAGCGCCTCTTGAACCGGGTATTTCGAAATGGCCAGAGCCAGTCTCTCGGCTGTCCTGGAACCGATTCCGGGCAGTTTTTTCAGCTCTTCGATTAACCTGTTCAAAACCTCAGGAAACACCATGACCCAAACCTTATAAAAACTCCGGATGTTTCATCAGTTTCGCAACGAGAAGACAGCGAGCGGGCCGGGGGATTTACATACCCGGCTGATTCAGTGGAGATTGAGCTGCGGCGGGCAACCGCCGGCCCGGAGGCCGAAACCAGCCGGCCCGGAGGCCGAAACCAGCCGGCCCGAAGGCCGAAACCGTCGGCCCGAATCTCCACATGCAACGCCGCTCGTAGCTTCGGCGTTGCATATTATATCCTAATTGAATTGCCAGAATCGTATCGTTTATCAACGATTCCAGAAAATGGCGGGGTCAGAAGAACCCGGGAAGGTTGATACCTCCCGTCATCTTGGCCATCTCCTTGTCGGCCATTTCTTTAGCGGTTTTCAATCCATTCTTGACAGCAGCAGAGACAAGATCCTCCAGCATCTCCACGTCATCGGGATCTACGACTTTGGGATCGATCTTGATTGAGAGAAGCTCCTGGGCGCCGTTCACGTGAACCTTGACCATTCCTCCGCCGGCGGAGCCTTCGACAACTCTTTCCCGGAGTTCGGTTTGCAGGCGTCCCATTTCTTTCTGCATTTTCTGTGCTTGCTTTAAAAGGTTCGAGAAATCTCCAAGGCCGGCCATGACCGCTCCTCTCATGCTATACGATATCGCCTTCAAACATATTTTTAGTCTTTTCGACAACGGAAGGTACGCCCGTATCCCTCGCGTCTTTCTTCAAAGCCTCGACCTTGAATCGAAGGAAACGGCCCAGTACGCGATGAGACGATTCTCCCATGACCCGGGAGACCTCCGCATCATCGGGCCCGAGAAGCCTCTTTCCTTCGCCAAAAGTATCCTTCAGATAAAGCACGTCATCTTCCAGACGCAGCGGTTGGAATCCCCTGAGGCTCATCGCCGTGGTCTTTGACCTTTTTTCCACCTCGCTTAAAACAATGGAATAAAGAGTTTTCAATTCCTTGCCCCTTTCGGGGGGGAGATTCGATGGGAAAGAGGGATAGGATCGCGAAGAAGCGCTCTGCCCTCCGCTTCCCGTTTTTTTTTGGGATTCTCCATCCCGGTCCGCCGAAGACGGATCAGAAGGGGGGGAATTCTCAGGCGGAGTGCCGGCGCCAGCCGGACCGCCCCGGACCGGAGCCTTCCCGGGCCGTGGACGAATCGCAGAAACCGGTCCCGCTCCAGGGCCCGGGTTTCCTGAATCCCGAAGCAGAGATATCGCTTCCCCGATATCAATTGTGGAAGAGAGGCGTGCCATCTTGACAAGCGCGAGCTCGACGAGAACACGCTCCTCGTCGAACCACCTGCTTTGCCGCAATGTTCGCATGGCGATCTGAAGGCATATCAACACTTTTTCGAGACTTGTTTCTTCAGCCTGTTTTTTGAAACGCTTCTCGTCACCGCCCGTTGAGCCGATGTCGACCGATTTCGCACCGGCGAGATGAATCATGAGGAGTCTGAAGTGATCAATCAGTTCCCTTAGAATATCGGCCGCCCTCGTGCCGCCGCTGAAAAAACGGTCGATCAGATCGAGAACGGATGAAACCTTTTCGCCCACGACGGCATCTACGAGGTCGTCAACGGACTCCGGAGAGAGGCTTCCGGTCAGTTCGTTCAGGCTTTCAAAAGTCGCCCCGCCGCTGCTGAAAGCGATGATCTGATCCAGGAGCGACTGGGCATCGCGCATGCCGCCCCGCGAACCGGCGGCGATTCGGCGGAGGACTCCGGGATCGTATTCGAGCCCCTCGTTCTTCATGATGAATTCCAGCCTGGCGGCGATGTCGTCCGTGGAGATCCTTCTGAACTCGTAACACTGGCAGCGGGAACGGACCGTTTCGGGCAGCTTCTGCGGCTCTGTGGTTGCAAAGATGAATTTGACGTGGTCGGGCGGTTCTTCGAGTGTTTTAAGGAGCGCGTTGAAGCTCTCCACGGTCAGCATGTGGACTTCATCGATGATGTAGATCTTGAAACGACTCCCGGCCGGTGCATACCGGACGTTTTCGCGCAGGGATCGGATATTATCGATGCCCCTGTTCGACGCCGCATCGATCTCGACCACGTCCATGGCATTACCGGAAGCAATGGCCCGGCAATGCTCGCACTCGAGGCAGGGTTCGGGCGTCGGCCCTTCAGAGCAGTTCAGGGCCTTGGAAAGAATGCGCGCCATGGAAGTTTTACCCACTCCCCTCGGCCCGGCGAAAAGAAAGGCATGGGCAATACGCCCCTTGATGATGGAGTTGCAGAGAGTCTTGGAAGTCGGCTCCTGTCCCACGACATCTCGGAATGTTTCGGGACGGTATTTTCGAGCCAGAACCAAATAGGACATAGAAACTTCCCGGATCTGTGGTTCAGAAAAAAAGAGCCGTGCGCCGTTCCTCGTGGTTCATGAAACGGTGGAACAAGAACGGTCGACTCAGTCCGAGTGACCCTCTACACCTGAGAACCGAATGCTTATGGCTGCTCCCGTCAGGGCCTGACCAGTTTCACATCGTCTCACCGCAAAGAGCCTCATCCCTCAACATCGCCGTTCATGCCCTGATCCGATTCGATAAACCCCTCAAAACGGCATCACCCCCGC
>CAZWHE010000057.1:19611-22498 GCA_964633825.1 uncultured Phycisphaerales bacterium | reverse complement strand
TAAACGGGTCCCCGGAACCGATCGGCGATCGTACACCATTCAAGATCCCGGTCCCCTTGAGAACGGCAAGCGCCGCCTTTACGTTCCCCTCGTCTATCGCACATTCCAGCACTCTCGATGCCTTTTCGGCCAGGGCCAAGAGTCGAGCGGATACTGAGTCTTCAAGCTCCTGCTTGGCTCGATTCAGCGCGGCTTTGAATTCATAGTCTTCGCTGAGCCATTTCGAGAGGGTTTCCCGGCCGGCCCCAGCCGCTTTCGCCGCGTCCGCAACAGTAGCCCCGCTCCCCAGGGCCTCGATGGCCTTTATCTGAGATGGGGAGAGAGCTTTTTTCCTCTTGCTCGCTTCTGTTCTCCAATCTTCGCAGACGCTTCCGCAATAGCGATGATGCTCGCGCGAATCTTCTCGGAAAGAGTAGGCCAGAGCTCGGCCAGGTGATCGAGGGCAGGGCCGAAATCCTGCGCTCGCCCTGCGCTCGTTGAGGGTCGTTCTTGGTGGTTTTCGGAGTTCTTCGGTGGAGTAGAAGAAGACCGGCCACAAGCCGGAGCATGTTGCTCTAACTTATGGCCGGTGGATATATTTGCATCTCCGTGGAGTTCCACGGAGGAGGAATTTTTTGGTGGGGGCAGAAGGACTCGAACCCTCGACCCACTGCTTAAAAGGCAGTTGCTCTACCGCCTGAGCTATGCCCCCATCTTATCAACCATCTTACAGCACGACGCCGCGGCTGTGAAGATCAGACTTCCATGATCTCCTTGCTCTTGCTCTCGAAGAGCTCGTCGATCTCCTTCTCGTTCTCCTTGAGGATATCCTGGATGTCGTCCTTGATCGACTTGAGATCATCCTCTGTGAGCTCCGAATCTTTCTTGGCCCCCTCGGCGGTCTTGATGGAATCGCGGCGCACGTTCCTGAGTGTGACGCGCGTCTCCTCGGCCATCTCCTTGACGCGGGCCACCATCTTCCGGCGCTGCTCCTCGGAGAACATGGGAACCTGAAGACGGATGATCTTTCCGTCGTTCTGCGGCGTGATGCCCAGGTCGGAAACCTGGATCGCCTTCTCGATATCCTTGATGGAGCTCACGTCGAAGGGTTTGACGACGATCGACCTCGGGTCGGGAACCGATATGGACGACACCTGGTTCAGCGGTGTCTTGGACCCGTAATAGTCGACGCGAATGTTCTCGACCAGGGCCGATGTGGCCCGTCCCGATCTCAAACCCTTCAGCTCGTTCTGCAAGTGGTCGAGACCCTTTTTCATCTTCTCTTTCGTCTCGGAAAGAATCTGATCATACATGGGAACCCCCTTTACGAAATCAGTGTTCCGATCGGTTCGCCTCGAATCGCCTTGACGATGTTTTTGTCTTTCTGAAAATCGAAAACCCGGACGGGAATGCTTTTCTGGCGGCAGAGCTCCACCGCTGTCAGGTCCATCACGCCGAGCTTCTTGTCGAGAACCTCCTGATAGGTCAGGCTGTCGAAACGTTCGACAGTGGAATCGGCCACAGGATCGGCAGAGTAGACGCCGTCCACCTTGGTCGCCTTCAGCATGAGCGCTGCGTCGAGCTCGAGTGATCTAAGAGCGCAGGCCGAGTCGGTGGTGAAGAAAGGATTGCCCGTCCCCCCGGCGAGAACAGCTATTGTTCCCGAATCGATGAGCGCGGCCGTCTCTTGGCTCGAGTAACCGTCGGCCACACCGGCAATGGGAAGAGCGGAACGCGCTTCGGCCGCACCGCCCAGCCCTCGGATCACATCGCGAAGGGCCAGGGCGTTGATCGCCGTGGCCGTCATCCCCATCTGGTCGGCCGTAACCCGGGGAAATTCTTTGAGGTCGGCGCCGCGAATGAAGTTGCCGGCCCCAACGACGACGGCCGGCGCGGCCCCGTCTCGGGCGGCCTCGACGAGCTGCTCGGCCACAAAGCGAATCCGGTCGAAGTCGAGCCCGCTCTCCTTGGGGAGCGACATCGCTTCACCGCTGATTTTGAGAACAACGCGACGGGCGGCCATGTTCGAAACCCTTTAAGGAGAGACTAACCTTTGACGTTGAAACGGGCAAAGCGCCTGATCTTGATGTTTTCGCCCAGCTTGGCTATCTGCTCCGTCACCAGGTCCTTGACCGTTTTCTTGTCATCCTTGACAAAGGGCTGCTCGAGGAGGCACTTCTCCTGATAAAACTTTCTGATCCTGCCGTCAACGATCTTCTCGACAATGTCGTCCGGTTTTCCCGTCACCTGGGAGGACAGGATTTCGCGCTCCTTGGCGAGCACGTCTTCGGGAACGTCCTCGGGCGTCACGTATTCGGGGGAGGCGGCGGCGACATGCTGGCCGAGCTCGTGGACGAACGCTTTGAAATCTTCGTTGCGGGCCACGAAGTCGGTTTCGCAGTTGACTTCGACAAGCACGCCCACCATCCCGTTGTGGTGGATGTAGGATCCGACCAGCCCCTCGCTCGTGGCGCGGGACGCTTTTTTGTCGGCCGTTTTCAGACCCTTCTTGCGGAGATAATCGGCGGCCTTGTCCAGGTTGCCGCCCGACTCGGTCAGGGCTTCCTTGCAGTCCATCATCGGGGCGCCCGTCTTGTCCCGAAGAGTCTTCACTGATTTCGCGTCAACAGTCATTTCTCAACAATCCCTTTCTGGAACATTTCATTTTCTTTTATTGTGAAAGACCCGCCGTCGGTCTGAATATCGGGCAGCGGGTTTTGTGAATCGCGATCTCGAACTCCCTATGCGTTCTCCTCGGCGGCAGCTTCGTTCGCCCGTTCCTGCATTTTCGGAGAAGCCTCGTTTTGAACGGGCTTGTCGTCGCCGGCCGGTGCGGGTTGGTCGGTACCGGCTACGGACGTTTTTGCCGGAGCGGGATCGGCCGCCGGAGCGGGATCGGCCGCCGGAG
>CAZWHE010000057.1:7378-19511 GCA_964633825.1 uncultured Phycisphaerales bacterium | reverse complement strand
ACGGACGTTTTTGCCGGAGCGGGATCGGCCGCCGGAGCGGGATCGGCCGCCGGAGTCTTGTTACCAACCTCGGCTTTGGGAGCGGCCTTTTTCTCTTTGGCGCCGCCGGGGCCTCTCCGCCCACGCGGTCCTCCGCCCCGGGGAGATCTTCCTCCGCCGCGCGCGGCTTGGGCTTCGGCCCTGCGGACCTGGGAAGCGAGCATGAACTCTTCCTCTTCATCAGCGGCGCGGGCCTCCATGGCGGCCTTTTCACTGTAATTGGCCTTCCCCTCGTTCACGGCCTTGGAAAGCAGGCTGAGCACCGCCTGCACGGAGCGGATCGCGTCGTCGTTCGCCGGAATGGGGATATCGACCATGTCGGGATCGCAGTCGGTATCGAGAACGGCGACCACGGGTATGCCGAGCTTGTTGGCTTCCCGGACGGCGATCTTCTCGTGGAGCGGGTCGACCACGATCATGGCGCCCGGAACTTTGTGGAGCTCGCGGATGCCGTCAAGGTTCTTTTTGATACGCTGGAGCTCCCGCTGGAGAGAAGCCTGGGTCTTCTTGTTGTACATTTCTATCTTGCCCGTTGATTCCATCTCCTCGAGATTCTCGAGGTGTTTCAAACGGCCATGGATTGTTCTGAAGTTTGTCAATGTTCCACCGAGCCAGCGCTCCACCACGAAGGGCATGCCGCAGCTGCCGGCTTCGGTCCGGATCGTCTCCTTGATCTGGCGTTTTGTTCCCACAAAAACAACCTGCTGGCCCGTAGCGCAGATCCTGGCCAGAAAACCGCTTGCCCTCGCAAGGCCCTTGACAGTTTCTTTGAGATTGATGATGTGGATAAGATTCCGCTTCCCATAGATGTACGGCGCCATCTTGGGATTCCAGCGACTCACCCTGTGGCCGAAATGCACCCCCGATTCAATCAGCTCTTTCACAGAAAATTTCGCCATGTAGCACCCCCCTCAGAGGCAGTAAAAAAAAATCAAGCCGGCCATTCCGACCCGGAAGAAGGGAGGTTCCTTTGTCTTTCCGGGCAACATACTTGCAACACGCAAGTTATGACCGATATTTGAAAAGTCCCAAATTATCATCACAAGCTGATTTGTCAACTTAAAATAAGGATCGATCCAAAGAAAGGTAAAAAATGTTTACCAGACCGTTATTCGATTGAATATTTTTGATTAAACAGATGAGAACCCTTGTAATATTTGATCCTACATATATAATTTGTATCTATAAAGCTGATGAGTGATGTCACGTGTGGATAGGCAGTAGCACGTGCACCTATCAAAACGGGAACTTTATCACACAGGACCTTGTCAGTTCGTCCACCCGTCCATTACCCTGTGGTGCTGAGATGGCTGGTTCAGGCAAATCGATATTGTTTGCTGACCACAGCAGCGGGTCCATGCCGAACGCGGACTTTATTCTGCGGCGCAAGGGATTCACTGTCTACCTGTCGAAAAACATCGTAGACACCATCTCCATCACCAGGGAGAAGAAACCCGACGTCGTGGTCCTCCGCCCTTCGGGCGAGCCGATTCCGTCCTTCGAAATCGAGGCCGTGCTCGAGGCACTCACCCCCCATCAGTATTTCGTGCTCTCCATGCTGACGAATCCGAACGGCCAGGACGTGACTTCGACCTGTTCGCGAGCCGATGACTTTTTTGTCGGTCCCAATCCCGAGGAACTGGCCACGCGAATCCGTGTCCTCACGCAGCGAATCAGGACTTACAAAACCATCGATGCCAGGCTGAAGAAGCTCGAAAGGGAATCGATCACGGACTTCAAGACCGAGCTTTTTAACGACCGGTACATCCTCACAAGACTCGACGAAGAGATCGAACGCGCCAACAGGCACAGGCTCGTCCTGTCCGCCATCATGCTCGACTTTGACGAGTTCAAGCAGGTCAACGATACGCTCGGCCACGCATTCGGAGATTTCGTTCTCCTTTCTTTCGCGCGCAAGCTGAAATCTCTGATCCGCAGGATCGACATTCCCGGCCGTCTCGGCGGGGACGAGTTTCTCATTCTCCTCCCCAACACGGACCTGGACGAGGCCGTCCGCATCGCCGACCGTATCCGTTCGATTGTGAACGACTATAAATTCGAAAAAGACGGGGTCTCGGCGGCTCTCACCGTGAGCCTCGGAATCAACGCCACCCCCGGAGACGGTTCCCTGTCGGGCGAGGAATTCCTCAAGGGAGCCGACATGGCTCTCATAGAAGCGAAACGAAGGGGCAAAAACCGTATCTTCCTCTTCCCGCAGCTCAAGATGAGCGAAAAGGAAACAATCCCTGAACCGCCCGAGCAGCGCACCGAGACGACGAATGAATGATGTGCGACGCTCTGGTCGGGCGTCCCAGGAAATGTCCCGGCCGATTCCGGCCGATTCACCACCGATGTCCCTCGATGCTGGCGAGAATGTCGAAAGCCAGCCGGATTGCGCGGACCCCGTGAGCAGCGGGAACAACGGGCTCCGAACCCTCCCTGACGGACTGGACGAAAGATCCGAGCTCCTTCTGGAGCGGCTCGTATTCGTCCAGCTTCAGCTCCTTCACCTTGATCAGGTCGTTCATGAGGAGCTTCTGGAGATCCTCGAAACGCGTGGGATCGATCGAGGAGAGATCGACCCGGTTCATGTCCAGGTCGGGTGATTTCTTGGCCAAGAGGGCGTACTTCTTTTCGTAATCGATGCTGATGAAGGAGTCGCCCGAAAAGACGCGCGTCCTGCGCAGGCTCTTGAAGGAGACGCGGCTCGCCGTCACGTTCGCCACACACCCCGACTCGAACTCGATCCTGGCGTTGGCCAGGTCCTCGGTCTGGGACAGGATCGCGCCGCCCACGGCATCGACCTTTTTCACGGGACCCCGGCAGAGATCGAGGATGATGTCGATGTCGTGAATCATGAGATCCATCACGACACCGACGTCCACCGATCGGAACTTGAAGGGAGCCAGCCTGTGCGACTCGATGAATTTCGGTTGGATATCGAGATCGCGCACGGCCATCATGGCCGGGTTGAACCTCTCGATGTGGCCCACCTGGAGAAGGGTTCCCGAATCGCGCGCGATGCGGTCGAGCTCGAGAGCTTCGTCGAGGGTGGCCGTCATCGGTTTTTCGACCAGAACGGGGACGCCCTTCTCGAGAAAGTACGAAGCGATCTCGAAGTGGGTCACCGTGGGTGTGGCTACCGAAACGGCGGCCACGTCATCGGGCAGCTCCCGGTAATCGGTGAAGGGCCTCGCGGCATACATGTCGGCGATCCGTTCGGCGCTCTCCCTGTCGCTGTCCGCCACGGCGGCGAGCTCCACGCCCGGCAGCTTGCTGTAGATCCGGGCGTGGTGCCTCCCGAGGTATCCCACGCCGATGACGGCGGTTTTCAGTTTGTCGGCCACTTGTCCACCTCACTCTCTGAGCGATTCGAGGTAACGGCCATGCTTGCCGTGCATCTTTTGCTGGAGAAAATCCTTGAATATGGCCACCTCCTCGACGCCCTTCGGATCGAGGGTTTCGAGGGCTTCTACGATGGGCTTTTTCGAGCGGAACACGACCCGAAACGCGGCGGCAAGCGCCGCGATCACGCCCTCGGCGAAACCGTGCCTCCTCAAGCCCACCTCGTTGAGCCGGCGCGGAAGTGCGGGATCTCCGTCGGAGACCATGTAGGGCGGAACGTCGACCTTCACCTTGCTGAGCCCGCCGATATAGGCATAGCGCCCGATGGTCGTGAAGTGGGCCGCAGCGGCTCCTCCGCTGATGTTGGCGCCGTCCCCCACCCTGACGTGCCCGGCGAGGAGAACGTTGTTGGCCATGATCACCTCGTTTCCGAGGATGCAGTCGTGGGCCACATGGCAGCAGGCCATGAAGAGATTGCCGCTGCCCACGATGGTCTCGCCCCGCTCCTTGGTCGTTCCCCTGTTGATGGTGACGAACTCGCGGACGATGTTGTTGTCGCCGAGAGTAAGCCTCGTATGCTGCCCTTTGTACCCGAGGTCCTGGGGCGCGCCTCCGAGCACGGCGTGGGGATGAATGACGTTGTTCCGCCCGATGTAGGTCTCGCGGTGAATGATGTCGCTCCCCATCAGAATCGAGCCGTCGCCGATGATGCAGCCTTTTTCGATGACGCAGAAGGGACCGATCTCGATTTCCTTTCCGAGCTTGGCTCTCGGATGAATGACCGCGGTGTGGTGTATTCGAGATCCGCCGTCCATCAGGTTGCGTCCACGAGGGTAAAAGTGAGGAGGGCTTCGGCGACGAGCTTCTGGCTGACCTTGGCCTTGGCCTGGACCCGGCCCATCTGGTCCTTCACCTTCGTCGCTTCGATCTCGATCCTGAGCTGGTCGCCCGGGATCACCGACTTGCAAAGCTTCACCTTGTCGATCGACCAGAGCACGGCGAGCTTGCCCGTGTTTTCGAGCCGCCTGAGAAGGAGGACGCCCGCGAGCTGTGCCATGGCTTCGAGGATGAGAACCCCGGGCATGATCGGCTGTCCGGGAAAGTGGCCCTGGAAGAACGGCTCGTTGATCGTCACGTTCTTGATCCCGACCGCTCTCCTGTAGCCCTCGAGCTCGATCACCCTGTCGATGAGGAGGAAGGGATACCTGTGCGGCAGGAGGGAAAAGACCTCCTGAATGTCCATCCCCGAATCGACGCCGGTCGAGCCCGCCATCTCCCTCATCTCGATCTCGTCGACGATCTTGCGGACGAGCTTGATGTTGTCCCTGTGGCCCGAGCGAACGGCGATGATGTGGGCGGAAAGGTCGGCGTTGATGAGAAAGAGATCGCCCGTCAGGTCGAGGATTTTGTGGCGCGCAAATTCATCGGAGAAACGGAGCTCGTTCTCGACGATTTGGCCGTCGCGGATCACGAGCGTGTTCTGGTGATTCGCCCCCTTGCCGAATCCGGCCAGGAGAAGCTCTTCGGCTTCCTGTTCGAAGCAAAAAGTTCGCGCAGGCGCGATCTCACCGGAAAAGGTCTCCTCGCTCACCGTGTAATCGAGGTACTGGGAAGCGATTCCGCTCCCTCTGAAATCGAGCATGTAACTGAGACTCATCTCCCCGCCGGCATCGGAGGGAGGAAGGGCCGTGAGGGAACACCCGTTCTCGTCCACCACGATGGGAGTCGTGATTTCGCAAACCTTGCGCTGCGATTTTTGCTCCACCGCGCCCGCCGCCTGGAGCGCTTCAAAAAAGGGAGCGGCGCTGCCG
This sequence comes from uncultured Phycisphaerales bacterium, assembly GCA_964633825.1. Lineage (GTDB taxonomy): Bacteria > Planctomycetota > B15-G4 > B15-G4 > CAYZWU01 > CAZWHE01. The sequence continues at coordinate 14,316 of CAZWHE010000057.1, read as the reverse complement.
TCCATTCCCGGGATCTCGTCGGAATCGATCTCGATCTCGAGATTGTCGAGCCTGAGCACGTTCAATACGGCGAAGAGGTGTTCGATCGTGTGAACCAGGGCCTCGCCGTTCCTGAGAGAGGTTCGTCTCCGCGTATCGTCAACGTAATCCACATGGACCGGAATCTGGGGCTGGTCGGGAAGATCGGAGCGGATGAAGACCACGCCCGTGTTCTGGGGAGCGGGCTTGACCCGGATCCGCGTTTCTTTTCCCGTGTGCAGCCCCACACCCGAGAACTCAACGGTTTCCTTAATCGTCCTTTGATTGCGCTTCAAGTCGGGCGATCCTCTCTTTCAACTCCCTGACGATTTCCAGAAGCTCGGGCACTTTCCGCAAGCTGACGATCTCACGCTGCTTCTTGATTCTGTCTCCGGCGGGGTTGCCGTAGCTGACGCTGTTCGCCGGAAGGTCCTTGGTCACACCGGCCCTGGCGCCGACTACGGCATTATCGCCGATCGTGATGTGACCAGCAACACCCGACTGGCCGGCCAGGGTCACCCTCTTTCCGAGGCGGGCGCTCCCGGCGATCCCGACCTGGCTGACGATGATGCCGCCCTCGCCGACAACGACGTTGTGGGCCAGCTGAGCCAGATTGTCGATCTTGGTTCCGCGGCCGATGCGGGTTTCGTAAAAGCGCGCCCTGTCGATGGTCACGTTCGCACCGATTTCCACGTCGTCCTCGATAACGACCGTGCCGAACTGCTCCTGCTTGACGAGGCGCCCCTCCTTCATCTCGTACCCGAAACCGTCGGAGCCGATCACGGCCCCGGGCTGGATCGTCACGCGGTCGCCCACGATAACGCGTTCACGGATCACGGCCCCGGGATAGATCAGGCAGTCCCGTCCGATGCGGACATCATGTCCGATGAAGGTATTGGGGTAGAGGACCGTCCCATCGCCTACGGCGGCCCCCTTCATGACGACGGCGCCGGCCATGACGGAGGCATCCCCGCCCAGCGTCACATCCTCACCGATCACGGCCGAGGGATCGACTCCCTTGGGGATGGACATTGCCGGGGGCTTGATCAGCTCGAGGAGATCGCCCCACGCCCGGCCGGGATCGTCCACCCTGACAAGAGGAAATCCCTTCACTTCGAGAGTCTTTGAAACAACCAGAGCCGAGGCCTTGGACTCTGCGAGCAGCGGAAGATATTTCTCGTCGGCTATGAAGGTCAGCGATCCCGGCCTAGCCTCGCGAACTCCCGAGAGACCGGTAATCACCGTGTCGCCGTCACCTTCGACAATGCCGTTGACTATTTCGGCGATTTGATTCAGCGTTTTGTTCAAAGCCTCATCCCCAAAGTCCGGATGTTTCGCAGCGGCCCCATTCGCATTGGAAGGCTCCGGCCGTGCTTCACAGCGAAAGATCCGGGTCGGATATCATGTTCCATTGACGATGGTAATTACGGCATCGGTGATGTCAAGCTCGTCATTGCACCAGATCAGACCGGTCCCGTCGATCCACTTGAGAACACCCAGGGGATCGCTTCTCAGGTCGGGAATATCGGCCGGAATCGCCTGGACGGCATCGAGGCCGTGCTGTTCGGCATAAGCGGCAACGGCATCTCTGATCCCGCGGCAGGCGCTGCCCAGAACCTCGGCCTTGCTCGAATCGAGGGCGTACTGGAGCTCGTAGCCCCTCTGCTTGAAGGCCAGGCTCTTCCTTTCCAGTTCGAATTCCTTTTTGACGTACTCGGGACTCCCCTTGGCATAGACGACAAGCTCCATGGAGAGCTGCTCGATCTCGGTTTTCAAGCCGTCGAGCTCTTCCTGGCTCTTCCGCGCGTTTTGTTCCAAGCCGCTGAGAGAGGCGGCCACGCCTTTGTGCTCGCGAAGAACGCGCGAGAGATCAACAACGCCTATCGCTCCCCTGCGAAGCCCGGGCGCTTCGCCCCCGCACTTGCTGAGCTCGACAAAACCGGCCGTCATCACGGCCGCAATGATTATTAAAACAGCAATCAACCGGGACATCTCTCTCTCCAATCAGAATAATTTTTTAATACTGAAACTGAACGATCTCCGCTCGTCCTCTCTGTATTTTTTCCAGGGGATACCGTAATCGAGCGCGATGGGCAGGCCCTGGAAGACGGGAAGCTCGATGCGCAGCCCCACGCCGTAACTCATCCTGACACGGTGGATCTCGTCCGTCCACCGGATGTTGGGAGCAACGCCGCCGGCATCGATGAAGACGACCCCCCGGAGCATGGGTTTCTCCACGTCGTACTGGGCGTCATACTGGGAGTAGAGCGGAACCATGTACTCGGCCGACATGGAGTAGGCATACTCGCCGCCCACGGGATCCCCCGCCACGTGATGGCCCACGCCCCTATAATCGAATCCGCGCAACGGAAAAAGACCCGATGCTCCGCCCACGAAGAAGTGCTCGAAAATCGGGATTCTGGCCATGTCGCTGTGTTCCCTTTCGAATCCGACAGACGAGCTGAGAATGAGGAGATGGGTCTTGCCGGCGGCGGTTTCAAGGACAGGGAAATAACTCTTCATGTCGAGAGTCGTTCGGAACATATCGAGATCGTTGCCCAGGAACCCCCCGCTGTACTCGAAGGACAGCCTGGTCGAAACACCCTGGGTCGGGTTGTAGGGGCTGTCGAGCTTATGAAACATGATGGCGGTCTCGAGCGAACGGCGTCCCGTCCCGCCCTCCATCTGTCTGATATTGAGGGGAGCGGAAGTGCTCAAACCGCTCACATCGATCAGCTCGTTCCGGAAACCCAGGCTCACACTCAGCTCCCTGCTCTGCCTCACGCCCAGCACGGTGGAGAGCCCCGTGCGCTTCACGTCGTAGTACCAGTTGTCGTGGGAGAGGTATGTGTTGAAGGAAAAGCTGATGGGATAGGGCTGCGTGTTGAAAAGGTATGGCTCGTAGAAGTAGAGGTTGTATGTCGAGAACCGTGTGCCGGGCATGGCCGAGAGCCTGAGCGTCTGCCCGCCGCCGTGAAACGCCTCGTTGGAAAAAAACTCGGGAACGGCCGCCCAGGGGGATGAGGGGGCATCGGCGATGTCGAAGTTGGACTTGTTGATCGAGCCGCCCCCGAAAATACCGCCGTCCGTGCTGGCGCCGAGAGTGAACATGAAATATCCCGTTTCCCCTTCTTCGATATCGACAACGAGATCTTCCAGTCCGGTCGCCGCGGTTTTGCGCGGGCCGAGGAGGACGCGCGGCATGCCCCTCTCGTCGGAAAAGAACTGAAGCGCGTGGAGCTGCTCCCTGCTCCACTCGCTTTCGGTTCGGTTGAAAATGTCGCCGGGATAAAGGGTGATTTCCCTCCTGATCACCTTGTCCTTTGTTTTCGTATTCCCCGAGACAATGACATCGCGGACTTTTTTCTCGCCCTCCTCGTTCACCCAGAACGTAAGGTTGACCACGGGCTCCGTTTCGGAATAAGTCTCGTGGGGATAAATCTCGGCGCGGATGTAGCCGCGATCTCCGTAAAACTTCCTAATGCGGCGCAGGTCCCTCTCGATTCGGGACATCCTGTAATCATCGCCGGTTACGGTCACCACGTTATCGAGGACGGTCTCCCTGGAAAAGTGACTCTCCTGTGCGGGATTCCGCTTTGTGCCGAAACCGATATCGATTCGACCCACCTTGTAACGCTCGAACTCCTGAATCCTGATAACGATAACGGCCCCGTCGTGATCCTCGTTGAGCCTGATCTCCTCGAGGGAGATCTTGGCGTCAAGGAAACCCTCGTTCCTGGCGTACTGGTTGAGGACGGCTATGTCCCTCTGAAGAACATCGGCCCTCAGGTCGCTCGAAAAAAGACCCAGGAAAGGCTCGTCCGTTGTCATCTGTTTTTCGAGCCTGCCCTTGTCGAGCCGATCGCAGCCCAGAAAGATGATCTCTTCGACCGAAACCTGTTCCCCTTCAAAAATCTCGAGGACGGCGACCGCGCCTCCTTCGGCCGGTTCGGCCCAGCTGTTGACCTCGACGAGGTAATAGCCCTTCTCTTGATAGAACTCGCGGACCTTGTTCACATAAAGAGAAACGTCAAAGGGAGAAATGACCGTCTCCTCGGTGATGCCCAGAAGCTCCCTGAGCTCGTCCTCGTCCTCTTCCACGACGCCCTCGAACCGGATCCCGCCGATCCGGTCTTCCTGCTTGAGCACGAAGATGACCTTCACGCCGCCGGCGACGTTTTCACACAGGACCTCTCCCACACGGATGCGGAACAAGGGATTCTCGAAAAGGCTTTCGATGTCCTCCTTGACCGTTTCCTGGGAATAGACCCCGCCCGCGCGGGTCTGGAGACTGTTGAGGATCCTGTGTTCCGATATCCGCGCCCGCCCCCTGATCTCGACCTCGACGATGCGCTCCCCTTCCTGGGGAAAGGGGAGACAGCCCGGGCGGGCGGATAGAAATCCGGGAAGGAAAAAAACAAACGCCGCGCAGGCGAGCCGGGATAATCTCCTCATAATCTGGTTTCTTCCGAGCTGACCGTCTCCCTCGACTCGACGAAATGGAGCGGTTCGAAACGCATGAACTCGTTGAAAAAGAGAAAGTCCAGCTGTCCCGTGGGACCGTTCCTCTGCTTGGCAATTTTCAATATTGCTTTGTTTTTATTTTCCGGGGTTGAGCCTTCGTACATCTCTTCGCGATGGATGAAGATGATCACATCGGCGTCCTGCTCGATCGATCCGGATTCGCGCAGGTCGGCCATGATCGGAATCTTGTCCTTTCGCAGCTCGAGGGAGCGGTTGAGCTGGGAAAGGCAGATGACGGGAACGTGGAGCTCCCGCGACATCTGCTTGAGACCCTGCGAGATCTTGGTGATCTCGATCTGCCTGTTTTCGGTTTTTCCGTCAACAGTCAGGAGCTGCAGATAGTCGACGATGATGAGCCTGATATCACCGTGCCGCGCCAGCAATCTCCTCGCCTTGGCCCGGATCCCGCCGATCGATATTCCGGTCGTGTCGTCGATAAAGATAGGAGCGCGCGAAAGCCTGTCGGCCGCCAGCGGCAGCTCCTGCCATTCGGCGTCGGATAAATCTCCCAGCTTCATGGAGTGCCCGTTGATCCTGGCGTTGGCGCAGAGCATGTTCTGCGCCACCTGCTGACGGAGCATCTCGCACGAGAAGACATAGACCCCGTGCCCGCCCCGGGTCCCGATGTTGTCGGCGATGTTGAGAGCCAGGCTCGTCTTGCCCATGCTGGGGCGGGCGGCAATGATGGCCAGCTCGCCGGGATGAAGCCCGTCCAGCATCCTGTCCAGCTCCCTGTACCCCGTGCTGAGCCCCGTGATCCGGCCGGGACTGCCGTCCTGCAGGCTGTCGATTCTCCTCATCGTTTCCTTCACGAGAGAATCGATCGACTCCGTTGTTCTTTCCTCGTCGACGCCCGATATCCCGAAGATAAGCTCCTCCGCCTTGTGAAGGAGCTTATCCACATCCTCGGGATCGGAGCGTGCCTCGCGGATGATGCGTGTCGCCTCCCTGATGAGGCTCCGCTGAATCGACTTGTCCCGTACGATGCCGGCGTAGTGCTCGGCATTGGCGGCCGACGGGACCGTTTCGGCGAGAGAAACGAGGAATTCGGCGCCGCCCACCTGTTCCAGAACACCGGTCCTGGTCAAATCGTCTTTCAGAATGACAAGATCGACGGCCGAGCCCTTCTCATAAAGGGCCAGGAGTCTGGTGAAGATCTCACGGTGGCTGTCGATGTAAAAATCTTTGGGCTGGGCGATGAGCGAGACATCCCCGATGGTCTCTCTGTCGAGAATCATCGAGCCGAGCGCGCAGATTTCGGCTTCGCGGTCGTGAGGCGGGACGGTTTCTTCCAGCCTGTTTTCAACCGGTTCTTCGACAGGCATGACCTTTCCCCCAACTGCACTGTTTTGAAATACCGCGTCTCAGTGGTCCTATTCTAAACCGGCTTCCGCCGATCCGCCAGGTTCCTTGTCCGAGGCATTGTCCGGGATTTCCTCATCGGGTTGTTCCAGGGGATTTTCTTCATCAACGACCCACAGCTTGATTTCCGTCCGGATATCGGCATGCAGGTGGATGGGCACCGGATAGATACCCAGCTTCTTGATGTTTTCTTCAAGCCTGACCGTCTTGGGATCGATCTCGAATCCCTGCTCCCGGAGAGCATCGAGAATCTGGATCGTTCCCACGGAACCGAACAGATTTCCCTCTTCGGAGGCTTTGGCGTGAATCGTGATGGAGATCGTGCCCAGCTGGGCGGCCAGCTCCTTGAGTGTCCCCAAACGCTCCATTTCCTCCTGGATATACTTCTTTTTCAGGAGCTCGGATCTGCGGATATTGTCGGCCGTCACAAAGGCCGCCTTGTTACCCGGAATCAGGTAGTTCCGTGCGTAGCCGTCCTTGACGGTTACGATGTCACCCCGGTGGCCGAGATTGTCGATGTTTTCAAGCAGAATAACTTCCATGATTTATTTTCCTCAACGTATGGTCAGATTCCATAAACCGTCCCGGATCCCCTGACGAATCAACCCGTATAGGGCATGAGACCCAGATAGCGCGCTTGCTTGACGGCGACCTTGAGCTGTCTCTGATGTTTGGCGCAGTTGCCCGAACGCTTGCGGGAAAAGAGCTTACCCTGCTGCGTACAAAGCTTCTGAAGGGTGCCTACTTCTTTATAGTTGATTCTGGATTTGCTCCGGCAGAACCTGCAGCGCCCTTTTTCGTTGAACTTTTTGAACCGTTTTTTTCTAAATGCCATATCTATTGAACCTCGTGTTTCGTGATTCCTTTCGGTTTCCCTTTAGAAGAGTTTAAAAGATCCGGATAAAACCATCCCGGTGAAAAAGGATCAAGCCACTGGTTTGTTTGCTTCCTCTTCCGGCTGGGATTCGTCGCTTTCTTCTTCGACAGAAGTCTCAGCGTTCTCTTCGCTCACGCCGACGGGTTTATCGCCGGCG
>CAZWHE010000057.1:0-7278 GCA_964633825.1 uncultured Phycisphaerales bacterium | reverse complement strand
TTCGGTCTCCCGACCGGCGGTTTCGGTCTCCCGACCGGCGGCTTCGGTCTCCCGACCGGCGGTTTTTTTAACCGGCCTATTCTCACTCCCGACCCTCGATCTATCGAAACCCGATCCCTCTCTGCCGGCTTCCGATGCTGTTTCAATCGATTCGATATCGGGAATCTCATTGACCTTCAACGCCAAGAGTCTCAGGACGAAGGGTGAAAGCTTGCACTCCCTGTTGAGACCCTGAACCATATCGGGCTCGCCTTTAAAGTAGGTGAGCATGTATATCCCGGTCCCGCATCCTTTGATCTCATATGCCAGTTTTCTTTCATCCCACCGTTTCATTCCGACCACTTCCCCGCCGACTTTGTTGACCAGGCCTTCGATCTTTTCCTCGATCTCCCGGCCCTCTTTTCCTGCGTGGCGGGCGTCAATAACAAACATGCCTTCGTATGCGTTCAAATCTCAACTCCCTAGCAAAAGAACCTTTTGGGGTTTATATTTTCAGAACAGTTTCGATCTATTCGGATCAGAAGGGGAGAGGAACGCCGGTCGACTCTCCTTCTCCTGTTTTTCTTCAATACACCGGTTTTTTATTGGAAATAATCATCTCCATTATAACGATTCATGCAGAGAGACAAATCACCTGTTTCGATCCAAAACCGGACGGCCTCGGCCGCCCGTTCCAGGTTGCGCTCGAACGATTCCGATTCCTCGCGGCCGAAGTCGCCGGCCTTACGGCCGAAGCCGCCGGCCTTACGGCCGAAGTCGGAGAGAACGAAATCCCGTGTCTCTTCCGCCCCATCGGGAAGCCCGATCCCGAACCGCATTCTCGGAAAGTCTTCCGTCCCGAGGGCTCGGATAACGGAAGTGAGTCCGTTGTGACCCCCGGCGCTCCCGCTTGAACGGAAACGCAGCTTCCCGAGGGGAAGGTTGAAATCATCGCTCACAACAAGGAGGTTCGACATGTCGGTCAGGAGCCGGACCGCCATGTCCCCCACGGCGCGCCCGCTGCGGTTCATCCATGTCATGGGTTTGACGAGGCGGTAGGATTCTTCGCCCCTCTTTCCGTCCGCCACACGAGCCAGGCGTCCATATGACCTGAACCGAATTCCAAGTTTCTGCGCTGCCCTGTCAATGATCATGAATCCGGCATTGTGCCGGTTGTTTTCATATTCCGGTCCCGGATTACCGAGGCCGGCGATGATTCGGACCGTGGCGGACCGTGTGTTCCTGTCGAACGCGTCCATCACGAAAAGACCGCTTTATCCCTCTTTTTTGCCCCGAGAAGACGCGCCGCCTCCTTCATCTCCGGTTTCTTCTTTACCCGAAGAGCCGGCGTCATCGGCTTCGCCCTCGGGAGCTTCACCTTCCTCGCCTTCCGCGGCTTCCTCGCCCTCCTCGACCTCGGGCTCGGGCTCGACAACAGCTTTCTTGATCACCATGGAAATCACGGTGTAATCCCCCTCTTCATCGAGCTCGACCTCTTCGGGAAGGCTGAGGTCACTCAGGTGCACCGTGTCTTGAGCCCCGAGCTCCGTCACGTCGACTTCGATCGCTTCCGGAATCTTCGTGGGCAGGCACTTCACCTGGATCTCGTTCCTGAGAATTTCCATGATGCCGCCTTCGTCGACACCCTTGGCTCTTCCCATTATCTTGATGGGCACAAGAATGGAGACCACCTCATCCAGCCTGATGCGCACGAGATCGACGTGGATGATGCTGTCGCCCATGGCGTCGTACTGAATGTCCTTGACAATGGCGCGTTCCTTCCGGCCCTCGATGTCGAGGTCGATGATCCTGCCGTACTGGGTGATATATGCCACCATCTCTTTTTCGGGCAGAGAAAGTGACAGGCTCTCCTTCCCGTGTCCGTAAAGAACACTCGGAAGATACCCTTCGCTCCGCAGCTTCATGCTGGGAAGAGTTCCGACGGTCTCCCGTTTCCGGGCTTCTATCTGAAGCATTTCCATGGTCTTTCTTATCCTCCTCAGACCGGTAAATCGAACAGGCGGCTGACGGATCTGCTGTGGTGGATGCTCTTGATGGCATGTGCCAGCAATACGGCGATGGACACGACCTTGATCTTGTCGCACTTCTTGTCGCCAAGCGGAATCGAATCCGTCACGAACACTTTTTCCACGTCAGCCTCTTCTATCTTGTTCAGCGCTTCACCGCACAGCACCGGGTGGGTGGCGCAGAGGTATACCTTGTCGGCTCCGAACTTCTTCACCGTGCCGACTGCCTTGGTAATCGACCCGGCCGTTGAAATCATGTCATCCACGATAATGACATCCGAATCCTTCACGTCGCCGATCAGATGTTCCACCGATGTGGTGTCTCCCGAAACCCTCTTCTTGTCCACGATGGCAAGACCTGCATTCAGATGCCTGGCATATGACCTTGCCATCTTGATGCCGCCCGCATCGGGGGCCACCACCGTCAGGTTGTCGCCTTTGAGCGAAGCGAGGGATTCGACAAGGACGGGCTTGGCGTAGAGATGGTCCACGGGGATGTCGAAAAAACCCTGAATCTGCGCAGAGTGGAGATCGAGCGTCAGAACCCTGTCGGCGCCCGCCGTGGTCAGGACATCGGCGACGAGCTTGGCCGAGATCGGCACACGCCCCTCGTCCTTTCTGTCCTTTCGAGCGTAGCCGAAGTAGGGGATCACGGTCGTGATGCGTCCCGCCGACGCTCTCTTGCAGCAGTCGATCAGCAGGAGGAGCTCTATCAGGTTGTCGTTCACGGGCGGGCAGGTCGGCTGGAGGATGAAGACATCGGTGCCGCGAATGTCGTCGTTAAGCTTGATATCGATTTCGCCGTCAGGAAATTGCTGGACATTAGCAGAGGCGAGCTCGATACCGAGTTCCTCGGCCACGGCTTGGGCCAAGACAGGATGTGCGTTCCCGGAGAAAAGAACGATCTTGTCTCTCAGTATGTTGATTCTCCTGCTCATCGAATGCGCCCTTTCATGAATAAAGAGTTCACATTATTATTTCACCCCTGCGTTCGACTACAAGAACAACCCTGTTGAGATTCATCTTTTTCAACACAATCCGGACCGAACGCGGCCCATCTCTCTTTCCAACGCCTTGAAACAACAAGGGTTATGACTATTGATAAACAGAATGTGGAGGCCGGCCGAAACCTGCCCAACAAACCTGCCGCCCGTCACAGCAACTCTTGGCTGTGCGACTTGGGCAGAAAAGTCGCACTATTTACCAGATGATGAAGACAAAGTCAACAGGAGAGGCGATAACAAATCCCATCACCTCTCGAAAGGCTTTGACCCGTTTCGATCTCTCGGGCATAATTCGAGGTTTTGATGAATTGGGGCGTATGAAGCCGACGGCGCGCCTCGCGCAGATCGGTTGATACGCTGAGCCCGCGTTTCACAGAACCGAACCGTTTAAAGCGATCATCCACCTATGAGCAGCACGATCTACGACACCAACTGTTACAAGAGCTTTGCCCAGAGACTGAAACCCCTTCTCAACGGACCGAACATCAGGCCCGTCGGAATGCGTCGGCTTCGTAAAATGGCGCTGAAAGGAGCGTTCAAAACCCGCTTCGGATCGCACGGATGGCGTTCGGCCGTATCGAGCCGGATCGGCCCGAAGACAGTCTACCTCGGCAGCGAATCCATTGTTCTGCCCAAGCCGACGGATCTTCACAAGAGCATCATTCGGAACGCTCCGGAAGAATTGGAGAAAGTCCTGCACATCGTGCAGACCCTTCCCTTCATCCGGGTTCGGAGGCAGATGGGCTCGAACGACACTTACAATCCTGTCTGCAATCTCTATGTTTCCGTTGCGGACAAGAAGAATGCCCGGCTCGGCTACATGTGGGCCAACACCCTGAAAGAGCCCGAGCCCGATGCTCCAGGCCCTGAATTCACCATGCTCCACATCCCGGACGAGCACAATCTCAGGCAGCAGGTCCTGGCTCTCCCCGAACACCACATCAACATCGCCCTCGCCACGGATTACATGGGAGAGGACAAGAAAGGATTCCTGCGGCAAGCCATGTGGTCGGCCGACCGGCAGGGACTGCTCGGCCTCCACGCCGGGACCAAGGTCATCACGGCCCGCGATTCGGGAGACGGAAAGCTCAAGAAATACGGCGTATACCTCTTCGGGCTCTCGGCCACGGGAAAGTCGACATGGTCCTGCCACCAGCTCGGCCTCGATTACGAGAAAGGCGAGATGACCGAGGTTTGCCAGGACGACATCGTTTTCATGAAACCGGACGGCGGCGCCTTCGGGAGCGAGAACGGTTTCTTCGTGAAAACCGACGTGGATCCCAAGCTACAGGAAGCGATGTACAACGCGCTCACTCACAAGTCGGCCCTGTTGGAAAACGTCATGATCGACTCGCGCGGAAATCCCGACTTCCTGGACGAAAGCCTCTGCGCCAACGGACGCGCCGTGATCGCCAAGGACGAGCTCAAGATCCGGCGGGGCCGGCGAATGGTCTCCATCCAATCGAAATCGATTAACCTTCCCCCCGCATCAGAGCTCGACGGCGTCATTTTCGCCTTTATCACACGGCGGAATACGATCATGTCCTTCGCCCAGAAGCTCACGGCGGAACAGGCCGTTCTCGCCTATCTCTGGGGAGAGTCGACGCACAGCTTCGCCTCGCAGCCGGCCAAAGCGGGTGAGTCGGTGCGCATCGTGGGAACCGACCCCTTCATCGTGGGATCGCTTGCCTGGAAGGTGAACCGCTTCTACGACATCATCATGAACCTCGAGGCGAACTTCCCGGGCAGGATGCATTACTTCCAGTACAACACCGGCGGGATGGGTGAAATCATCGAGGGCTCGGGCGCGTCAAAAAAGATGATCCGCAAGGTGGAGCGCGTCCCCATCAACCTCATGGCCGCCATCCAGCGCGGCGATGTCCGCGGGTCCAACAAATACGAGACGGGCCCTCTCGGCGTGAAAAGAATCGTCTCCTGCGTCGACGGCGGCGAGCTCGACCGCTACCGGCCCGAGAGCTTCTATTCGAAGGATCAGATCGACTCTTACGCCAAGGAGCTGTTCGAGGGCCGCATCGCCTATACGGAAGAAATCGCCGGACAGGGGCTCTACCCCGAAATAGTCGAGCTCACCGAAAAAGCATGCGGCGGCGGAAGGAAAAAGCCCGCACACCGGATCTTTCCCGCTGCGAGCGGTCTCCATGCCGGCCGCAAGAATATGAAAACCCCTTCCCGATCGATCACGCGGATTCCGCGGGGAAGAAAATAAAGCATCATGGACCTCGGCTTGAAAGACAAAGTCGCCCTTGTGACCGGCGCCAGCCGGGGGCTTGGCTTGGCCGCCGCCTCGGCCCTGGCGCAGGAAGGCGCCTTCATCGCCGTTTGCTCCCGGTCGAAGAGCAACCTCGAAAAAGCCGTCGCACAGCTGAAAGCCGATTCCGGCTTGTCCGAATCGGGATCGCATCCCCTTGCCGTTGTGGCGGACATGACACAGGCGGACCAGATTCGAGCGCTCGTCGGGCAGGTCGTTCGCAAGCTCGGCCCGCCCCGGATCCTTGTTACCAACACGGGCGGCCCCCCTTCGGGCGGATTCGACGACATCGACGACGAGACCTGGGAAGCGTCATTCCGCCTGACGGCTCTGTCGGTGATCCGGGTGATTCGCGAAGTTGCTCCGCACATGAAGGCGGCCGGGCGCGGCCGCATCGTCAACATTCAGTCCCGTTCGGTCAAGGAACCGATTGACGGTCTCCTCACGTCGAACGCGATCAGACCGGGGGTCATCGGTCTCGCTAAATCGCTCGCCGCCGAGCTCGGCCCGCACGGCATCACGGTGAACAACGTCCTTCCAGGCTACATCCGGACGGAACGCCTGGAAGAGCTCGCCGCCGTCAAGGCCGGCAAGGAAGGCGTGACGACCGGCGAGGTTTTTAAAGCCTGGGGTGATGACAACCCGCTCGGCCGGATCGGAAAACCGGAAGAGGTCGGGGCGCTCGCGGCTTTTCTGGCATCGGAGCGCGCTTCCTTCATCAACGGTGTTTCCGTACTCGTCGACGGAGGCGGAGTGAAATCCCTTTTCTGAGAGTGTCATGGCAGGCAAAGCCGGATCATTTCTCATAACGCTCACGGGCCTGCCCGCTTCGGGCAAGTCCACACTGGCCGAGAAACTCGCCCTCGAATTCGACACGGGCCACGGCCTTCACAGCATGGTCGTCTCATCAGACAACGTCCGCGCCGAACTCCCTTCACTCAGCCGATGCTTTCTTCCCGAACACGAGAACGCCGTGCGCCGCCTCACACTCGATCGCGTGAAGTCCGCGCTGAAAGAAGGCTTTCCCGTCATCCACGACGATCTGAATTACTACAGGAGCATGAGGCGCCAGCTCTACACGATGGCGCGCGATCTGAGGATTGCCTACTATCTCATCCACCTTTCCACGCCCGAGAAAGAGTGCCTTCAGCTCAACTCGGCCCGCGGAAAAACCGTGCCCGATGAAGTCATCATTACGGACGCCGTCCGATTCGATCCGCCGGGTGTTGTTTCCTGGGACGAAGCCTTCCTTTCGATCAATGCAAAAGATGTTACCCACGAGGTATTGGCTCGGACTGCGGCCGGAATCATGAAAAAAAGACACGATTCCATCCCTCCCCTAGAAGAAGGCGGGACAGGTCCCCTCAAGCAGTCGCGTCTGGAAGAGCTCGACATCATGTCCCGGCGCATTATCGGGCAGCTCTACAAAAAGCACGGTCCGTTCAATGATCCCGGAACGCTTCGAAAAGAAAGACTCCGCCTCGTGAGAACGGCCGCCGAACATGAGCTCGACGACGACAAAGCGGAGAAGCTGATACGAAAGGGGACACAATACGTAATGACCCGTAATAAAAAATGATCCGGAGGGAACTCCGGATCATTTTTTATTACGGGTCATTACGTATTGTGTCCCCCCTTACACTTCCTCCTGGTCCATGGCGGCGGCGATCAGGCATCCCTTCGCCACCGAGTGGAGGGGTTCGGGTGCACGCCGCACGCGGCTCACCTTGACGGGGAACCGGATCTTGTTCAGCTCCTGGGAAAAGAACTCCTCGAAACCATCGATCAGCGAGGTTCCGCCGGAACAGACGATCTCAACGGGATCGCGGAATTCGGGAATGTCCGAAGCGGTTTCGAACTTTTTGCGGAGATTGACCAGGATGTAATCGATCAGGTTCCGGTAGTAGATGACGATGGCTTCTTCTTCCCGGTTCTGGGGCTCGAGAAGATTCACGCCCTTTTCCTTGAGGTAGCATGCTTTGGTGGAACTGATTCCGAG
>CAZWHE010000056.1:19292-22675 GCA_964633825.1 uncultured Phycisphaerales bacterium | reverse complement strand
TAATCTTGTGCTTGAAAAGGATGTACAGGACATCACGCATGGAGAATTCCAGCTTGATGACGCTCATTGATAAACTCCCTCAATACCGGAGAATGCCTGAATAAAACGACCTGCCATAGTCCATGATCGGGTTAAGGAGAGCAATGCTTAACTGTGTTTCGGTTAAAAATCAAGATCAACCTCATTGAGTACTTCTTGCGGCTCTATAAGTGATCTTGTCTGGCTCAATATTTTTAAGGAAACAAACTCTCAATATAAATAAAAGCTAAATATTTGAAAAAGAAGAACTTCTCATCATATCAACGCAGCCGGACCGCGGGTTCATCAATACCGCGGCAAGGAGTCACGAATCCGAAACCCGTCTTCCAGGCCTTGCTCAAAATTACGGATGGATAAGAGTTATCCTCTTCTTTATGATCGTGCAATATGCTAAAAAAATCGGAAAAGATCTAAATCCTTTGAGGGAGTTATAAACGATGATTCGCTCGATGATTTGCAAAGTTCCCGTTCTGCCGGTTCTTGCCTTTCTCCTGTTCCTCACCGGCTGCAGCTATTACCAACCATACGTCAAGCACAACGATTGGGCAAAGGAACTGGCCTATCTCTGGTGGGACAAACCGAAAGACGAGGGATGCACCGTCTCTGTGAGAATGAGAAGCCGCATCGTCGAGGATATGAGTCCTGAAGAAGAATACAATTGGGTCACCAACCTTCTTAACGACGGCCCCTTCATCATCTGCAAACGGGGAGAGCCATCGGAAATGCGGGCCATCGTCTCTCTCGGAAAAACGAGAGAATCACAGTACGAAGTTATTCACTACCTGACGCTGGGTCTCATTCCCGTAATCGAAAAATATGAAATGCACCTCGAGCTCAAGCTGATGGACAACGACGGAAAGCTACTGAAAACTTATTCGCGAAATGCAATATATCGCAAGGGGACGGGGTATCCCTTCCTGTTTTTTCGCTTTATCGCCCTCTTTTACCCGCCTTTCTGGAAAGAGATGAACCGTGATGATCCGGCAGAGGAAATCCCCACTCTCAATGACATGTTTCACGATGTGATCAAGGAAATGTACGAGGAAGATTATTCACTTTTCCACGAAAACGGGGATTTTACGGAAGAAGAGCCGGCCATCCCTTAACGAAACGATCTATTTGACGGCCTTGATCCTGGCTTTCGCGTTGTCGCGGTAGACGATGCGGTGGGTCTCCACGTCGGTGACCTTCAAAGCAAAGTTATACTGTTTGATGGCACGCCCCTCGGCGCCCACATCCTTGCTGACGGAGATATCGCCCCACATGACATAACGGGCGCGCAGAGCCTGTCCCAGCTTCACGGCGGTTTCGTTGTTGAAAGCGTCGAACCTCTGATAGCCGGCCTCCTTGAGCAAGTATTTGGCGTTCTCGTAATCGATTAAATCGAATTTGTTCATTTGGAAAAGGGACGTTTCGATTGCGCTGAAAAAGGGAGTCTTGCTCATGCCCGGCATGTCGGTCGTATTCCTGAAATCGACAATGGCCAGTCTCGGCATGCCCCTCATCCAATCCCCTCTGCTGGCGGAGAGCCTTTGCATGAGATCGTTTCCCAGATTTTCCAGATCACTGGGACCGAATTTTCTTGTCAGGACTTTTTCACCCTCATCGAATTCCTCGATCGTGCTCGAACACCCGAGAAGAACGAAGGCCATTACGGCAGCGGTGAAGCAAAAAGCGATGGTTGTACCCTGTTTCATGACACTTTCCTTTCGCACAGACTCGATATCGGATGAGTTGTTTGAACCGGGTTGGGGAAATATGCATTTCTGTTCTTATTTCGACGTTCCAACCGGGTCGTTCTTGCGCCCGCCGGTTGCATATCGATCCGGTGTCCTTTGTCTATGACCACGATCGGACGTGCGCCCGCACCCGGATGGATTATGATAACAAAAGCGGGATCATTATTCGACAGATCGAGAGTCACGGCGATCTCCTGCCCCATGCGACCTCCTCCCCGCGCAACGGGTGTGAGAACGATTGACAGCGGCCGCGGCTGCTGTCCCGTTTTTTTCTCCTCTTTTCGTTCAGATTTCAGAACGAGAGAAGCTGCATGGAGCTCCCGCGGAAGAGCACACCAGGAACGCGTATCCACCGTCTCGACAACCGAGACCGCGGAAGCGAACAGGTCTCCCAGGAATTTGGAAGTCTTCTTGTCGTCCGACACGGACTTTCCTATCACCTGGCCCGCCCCCTCCTTGACGGCACGGCGCACGGCGGCGCGGATCAGGATTCCGGGCAGCAGTATCTCGTATTCCTTCCTGGCATACCGATCGAAATCAGCGACGATCTCTGTTGTTGTTTCGAGCCCGCCTCCCTCTATCCTGAATCCGCCGAGCCGGAAGGGCCGGCGATCGGGATAGGCCGGGATCCTGACCGGCGCCGTGAAAAGCGCCCTGCCCAGCGCGTCGGGATTTCTATCCGGCTTCGCAGCAGCGAAAAGAGCCTTAGCGCCTTTCAGGATTCCGGTGAGCTCCGCGCTCTCCGATTCGATCTTCCGCGGCACCATTCCCAGGAGAGCAAAAACAAAGACACGGCTGCCGCGACCGCCCCGCTCCATCCTCTTCCTTTCCTTCTTGAAGAAGCCGCAGCCGGGAAAGCCTTTGACGGCGTGGCGCATATAGATATCGGCGTTATCCAGTTCTCCCCTTTGCTCGGCGGCAATGGCGGCGAAGTACTTCGCCACGGGAGGAATTTGGAAGGAAAAGTCGGACTCATTACCCTTCCCGTCGAACTCGTAGGATCTCTTGTAGTAGGCTTCGATCCGCTCCATCTTCGTGTCCATATCGCGGCACACGGCGGAGACATCATCAAAATTGTCTTGTGTCATCAGATACGCCATGGCGAGGAAGAGCCGGGCGCTGATCTGTTCGAAGGGGGATCCCGGATAATCTCTCGCCGTATCGTCCAAAACGATTGAAACAGCCTTATCGGCGGCATTGCCTTTCGCGACCAGGCTGTCCATCCTTTCGATGGCGGCCGTGAAATCCCTGATCGCCGCCGGCCCGTCGCCGAGGGCGATCTCGGCCATTCCTTTTTCGAGTCGCATGAGATGCACGTCTCCGTTTCCGGTTATAATACTTTCGAAAGATTCCCGTGCTGTCTCCATGCGGCCTTCTTTGTAAAAATCCAGACCCTTCTCCATCTTTTCCGTGTAGGTCGCGCATCCCGAGAAGAGCACACACACCAAAATAGCGATATTCCTCATCGCCGATCTCCCTGGATATCGATGATCTCGTTCACAGTGCCGAGTATACTCTCAAGCCAACGAATTGCCATTCAGCAATTCATTGAAGCCGGGCTTCAAGAAGCCGGGCTTCAAGAAGCCGGGCTTCAAGAAGCCTTAT
>CAZWHE010000056.1:0-19192 GCA_964633825.1 uncultured Phycisphaerales bacterium | reverse complement strand
GAAGCCGGGCTTCAAGAAGCCGGGCTTCAAGAAGCCGGGCTTCAAGAAGCCTTATGAAAAACCTCGACCTCTGTTTCATTATCTCTTATTCTCTTTGTTTCGTAGATTATTGGACCGAACCGGACGTTCTCACTGCAGCAGGCCAGCCGGGAGATCGGACTGAAAAGATGATCGAAATCGATTTCAAGGCGATCGACGCCAAATGGCAGAAACAGTGGGCCGACTCGGGACTCTATCTGACCCCGGAAGATCCCGGCTCGGACAAATACTACCTTCTCGAGATGTTTGCCTATCCATCGGGCGATATACACATCGGCCACTTCCGCAACTACACCGTCGGCGACGTCATGTGGCGCTATCTGCGGATGAAGGGGCGAAAGATCCTCCACCCTTTCGGCTGGGACTCCTTCGGACTGCCGGCGGAGCAGGCCGCTATCAAGAGAAGAATCCTGCCCGGGGAATGGACGGAGGGCAACATCGCCACGGGAAAGAAAACACTGACGCGCCTCGGGATTAGCTACGACTGGAACCGCGAGGTCGTCACATCCCGGAAGGATTATTACCGATGGACCCAGTGGATTTTCCTCAAGCTCTTTGAAAAGGGCCTGACTTTTCAAGAAGAAGCGATGGTGAACTGGTGTCCCGAGTGCCGGACCGTGCTCGCAAACGAACAGGTCTCGGCCGAAGGGACGTGCTGGCGCCACGAGAAAATACGCGTGGAAAAGCGCTTCCTGAAGCAGTGGTACTTCAGGATCACCGAGTACGCCCAGCGTCTCCTCGACGGCCTCGACGAACTGGAAAAGGACTGGCCCCCCTCCACCGTAGCCCAGCAGCGCAACTGGATCGGCCGTTCGGAGGGCGCAGAGGTCCGGTTCACCGTGGAACAGACGGGAGACGATCTTCCCATTTTCACCACCCGCCCGGACACGATATACGGCGTCACCTTCATGGCCATCGCTCCCGACGCGAAACTGATGCGGAAACTGGTCCCCCTCTGCCCGAACAAGATCGATGTGGAAAAATACATCGCCAAGGCGGAGAGAAAGACCGAGATCGAAAGGACGGCCGACGGAATCGAAAAAGACGGCGTGGACACGGGGCTGACAGTGAGAAACCCTTTCAACGGGATGGAGGTTCCGCTCTTTGTCGCCGACTACGTGCTGGCCGGGTACGGATGCGGCGCCGTCATGGCCGTTCCCGCGCACGACCAGCGCGACTTCGAGTTCGCGAAGAAATACAATATCCCCATCAAACCCGTCATCCATCCGGCGGGCGCTTCCGCCCTCGAAGCGGGCGGCATGACCGAAGCGTTCACCGACCCCGGAACCATGCACGACTCGGGCCCCTTCGACGGCCTTTCAGGCAGGGATGGAATCGCACGAACAGCGGAATATGCAAAAGAAAAGGGCTTCGGCGGGCCCGCCGTCACCTTCAAGCTCCGCGACTGGCTCATTTCGCGCCAGCGATACTGGGGTGCGCCCATCCCCATAATCCACTGCGAAAAGTGCGGCACCGTCCCTGTTCCCGAGAAGGATCTTCCCGTCCTGCTTCCCCATGTGGAAGACTTCGTCCCCAAGGGACGCTCCCCTCTCGAGGACGTGGAGGAGTTCATGAACACCTCCTGCCCGCAATGCGGCGGCCGGGCCGGGCGCGATCCCGACACGATGGACACCTTCGTCTGCTCTTCCTGGTACCACTTCCGGTACGCGGACCCGCAAAACGGCACGAAACCCTGGACGAAGGAAGCCGCCCGGCAGTGGCTTCCCGTCGATCTCTATATCGGCGGAGCTGAGCACACCAACGGCCACCTGATCTATTTCCGGTTCATCACCAAGGTCCTCAAAGACATGGGATACGTCCCGTGCGACGAACCGGTCAAAACACTCTTCCACCACGGCATGGTGCTTGACGATCAGGGCGATATCATGTCCAAGTCGAAGGGGAACGCCGTTTCTCCCGTGGAGCTCATCGACGAGTGGGGCGTCGATATTCCGCGTCTGGCCATGCTCTTCTTCGCGCCGCCGCACAAGGAAATCCTCTGGACGGAAAAGGGGCTTGTCGGCGCGAAACGGTTTCTCCTGCGCTATGCCGCGTTCGTCAACACCCTGGCCTCCGCGAACCCCTCGGTAGCCTCGATCCCCGCGCCGGCCGGAATCGATAAGGTCCCCGAATCGGACCGGCCCTTTTACAAGCGAATGAACCAGGCGATCCGCAAGGTCACGACCGACACGGAAACCCTCCAGTTCAATACGGCGATCGCAACCCTGATGGAGCTTCTCAACGATCTCGGCGAATACGACCCCGCAAAGTCGGCCATCGCGGGATGGATCGGAGGGACGCTGGCGAAGCTGATCTCGCCCTTCGCCCCCCATCTTGCCGAGGAGCTCTGGGAGATTATGGGAGGCGACCGGTCCGTTTCCACCACGGAATGGCCCGCATGGAACGAAGCCGCCTGCCGGGAGGAAGAGGTGACGCTGGCCGTTCAGGTGAAGGGCAAGCTGCGCGGTACGGTCACAGTGCCCCGCGGAGCGGCGCGGGACGACGTTCTCGCACAAGCCCTGGCCGATGAAAAAGTGAAACGCCACATCCCGGACGCCGAAGCGATCAGAAAGGTGATCTTCGTTCCGGACAGGATACTGAATATCATTGTGTGACAAGGGAAAGTCATGCCGGCGAATCTGACACCCGAGTACTTCAAGGCCGAGAGGCAGTTCAAGGAAGCCGGCTCGCTGGAAGAAAAGATCGAAGCCCTGGAGTACATGCTCGCCGTAATCCCAAAGCACAAGGGAACGGACAAGCTTCAGGGCGATCTCAGGAAGAGGCTCTCCAAGCTCCGCACCCAGGACGAGAAGAAGAGAGGGGCCGGCGGGCGGATCAATCCGTACAAGGTCCAGCGCGCCGGTGCGGGAATGGCCGTTCTCATCGGTCCCCCCAACTCGGGAAAATCCTCGATCCTGGACAGGCTGACCAACGCGAAGCCCACCGTGGCGCCCTTCCCCTATTCCACGCAGATCCCCATGCCGGGCATGATGGCTTTCGAAAACGCCTTCGTCCAGCTCGTGGACACCCCGCCCCTTTCAACAGATTTCTTCGAGCCCGATCTTCCCGGGCTCCTGAGGAAGGCCGATATCACTCTTCTCGTCATCGACGCTTCGGACCCGGCCGTGCTCGAGGCCGTGGACACTACCTCGGCCATATTGGAAAACGTAAAAGTGAAGCTCGCCCGGGAAGCGGCGGCGGCGGAACCGGGCACGCCGGTGAGCGTCAAAACCATGATCGTCATGACGAAGATAGACCTTCCCGGCGCCCGGGAGGAGGCGGATGCTTTTTGCGAGCTCGATCCCGGGTTTCCCATTCTGCCTCTTTCCACGGAAACGGGAGAAGGCCTGGAAGATTTCGCGGCCCAAGTCTTCTGGGGGCTGGACGTTGTGAGGGCATACACTAAAATACCGGGAAAGAAACCGGACCTCAGCGATCCCGTTTACCTGAAGCGCGGACAGACCGTGCTCGACTTCGCCAAAGAGATACACAAGGATTTTGTCTCGGGCCTCAAGTTCGCCCGCATCTGGGGAGAAGGAAAATACGACGGCCAATCGGTCAATCGCGACCATATGGTCAATGACGGTGATATTATCGAACTCCATCTGTAGGAAAGGGGGGATGAAAGGGGGGACACAATACGTATTCATCCGGAGTTAATATGAATTATGTATTGAAGAATATTACGGATGAATACGTATTGTGTCCCCTGTAAAAAAATGAACAACAACAGACCGGACAAACACACACTCTATGAAAGATCGGTCCAGACACCGAGCGCCGATGCCCAGTTCATCAGGCGGATATTCAAAAAACTGAGAGGGCGTACTCCCCTGACGCTTCGCGAGGATTTTTGCGGCACGGCGGCCCTCTGCTGCGAATGGGTCAAGGCGGGCTCAAGCGCAATCGCCTACGGCATCGACCTCCACAAACCGACCCTCGACTGGGGGCGGCGGCAACATGTCTCCCGGCTGGGCCCGCGCGGGTCGCGCGTCCACCTGATCCAAGGCGATGTTCTCGACAATCTCAACGTTCGAACCGACACGGCGGCGGCATTCAACTTTTCCTATTTTTGTTTCAAAGAAAGACCCCTCCTCCTCCGCTACTGCCGGAGCGTTCACAATGCGCTCGTCCCCGACGGCCTCTTCTTTCTCGACATATACGGGGGTCCCGACTCGTACAAGGTGCAGAAAGAAGAAACCGACCACGGCGATTTCACCTACGTCTGGGACCAGGCCCGCGTCAATCCCGTCACGGGCGAGGTTCTCAACCACATTCACTTCGAACTGGCCGACGGCCGCAAGGTGCAAAGAGCGTTCACCTATGACTGGCGGCTCTGGTCCATTCCAGAGGTCACCGACGTTCTCCTGGAAAGCGGTTTCTCCCATGTCCAAGTCTATTGGGAAGGAACGGACACCAAAACGGGAGACGGCAACGGCGTCTTCCGCCTCTCCCGGAAGGGAGACGATTCGGACGCCTACATCGCCTATCTCGTGGGCATCAAGTAGCACTTATCAGCGCTCATTCCGCTGCCTTTCTGAACGAAATCGCTCAGAAAGCGTGTGACTTCGCACATCTGAAAAAGAGATTCTCTCTTAATTGTAAAAAAAAGCCCCCTCCGCTTTCTCGTTTTCCGGCATGACGATTGCATGGGTGATCATCGACCTGGAACTGTAGAATCGGTGACCCATAAATGAGGAGGCCGAAACGATGAAATCATGCCGCAACACGACGAACTCCCTGTTTTTGATGGCTGCGTTCACTCTGATATCAGTTCTCTGCCTCGTCTCCCTGTACGGCGGCACGGGCAATTCAGGAACAAAACCCGATCTCTTCGCTCGACATGGAACCGATCTCTATACGGAAGCCCCTCCTCTTTTCATCACCGGAAACCTGATGAGCGGGGAAACGCTGAAATTCTACCCCAAGGGCGATACATCCGCCGGATTGTACGACTCCGACGGGGACGGAGTCCTGGATACGCCGATCAATGACTTCGACAGTTTTGCCAACGCGGCCAACAATATCTTCAACGAAGAGGTGGCGGCTTGTGTAATTCACGCTCCCGGAGACAGGACGATCTATGACAATGCCGATATCTGGACAGATGACAGCGGAAGCTCCGCGCTCCATCTTCGGCCCGACACCATGCCCGGCAGCGCCGGCGCCGGCGGAACGAACGCCACGCAGTTCATTCAGATCAAACTCCCCTTTGACGTGGACCCGGCCTCGGTTTTTGATCCGGGCGCGCCGTCCCATCTCGATTACCTGAGAGGCACGATCACAATCAGAGATGAAACGGGCGCTCACGTCCCGGCAACCGTTCTTGTCAACGGTTACGATGTTTTCGGAAACGGCCCCTACAGCCTTTCACCGAACTGGCCGGCCGGCGCCGAGACGGCTCCTGATATCGTCACCTTCCTCGCCCAGTCCGGCACGGGTCAGATCGGCGTTCCCTCGGTCCGGACGGCTTTCACGGGAACGACATCGGACCCGGCCCGATGGAGTCGAAAAGAGATCCGCCTCTTGATCTCGAAGCTCAGGGACAAAGAGGGCCGCATCAAGGGCCTCAGCTCCGCCCACCTCGTCCGGAGATCGGGCGTTCCCGTAGACGACGACGATACAGTGATCAAGATCGTCGATCTTGCGGCCGACCGCTACGTGATCGACCCGAACACGGGCCAGCCCCTTCAGGACCAGTGGCCGGGAACGGGCTCTCCCCACAACCTCGTCGTCACACCGAAATCAAGTTTCCTCATTACTTTCAACAAACCCGTGATGCCCCCGACCGCGGGGCGCTCGGTGGTTTTCAACAAAGCGCCTTTCTCGGGAAACATGAATCCCCTTCCGAACAGACTGAATCTCCAGTGGCCGATACCCCCCGAGTGCACGGGAACGATTTTCCCCCTCTGCCCCAACATCGTCCTCAATGCAAAGCTGCTCGACGCGCAGGGAGCTCCCATCGAGCCGGCCACTCCGGTTCCGTGCCGGATCTCTCCCCTTCACCAGAACAACATGGCCGCCTATTTGATCACCCCCCTCACCGATCTCCCCGGATCCTCGACCGAGTCGCTCACACCCCAGGGCCCCGATGACGTCCGCATGCGGATCGAGGTCGTTGTCTACGACTACCAGAAGAACAATCTCACGGGCGACCCCGACGGAAAGGGGCCGGGAGGGCCCGAAAACCTGGGCGTTGCGGGCTTTCATGGAGAGAGGTTCTACGCGGGCGGAGCCCCGTCTCTTTCCAGGAGTTTCTCCGTGCTGAACGGGAAGCGCTATGTGAACGCCCCTGTTTCGCCCAACGTGATCTACTACGCCATGGGGCGCGGCGGCATGGGCGCCGTCGATCTGGACGGACACGGTCTCTGCACGAACACTCCCGGTTCGGGTAAATTCGAGCTGGTCACGTGCACTCTCTTTTACAATCCCTTCGGCAGCTACATGATGGGCACGGGCAATGATTATTCGTACCCCGTCGGACTGGGGAGCGAAACCCCCGTCCCCGGCATCAACGAGGGCTCATCGGGAATGGACACGCTCGTCCGCGATTCCGCCGGCGACGCCCGGCTCTACCCCGAACCGAACCGCGACAGGGCGCTCTTCAACATCAGCGACATCGAAGTCGGCGATTTCCTGGACACGGTCTTTTATGACACGAACAATCCCGGCGTGAGCCTGAACTTCCATTCGGACCTGATCTTTCCACAAGGGATCGGCACGTTTTCCAACAACACGATCAGCTCGCCCCCCACTCCCAATCCTCCGCCTCTCACCGTTCCCGTGGGCATGCGCCCCGTTGACACAATCCTGAACAAATTCGACACGGCCAACGAGGGAGCTTTCGTGATCCTGGGGAAAGAGGTCTTCACCGTAGACTGGCCCGCCATGTCGGGCTGGCCGGGCGGCGACAGGACGAGCTATATCCATCTCGGCGTCGGCGGGATGTCGCCCGATTATCCATATCCCCCCTACGCCCCCGGAACCGGTCCCTGGACCGACGCCCGGTACCTGAACACCGGTCCCGTGGCCGAGAGCGCCACTTTCGGCATTGCTTCGGTCTATGCCAGCCGACAGCAGATCGGCAACTTCATCTTTGCGGCGGACAGGGCGAACGACACGGTGCGGGTCTTGAACTCCAACACCATGGAAGAGCTCACTTTCCTCAGCGGGCTGAAAAGACCGGACGGCCTGGCCGTTACCCCCGATCTCCGCAGGCTCTACGTGAGCAACAGCGCCGGCGACTCCGTGTCCGTTTTCGACGCGGATCCGCGATCGGACACTTTTCTCCTCGAGATGGGTGAGATCCCGGTAGGCGGCCGGCCCAAGGGGATCTGCGCCCAACCCGATTACGAGGATGTTTTCGTTTGCAACTACGGATCGAGCACCATTTCGATCATCGATCCCGCGACGAACACGGTGAGAAAGACGCTCTCCCGGCTCATCGACAAGCCGTGGGACATGGTCTGCGGGCCGCGACAGACGACGTTCGGATGGGGCACCCAGTGCTACCACGGATATGTGTCGAATCACGGCGGCGACAATGTCCTGGTTTTCGAATCCGGGCCGGGCGGGCTCGGCGGTGTGGGCTACGACGACATCATCGGCGAGGTCCCGCTCGTCGGACAGGGCGGCACTCTCTATCAAGAAATCACCAAGCCGAGGGGAATCTGCTACGATCCCCTTTACCTGAACGATATCCCGAGCCAGCTCAACCTCGTCGGCGGCTGCTTCGTGGCGCACTCAACGGCGGGCGGAGCGGCGGTGTCGCGCATCGACTTCGTGAACCAGGACGCTCCCTGGGGTCCCATTCTCAACCCCACGGGCACACCCAACTTCAGGGGAAGAGAATTCCTGATCACCGATCAGTGGACGAATCTCTCGGGCGACATGTCGGCCGCCGACGTCGCCCTGCCCGACTTCAACCGCACCGCCTGGCTGAACAATCCGGTGGCGGCCAATCCCTATGTGACGAACTACGGCTCCCTGGGAATGAACCCGTCCATCCTCCTGCCGTGCAACAACAAGAACCCGATCCGGTTCATCTGGGGATCCATCGTTCCCACATGGCAGCCCGACATGCTCTACGTCTCGTTCCAAAACAAGAACGCAATCGACATCGTCGATCTCGATACCGGAATCGTCTCCTCCATCACGGGGCTGCCGAGACCGGCCGGAAAGCTGGCGAGTTACTTCAAGAACTGATCACTTCATGCAATCGAGCGGTTTGAGATCATCCGTGACAAAGCGGCCGTTCTTGCGAATCAGCTTGTTATCGAAAGATATCTCGCCCCCGCCGTAAGCCGGGGTCTGGATATTGACGAGGTCCCAGTGGATCTGGGAGCGGTTGCCGTTGTCGGCCTCGTCCTCGTACGCACCGCCGAGGGCCATGTGGAACGAACCCGCGATCTTCTCGTCGAACAGGGTATCCCTCATGGACCGTTTTACGTGGGGATTGACGCCGAAGGAGAACTCGCCTACATAGCGCGCGCCCTTGTCGAGATCGAGGATTCTCGTCAAGCGCGGCGTGTCGTTGCACTCGGCCTTCACCACCCTCCCTTTCTCGAACTCGAGGCGGATGTTCTCGAAAGCGAATCCCTCGTAAACGGACGGCGTGTTGAAGGTGACGTGTCCGTTGATCGAGTCCCGGACGGGCGCGGTGAAAACCTCGCCGTCGGGGATGTTCATCTTCCCGTCGCACTTGATGGCCGGAATACCCTTGATCGAAAAGGAAAGATCGGTGCCGCGGCCCTTGACGCGCACCCGGTCGGCGCGTCTCATCCTTCTCACGAGGGGGTTCATGGCCTTCGAGAAAGCACGGTAATCGAGGGTACAGACCCGGAAGTAGAAGTTTTCGAATGACTCGGTGCTCATGCCCGCCTGCTGGGCCATGGACGGAGTGGGGTAGCGCAGCACGACCCAGCGCGTCTTCCTGACGCGCTCCTTCATGTGGACGGGCTCAACCCAGTGCTTCGAATAGAGCCCCATCTTCTTGCCGGGTACGTCGGACATCTCATAGATATTCTTGCCCGAACGGAGCCCCACGTAGGCGTCCATCTTCTTCATGCGGTGGAGCTCGCACCCCGCGGCCAGCTTGATCCCGTCCACGGAGGCGCCCCGCAGGATTTCGCGCATTACAACGGGCTCCTTGACGGTCACGAGGGGGATGCCGCCCTTGGCCCGGACAGCCCGGATGAGAGCGACCACGGCCTCGGTACCGACGCCGATCGCTTCGATGAGGATTTTCTCGCCCCTCTTGAGTGCCGTCGAGTAATTGACAATGACGCGCGCCAGATCGTTGAGTCTCGGATCCATCATGTTTCGATCTCCACCATTTTGTTGTTGTAACTCCTATCCCGTCACTTGCCGGAAACACTGAAAAGCTCGATCTCGGAAAAGCCCGCCGCCCCGGATTGAGCAGGTTTTTCATGCGATCCCTTCACGCGGTCAAGCATCTCGATGCGGATCTTCTTCACCGGGATGGTCTTGAAGGGAATCTCGTACTTGAATCCGTCTTCAATACCGATATCGGCCGTGATCTTGCGCGATTTCCCGTTGATCAGAACGAGAACCCGCACGGCCCGTCCGTATCGTCTCGCCTTTTGGTAAAAATAGGTATAAACGTGGGTCAGTTTCAGAAGATCGGCCCGGACCGGCTTCCTGAACCTCAGCTCGATCCAGGGCGCCGTGTCTTTCTCGGGCGCCGCCGAGAGCCAGGCCGTCCCGTGCAGGCCGTCCACAGCGCGGCCGCCCTTCCAGTTGCCGTCCCAGCTGCTCGAGACCTCGACGGCGGGGGTGTTTCGACGTATGAGGTTCCGCCCCACATCCTTCATGTAAGCCCTGTCCCTGTCGGAGAGGTTGTTGTGGATCAGGAGCTTGATCTTGCCCGACTCGTAAACACGGCTGACCGTCCTGTTGGCCGAGATGCACGTGACCTTCGCCGTTATTTCCTTGAGCCCGTTCTCGGTGAAAGCATACCTGAAAGGGTAACGGGTGATCCGCCCCCCTGTCGTGTCTTCGGTTACCTCTGCGAGGAGCTCCCTGCCGACGAAGTATTCCACCTTCTTCACGCGGATCGCCTTCTTTCCACCATCGATGCCGAACCGATCGGCAACCCCTTCCGACCAGGAATCGATCCAGACATGGCCCGGGTTCTTCCAGTCGCAGCCGATCACGATCTCCTTGCCCCCCTCCTTACCGGAGAGTACGCGGCTTCCCCTCTCTTTGAGAGTATAAGCCGAAGAGGTGGCCCGCGTCAGAAAGAGGAGAGCGAAGGAGGTGTTCATCTCCGTCTCCCCGTAAGCCGTTCCCCAGTCTCCGTTGCTCTTGCTCTGCCGCTTGAGAAGCTGTGCGGCCCCGGCGGAGTACCAGTCCCTGCCGCCGAATCTCTTCTTCTTCGCCAGAGTGCCCAGGCGCTCCACGCTGTAGAGATAGTAATAGGTCCAGCGATAGTGCTCGGGCTCCCGGCCCGGGGAGGGATTCTTGTCGACAGCGAAGTGCCTGTCGAGCCAGGCATAGCCTCTTTCCAGCGCTCCTTCGGCCTTGGCGGCGATCGCGCTTCCCTTCCCATCGAGCCGTTCGATGCAGATCAGGATCGTGGTCAGCGCGGCGCAGGTCATGCTCCCCTTCGGCTTCTCACTACGCCTGTACGGCCATCCGCCGTCCTTGCACTGCCAGGAGATCACTTCGTTGAGAAGGTCGTCCCAGACACGCCGGCCGACCCGGGCGCCGCAGGCGGAAGCGGAACGGAGCCCGAGGGCCGCGTACTGCGTGTTCGACATGTCCCGTACCATGGTGGGTTTTCGGGGATAGGCCCAGAGACCCGTCGTCTGTGTGTCGACGAGCTGCCCGGCACAGAGCTCGATCCACTTCCTGTGGGTCTCGGGATCGACGCACTCGAGGAGCTGGCAGAGAACGGCCGTATCGTAAGTCTGCACAGGCTGGTTGTGGGAGAGATAATTGATCGCTCTGACAAGGGCTTGATGGTCCGTCCCGATTCCGGACTTGAGCAGAGCGAGGGAACAGAGGGCTGTAAAGCCGGGAGCATTCTGCTTGTTTCCGCTCCACGACCCGTCGACGCGCTGCATCCTGATGAGGAATTCGGCGCCCCGTCTGATCGCTTCATCGATCGATGCCCGGTCAGGGGCTTTTTCTTCGGCAGCACAAAACGATTTGGGCGCCGCCTTCGACACCGCTTCGACTCCCCCAACGAGGAGGATGAGGATTCCCACGGGGAACAACAGAACGCAGCGGCTTATCTTCATAAGCAAAGAGTATAAACCGAATGCGTCGGAAATAGAAACCTTTGCGGCGGCCCTTTGCCTGGCTACCCGCTGCATGGTAGACTGGTTCTGTGGCCCGTTCTCAAGCAAACACACAGACCGACGATCCCACCATTTCCAAGGAGGACCGGAAAATGGATTTTCATCTTTCAGAAATTCAGTCGATGATCCGCGACACCGCTCGAGACTTCGCAGCGAAGGAACTGGGCCCGATCGCCGCACAGATCGACGCCGAATGCCGCTTCCCCGAAGAGGTCGTCGCCCAGATGGGCGAGCTGGGCCTCATGGGGATCTATATCCCCGAGGAATACGGAGGGGCGGGCGCCGACATGCTCTCCTACGCCCTCGCCGTGGAGGAGGTCTCGAGGATCTGCGGCAGCACGGGAGTCACTCTCTCGGCGCACACTTCCCTGGCCTGCGACCCGATCCTGTCCTTCGGAACGGAAGAGCAAAAAAAGAAATACCTCGTCCCCCTGGCATCGGGTGAAAAGCTCGGTTGCCTGGCTTTGACCGAGCCCGGCGCGGGATCGGACGCCGGAAGCGGCATCGCCACCGCCGACAAGGAGGACGGCGGCTACGTCATCAACGGGACCAAGAACTTCATCACCAACGGCGGGACCGCCGAGTATGCCATCGTCTTCGCCAAGACCGACAAGACGGCGGGCACCAAGGGGATGTCGGCTTTCATCGCGGAACGCTCTTTCGAGGGATACAACATCGGCAAGGTCGAGCACAAGCTCGGCATCAACGCCTCCACCACGGTGGAGCTTGTTTTCGAGAACATGAAGGTCCCGGCCGAGAATCTCCTCGGCAAGGAAGGCCAGGGTTTCAAGATCGCCATGAACACACTCAACGGCGGCCGCATCGGCATCGCGTCCCAGGCCGTGGGCATCGCCCAGGCCGCCCTGGACGAATCGATCAAGTTCGCGAAAGAGCGCGTTCAGTTCGGCAAACCGATCGCGGCCCTCCAGGCGATCCAGTGGATGATCGCCGACATGAAAACGCGCCTCGACGCGGCCCGCCTTCTCACGTACCGGGCCGCCTCGACCAAGGACGCCGGCGAAAACTACGTCATCGAATCCGCCACGGCCAAGCTCTACGCATCGGAAGCGGCCACGTGGATCACCCACAAGGGAATCCAGATCCACGGCGGTTATGGATATTCGAAGGAATACCCTGTCGAGAGGTTCTACCGGGACGCCCGCATCACCGAAATCTACGAGGGCACTTCGGAAATCCAGCGGCTGATCATATCGAGCATGCTGCTCAAATAGGCGGGACGGCCGAGGCTTTACTTCGATTTCGCACCGGCCGATCCGGGGCGGCCGTCGGGCCGGAAGAGGCTCGATTTCGCTCCGCCCAGCGTCGCCGCAATGTAGTAGACAAGGGAGATGAGCGTCCTCGATCCGTACTCGGCCGATCTCAGGAAATTGATCGACGAGGCTTCCTCGAAATAGCGCACGGGAACAGGGACATCGGCCAGGCGAAAACCGAAATAGACGGCCTGGACGAGAAACTGGGAATCGAAAACAAAATCGTCCGAGTTGTTCATGAACGGAACCGTTTCCAGGACCTTCCGGGTGTAGGCGCGGTAACCGGAATGAAATTCTCCGAGGTTTTGTCCCAGAACGAGGTTCTCGATGATGGTCAGGATCCGGTTGAAAAAATACTTGTACGACGGCATCCCTTTATCGAGGGCTTCGCGGCGCGTCCGGATGCGGGATCCGAGAAGCACGTCGCAGATCCCGTCTTTCAGGAATCCGACCATATAGGGGACGAGACGTGCGTCATACTGAAAATCGGGATGGAGCATGACCACGATATCGGCCCCGTGCTCCAGCGCGGCTTTGTAGCAGGTTTTCTGGTTGGCGCCGTAACCCATGTTCCGCTCGTGAACGATCACCGTCAGGCCGAGATCCCGAGCGACCTCCACGGTGTTGTCCTTGCTCACATCGTCGACGAGAATGATCTCGTCCGCCACGCCTTCGGGAATGTCATGGACCGTGCGTTCCAGAGTATCAGATGCATTGTACGCCGGCATCACGACGATGACCTTCGGGTTCCCTGACAACGCCATATCTCCATTAACGGATCAAAACTCTCATTGCAGCCTCATTCGGCGGAAGTAGTATAATACCGGCCGGACCAAGAATCGAGATTTTTAACCGCAAGCTTTCCCTGCGGCGCATGATTGAGAGAACAGACACAGGCAACAATGAAAAAAAAGGACATTTTCACCGAACTCGCTCTTCACCTCCCCTTCTCGATCCTCAGTGCCGTGATTGCGCTGGGTCTGATGGCGCTCCTCTTCGCCGTCATCGGTGAGGAACCGCCTGTGGAAAGCGAAACCGGAGAGAATGTATACACTCGGCTTTTCCATGTTTTCCACCCGATCCACCTCTTTCTGAGCGCTATCGCCACAACGGCCATGTTCCTGCGCTTTGACAAGAAAATCCTCAAGGCCGTGATCGTGGGCCTGGCCGGCGCCCTCGGCATATGCAGCATCAGCGACATCGTTATGCCATTCCTGGGGGGAGAGATTCTCAAGCTCGACATGCACCTCCATTTCTGCCTCTTCGAGCATGTCTCGATCGTGCTCCCATTTATGGTGCTTGGAATCCTCGTGGGAATTGCGTCCACCCGCGTTTTTCCGAACCGGGGGTCGACGATCACGTCCCACTCGGCCCACGTTCTGGTATCCACACTGGCATCGCTGCTATACCTCATTTCATACGGGTTTACCGGCTGGATGAGCAGCCTCTTCGAAACCTTCGTCGTGGTTGTTCTCGCCGTCATGATCCCGTGCTGCCTGAGCGACATATTCTTCCCCTTGTTCATGGCTGCAGATGGACGGAAACTCCATCAGCAGGAAGGAGACACTCACTGTCATCACTGATTTCATCTGAAGGAGACAAAGATGCGCCGATTCATGATACCCCTGAGCTTCCTTGTTGCCGTCTCTATCCTGCACGCCAGCTGCTCAACGGGCCGCTGGGTCCGGACCGAGGTGGCGTCGACGGACGACTTCGAAGTTTTCCTCGAACAGAGGCTCACGGAAGACGGTATCGTCCCGATGGGCAACAACCATCCCTGTTCCGTAGACGGCGGCGATCTCGCGACTATTCTCTCCGGTCTGTATTACAAAGATGAAACGTTTCTCGGAAAAGAGGAGCGTTCGCCTGTTTTTCTCCACGCCGAAGCAAGGGCGCTCGCACCGGCCCTGTCGCACGCCTTGGCCACGGCGATACCGGACCAGAGGGTTTCATTCAATATCCAGGTGGCAAGGAAAGGCCTGATCCTCCCATCGAGGCGGATGACGAAAGGCGTCCTCTTTGCCGGAAGAGACGGGAAATTGAATATCCTCTTCAGCCGCATCAATATGAAGGACCTGTCCGTCGATCTTGTCAAAAAAGAGGAAGACAATTTCCCGCGCGAGCCCACGAGAATCACATCGTCGGAAACACCCCTCATCGCGCAGACTTGGATGACCATTCACCGAAGAGCCGATACGGGCAAGTTTTATCCTCTCTGGGGCGAGATCGACACAGCGGCCGCGCTCGCTTCTCTCGAAAAACTTGAAGAAAAGGCTCCGGCCTCCACGGAGGCTTCGGCCGCAGCGCCGGACGATGAAATGAGCGAGGATAAAACCGCTGTTCCGCCCCCGGTGGACAAGGAAAGACTCAAAGCAAGGCTCAAAATTCTTTCCGAGCTCTTTGAAGAAGGGCTGATCACCGAAGAAGAGTATTCAAAAAAGAAGGCCGAACTGCTGGAGTCGCTTTAATCGGAACAACGACCATTTGAACGTTTTGGCGGACAAGAAATGGCGATCTTTTTTCTCCTCCTTCTGAGTTTCATCGCCCCGGAGCAGGAAATAATCTGTACATCTTCTTCGAGCGCGGGGCCGCGCTTCGCACCGAAACTGGCCTTCGACAAGGACCCGTCCACGCGCTGGGCCGCCGACTTCAAAGAGCGCTCGGGATGGATCCAGGTGACCTTCGGCAGGGACCGGACCTTCGATTCCCTCACGATCCTGGGTGAAGGACCCGAGCTCAAGGGGATGCCGGGAAGACTGCACATTCAGTTCCTGAAAGATGAAAAATGGCGCAATGCTTTTTCCGTTGAAAACAGAAAAGGGCCCGAAGCGACCTTTCGGTTCGATCCGGTCGCTTCCCGATCCTGGAGAGTCCTCATTCAGTCGGTGGTCAACCCCCGCTGGTCGCCCACCATCGCCGAGCTGACTTTCTCGTCTTCTCAGGCCGCGCCGGAGAATGAAGAAGCGACAACCAACCTCCCTTCCGGTGATGCGTTGAAACCCCGGATCACGGCTTCGGGCCGCCGGTCGGACCGTTATTCTCCGGCCAATGCCGTTGACGGCAATATGGACACGAAATGGCAGGCGCCGGCGGACCATTCATCGGGCTGGATCTGTTTTGAATATTCGGAGCCCCGGACATTCAATTTTCTCACCTTCGACGTGGAAGACGAGTCGGGCTACGGCGTGCCCAAAGTCTATCGCCTCGAGGTGAAGAAAGGTCGAAAGTGGAAGATTGTTCTTGATATCAAAAACGGGGACCGCCACTACGCCCGGAAAACTTTTCGCAAGACAAAGGGAAAATCCTGGCGCCTCGCAGTCGACGAGACGATCAACAGGCGATATTCCCTGGCGATTTCGGAGATCCGGCTCTCTCTCGAGGAAAATCCCGAAACCGCCGCATCGATGAAGCCTCCGCCCGCTCCGGCTCCAACGGCGGCGCAGATCAAGCGGGCGATCCGGAGAGGGAGGGAATACCTCCTCGAGACCCAGGATGAGAACGGCACATGGGAGACACACTTCAGCGAGAAATATCCCATGGGCGTCGCCGCTCTCGGTGCACTGGCCCTGATGAAGTCGGGTGTGGAACCGGACGATCCCGCGATCCACAAAGCTCTGGAGATCGTTGTCACGAGTGAAATAAAGTCTGTTTACGGAACCGCTCTCGCCCTGATGGCTCTCGATGCGGCCCGAAGGGATTGCCGATCTTCCTTTGCTGAAGAAGCGGTGAGATTCCTCGTCGAATCTCAAGACGGAACGGGGTTCTGGGGATATCCCGAAGGCAGACCAGACCACTCCAACACCCAGTATGCTCTGCTCGGTCTCCGGGCGGCCGTGTCGAGAGGCGTCAAGGTTCCCGACCAGGTCTGGTTCAAGACAGGGCGCTCACTGCTGAGAACACAGCTCAAAAACGGAGGCTGGAATTATGTCCCTTCGGGAAAGAGGGCTTCTGAGGCGGCCACCGGGTCGATGACGGCGGCCGGCATCGCTTCACTCCTTCTCGCATCGAGCCACTCATCGAAGGTTGATAAAAAATCGGTCGAAGCCGCTGTGGAGCGTGGATTTCAGTGGTTGGGGGATCACTTCACCACCAGGCTCAACCCCGGATCAGCCGAAGGGCTGGGACATTATTACTATTTGTACGGTCTCGAGCGCGTGGGCCAGTTCGCACGGCGGACGAGAATCGGGCGGCACGGCTGGTACAGCGAAGGGGCGGCTCACCTCTGCCGTTACCAGCGGTTCAAGGGAGACTGGCAGGGGAGCATGGTCGACACCTGCTTCGCTTTACTCTTTCTGACCCAGTCGAGCCGTCCTCTCTCCGGATCATGACAAGCCAACACGACCTGAATCAGGGGGGAGGGTTAATGATCTCCGGGGGAGGGATATCGGGAT
This sequence comes from uncultured Phycisphaerales bacterium, assembly GCA_964633825.1. Classification (GTDB taxonomy): domain Bacteria; phylum Planctomycetota; class B15-G4; order B15-G4; family CAYZWU01; genus CAZWHE01. Next base: position 2,167 of record CAZWHE010000056.1, on the reverse strand, counting down.
CGGATTCGGGTTCGGCGGGTTCGGGAATCAATCCTTCATCCCTGAGAACCTTACGAACGACTTTTTCGATACTTTTCCTCTGGCCGGCAATCCCTTCACTCTTCTGAGGCGCCAGGTCCTCTCCGACCCCAAGGACTTTCTCCATGTTGTCCCTGACCGGAACGCCCGTAACCGACTCGAACCAGTCGAGGGAGAGGGCGAGAATGCCGAGGACAAGGGCGCCGAAAATCGTCATGCCAAGAAAAAAACCGACCCCCCTCGTGACACCGAGAATGAGGTTGGACCAGATCAAGCGGCGTTTCGAAGTGAGCATATGGAGAAGATCGACGTTCTCGGCCGATCTCCTGATTGCAAGAGTCTCCCGGATCTCGTCCAGTTTTTCGTCCTGGGCCAGGATGACATCGCTCTTATTCGCGGCAGGTTCCGGGTTTTTCGGTTTCTTCTGTTTTCTTCGCGGCATGAATCATTCCTTCACCAAGAAATAGTGCTTTCAGGGAGTCCTGTAAGCCGCATTCTGTCCCCCTTCCGAAAAAGAAGGGGCGGCGACCATTAATCTGGGACCCGCCTTGCGGCGAGACTCGAACGGCCTACCCGGGAGTCATCGCGACGCGGGCCACGTCATCCTCCCCTATTTGGCCTCTCTCCGGGTGGGGTTTACCGAGCCGGGCAGGTCACCCTGCCCGCTGGTGAGCTCTTACCTCACCATTTCACCCTTACCCACAGAAGCGGGCGGTATCCTTTCTGTTGCACTTTCCCTATCCTTTCGGACGGTGGGCGTTACCCACCACCATGCCCTGCGGAGTACGGACTTTCCTCCCCCGCCGCCCGGCGCAAACCGGAGGGCGAGAGCGGTCGCCCGGACTCCCTGAAAGCCTGCTCATCCTAATACCCCGGACCGTCTATTGTCAATGCAGCGACATGACGACTCTGCCCGCGCCTTTATGATTTCACGCCGGAGGGACGATGCTGTAAAATCTCTGCTTGTCTCTCACGGATCGGTATTTCCATCACCGTCGGACCGAACCTTTAAAATAACACGGCCCTGCAAGGAAAAGCACCCATGGAGTTTATCTACGTCACCAAACGCTACCATCTATTCGATTTGGAATTCCCTCACGGTTTCGAATTTCTTGATGAAGCCGAGCTGCACTCGAAATATCTCGATAAAATAGAAAAACACGGCTTCTTTGCGGAACGGCGCTTCTGCGAACAGGACTCGGGGTTCAAGCAGATCATTCCTTATTCTGTCATCTCTCACGGGGATCGGGTCTTTGTGCTCAAGCGCTTTTCATCTCAAGGAGAGAGCCGTCTCCACAATAAATTCTCGATCGGCGTGGGAGGACATATCAATCCCGTGGACGGGGTGACGGACTTTCTCAAAGCGGGCTGCCTGAGAGAAATCGAAGAAGAGGTCGAGATCAGCGAACCTTTCACTCCCGTTCCCATAGGCGTTATCAACGACGAATCAAATAAAGTCGGATCGGTTCATTTCGGCATCGTTCACCATGTTCGCCTCGAGAAGGGGAATATCCGCGTGAAAGAATCGGACATGATGGAAGGAACATTTGTCACATGCCGCGAATTGGAAAAAATGCTGAACGAGCCGGATGTCGATTTCGAAACCTGGTCGTCCCTGATTATTCCATACTGGGTTAAAAATAAAGAATTCCGGTCGGAAGGGTAAAAAAAAGGCAGCCACCGGAGATTGGGAAAGGTGGATAGAGGAAAACACCTATCAAAGCCTAAATAAGGATCTTTTAGAAGGACTCTATGAAAAGGGGACCAGTGGCTGCCCTTGGAACTCTCTTTTTCAAAGTACGATTCCCGGTTTGCTGCCCGCATATAAAACGCGAGCATTCGGTATTTGCCTAACTAGATGTTAAATATCGGTTTACTTAAATGTCCCAACAGTCCCGATAGAGAATAGAATACTTGCAGAGCCTCAGAAGTCAAAACTAAAACTTACAAGTGTTCATTTTTTTAATCGGCTTTATCTCGTTTTTGTTTACTAAAAAATAAAAAAAAAGTGTTGGGTCGCCGGAACAGCCGGCTCTTTCACCTTTATTTATGACCGTGACAAGCCATGAAAGACGCAAAAAATAAGAAAAATTTCGATCGAAGCCCCCAACTCTCCTTATCCCCTATTGGGACAGGATTTGGTGACAAC
>CAZWHE010000055.1:0-22987 GCA_964633825.1 uncultured Phycisphaerales bacterium | reverse complement strand
CCAGCCGAAATCGCCGGCCTACCAGCCGAAATCGCCGGCCTACCAGCCGAAATCGACCGTTTCTCCGGGACACAGGATCGACAAGGCTTTTTCTCTCGTCTTCGGCAGCATACCGGAATTGCTCGAAAAAAAAGCGCCGCCCCGGCCCGACCTCCAGCTGCCGGAAGAGATCAGAAAAAACTCGGCCTGTACAATGGCGGAATTTTTTCCCGGAAAGGACAGGATCGCCGTGATGCATCCCGGCACTTCCGCCTATGGAGCTTTCAAGCGTTGGCCTGCAGAAAATTTCGGCCGTCTCGCCTCCCGTCTCGAGAAGGCTTTCGGCATGCCCACGCTCATTACCTGGGGACCGGGAGAAGAAAAACTCGCCGAAAGAGCCGCCGAGGCCTCACGCGGATCTGCTAAACCGGCGCCGCCGGCCCACTCCCTGCTCGATCTCGCCGGTCTGATCGGTGCGGGCCATCTTTTTGTGGCCGCCGATTCAGGCCCTCTCCACATGGCGAATTTTCTCGGCATCCCCTGCGTGGGCCTTTTCGGACCAAAGGATCCCGAAACTTATGCCCCCTACTTCCAGCCATCCGCGGCGATCCGGACGGGCGTCTCGTGCAGCCCATGCACCCTCAGGAAGTGCAAAAACCCGATCTGCATGACCGAGTTGGACAGGGATCGAGTTTTTCAGGCAGCCGAAAATCTTCTCATTCCCCAGGGGCGACAAACGCATCCGGACCTCAAAACCGGATAAAGAAGGATTATGTCATTTGACATGAGAGAAGAAATCCCCCGGCTTATCGTCATGCCGCGGCTGGGAACCCCTGTTCACCGAAACAACGCCGTGATGGGAAATCTGCCATGTGTACTGCCAGGAAACGCTGTCCAGGATCTCTCCTGTTTCTGTGTTGATAACCGCGGTCTTGAAATCCCTCACAGCGTAAAAGTCCCTGAGGTTATCGAACTGGGAGCACTCTAAATCGAGACGAGGCAGAAAAGGTTGGGTCGCCCAATACCCGGGAACACAATCCTCCCTGGCAGACAGCTTCCCATCGAAATTTCCCACCGTCTTATCCCAATGGAACCCTGAATCGAAAACAGTGGCGCCTCCGCGGGTCACCCGGTTGCGAACGATCTGTCGAAATTCGAGAGGCGTATCCGTATCAAGAGATGTTGATTGAAAAACCGCTGCATAAACCAACCCATCTTCATCAGCCGAATGGAACTTGAGCAGTGGATCCGAAGCATAAAGAGCGAGCCGCCCCAAACCCTCGATATCGTTTTTGAAAATCCTTCCAAGGCCGATACGCTTCCTCTTTATATACTCGGCGTCGTCCACGAATTCGTCACGGCCCGCGCGCAACCGAACAAGCGTGATCGTTGCACCGGCGATCTCGTCAATATCCCGAATACCCGTGCGCGTGTCGTAGCTCACGCCCACATCATCCGACCCGACGATCTCGAAAGCGATCTCCCAGATTCGGGGCTGAACATAATCGAGCAGCCAGTCCATCTCGGTGAGGTGCCGGTTCGTGACCTCTTGAACAGCCGCTTCGTACTGGGCTTCCTCTTGGGAACAAAGATTTCCCAGGTCAGGATCTTCGGCCAGAAAAACAATAGGCGGCTTGATTCCGTCCAGATCGTCCTGGTATTTTGCCCGTATATCGTCGAAACGCTGGACGGTTTTCCCGAGAAGAACCCGCATGCCTTCTTCCATCTCTTTGACCATTCTCTCCTTCCGGTCCATATGTTTTTCCGTACCCGACAGAGATCCTTTCTCCTCATCGAAAATGCGGGGATTTTTCGGTTCGCCCCTCTCCGCCGGAAGGTACGCGGATACACACGCGGAAAGAAAGAAAGAGAGATATAAAAAAGTAATAAGCTTCATTTCACGGCTCCCCGTCGCTGTTTGACGGCACGGCCTGTCGATTTATTCCGGCCTTTACCGGGTTTACCAACCCGGCCTTTACCGGGTTTCTGGAAAGCCAGCTCGAAAACCTCTAAGAAGTGGTCGACGAAATGGAATTTCAGATTCTTTCTGAGGTGTTTGGGAACCTCTTCGATGGCTCCCCGGTTGAGATCGGGAAGAATGATCTCTTTGATTCCGGCCCGGAGAGCGGCCAGAATCTTGTCCCGAACGCCTCCAACGGGCAATATCTTGCCCGTGAGAGTCAGCTCGCCCGTCATGGCCAGCCCCTGCCTCATTTTTTGTCCCAAGAGAAGCGATATGAGTGAAACGGCCAGGGTGATGCCGGCCGAGGGTCCGTCCTTGGGAATCGCACCCGAGGGGAGGTGAACGTGTATCTCGGCGTTCTCGAAGGCATTGGGATCGATACCGAAGCCGTCGCTGTTGGCCCTGATCACGGAAAGCGCGATCCTGGCCGATTCCTGCATGACCTCGCCGAGCTTGCCCGTCAGCTGCAGCCCGCCTCTCTCTTTCCTGATCAGGAGTGACTCGACAAAGAGCACCTCGCCGCCCACCGGGGTCCAGGCGAGTCCCACGGCGATCCCGGGCGACTGCACGCGGGCGCGGATCTCGTTGTAATACCTGACAGGCCCCAGAAAGGTATTCAGGTTGTCGGCCGTGGCCGAAATGTGGTGCCTGCTCTTCTTGGCGATGCGGGCCGCTGTTTTCCTGACGATCTTGGCGATCGATTTCTCGAGCCCGCGCACGCCGGCTTCCCGCGTGTAACCCGAGATGATATTCCTGATCGCGGCGTCGGTGATCCCGAGCTGTTTCGCCTTCAGGCCGTGCTCCTTGAGCTGGCGCGGGATCAGGAAGGACCTGGCAATGGCGGTCTTTTCTTCCTGTGTATATCCGTTGAGCTCGATAACCTCCATCCTGTCCAGAAGGGGAGGCGGGATCGTGGCCAGGTTGTTCGCCGTGGTGATGAACATGACCCGCGAGAGGTCGTAGGCCGTTTCGATGTAGTGGTCCGAGAACTGTGAGTTCTGCTCCGGATCGAGCGCTTCGAGAAGAGCTGATGAGGGATCGCCCCGAAAATCGGCGCCCACCTTGTCGATCTCATCGAGCATGAACACGGGATTGTTGGAGCCCGTCTGTTTCAGCCCCTGGATGATGCGCCCCGGCATGGCGCCGATGTAAGTCCTCCGGTGCCCCCGGATCTCGGCCTCGTCACGGATACCGCCGAGCGAGATCCTGAGAAACTTGCGGCCCAGGGCATTGGCGATCGATCTCCCGAGCGAAGTCTTTCCCGTGCCCGGGGGGCCGGCAAAACAGAGGATCGATCCCTTGTGATCGGGCTTGAGCTTGCGCACGGAGAGAAACTCGATGACTCTGGCCTTCACTTCCTTCAATCCGTGATGGTCCCTGTCGAGAACTCTCTCTGCCTCCGATATGTTTTTGTTGTCCTTCGTCCCCTTGGACCAGGGAAGGGAAACCAGCCAATCGAGATAGTTCCTGATGACGGCCGACTCGGCCGATTCCATGGCCATTCTTTTGAGGCGATCCAGCTCGGTCTCGGCTTTTTCCTTCGCCTCTTCGGGCATCCCGGCTTCGGCGATGAGCTTCTGGTATTTCTCCTCCTCCAGAGCCTGCTCGTCCATCGATTCGCCCAGTTCCTCGCGGATCGCTCGGACCTGCTCGCGAAGGAAGAATTCGCGCTGGCTCGTCTCGATCTTCTCCTTGATCTGCTGCTGGATCTTTTTACCGATCTCCATGAGATCGACTTCACGTATCAGGATCTCGGCCACGGCTCTGAGGCGATGGCGGACCGAATCGATCTCGAGGAGTTTCTGGCGCTCTCTGAAGTCTCTGACGAAATAGGCCGCCGCCGAGTCGACGACGGCTCTGGGACCGTCGAGTCCGGCCAGCATGGCGGTGAATTCGTCGCTGAAGAGATCGCTGTCCTTGGCGAGCTTGATCGTCGATTCCTTGACCAATCGACTGACGGCCTCGATCTCGTCGCTCCTCTCGACCACGTCATCGAGATAACCGGCCCGAACGATGAAGTAAGGCTTCTTCCGCAGAAACCGCTTCACCTTGAAGCGCCTGATCCCCTGCACCAGGATGCTCGAGCTCCCGTCGGGGAGTGTGAGGACTTTGGCCACTCGAACGAGGGTTCCGATCTGGAAAAGATCGGATGGTTCATCGGCATCCAAACCGGGATCGCGAGTTGTTAGAAATCCAAGGTATTCCGACTGTGACCTGGCCTGTTCCACTGTTTTCTGAGCCCGCGGTGTGCTCAGCTGAATCGGCATCATCAAGCCGGGAAAAACAACAAACTCTTTCAAGGGGACAATAAAGAGATTTGCCGGATATTTTTCTTTTCGTGGAACGATTTCGTGTTGATCAGTCTCTCTGTCGACCTCATCACCGTCAATAATGGCGGTATCATCGGGATCGAAGAAATCCACAAGATCGCGGCTTTTTCCAGATTTCTTTACCATTGTTGTAATTGTCGCTGATAAATAGCCTTATACAAACGATTCTTTAACGGCTCTCCTAAATTGCGAAACATCTTTCAGCAGAGTATTAAACCGTTCCTCATCGGCCTCTAAAAGAGGTGATTTTCTTTATTAGATATTAATTTTTATCAATATCTATGGGAAATTTATGTCGATAATAAGTAAATACAAATGAGATCAGAAGAACATTGACATTTTCCAATCCCGGAGATTGCCGCCATTATAATCAAAACAGAACAACCCGAAATTCCAATGCCTCTTCATCGAAATCCTGCTCCGACCCTCATTGATCGGAGCCGGAAGGTTTCAAAAACCAAACCCGACGACCACGAAGAAGACAAGCATCCCTTCAGGCCCTATTCCGCCATCGAACCTGAAAAAGCCCTCGAATCGAACGAGCGGGCTCTCAAGAAGGCTCGCTGGATATTGCGGAATCTTCTATCGGAAAACAGCCTTCATACCGCCGGCTCCGCGCCGGACCGCATACTCTGCTCTCGCCTTTGCCGGTGATCAGAATACGAGGGGAATCGATTTTCCGTCGACCGGACCGGGAACATCAACGCCGAAGAGGCCGTATATCGTGGGAACGATATCCATGACGCTGAGCCTCCCTTTCCCCACTTTATCCGGGACGTTCGACAGAAAAATACCCTGAACGTCATCGGGCATGACCGAAACATGATCGCCCGACCATCTCAAGTTATTGGGCACGATGACGTCCTCGTCGAGCCCGCCCATACTCGTCCCCCACGAAACCCTGAATCCACGGTGGAATCCGATAAAGATATCGGCGAATCCCGAGATCTCCCTCTCCTCCACATCGGCCCCATGGTTGAAACGGAATAGGGCTTTTCCCTCTTTCCAGAAAGGACCTGTGAAGATTTCCTCCCTCTTGAAAGCTTTGCTGATCACTTTCCGGGCCGATGCGGGATCGATATATGCTTCGAGATCGCCGATGATCCTGTCGCGGACTTCCTCGTACTCGGAAGGCTCCACTATCCCCGCCGGCTCTCTTCCGGCGAGATTAATGTAGACCTTGCCCAGGCCGACGCTGTAAGCCTGCGTTTTCTCCCAGTCGACGAGCCTCAGGAAGTTGGCGTCCTTCAGGTTGTTGATCTCGTCGACTTTCACGGGGATCCCGCCTCTCGCCAGCGACATATAACCTTTTTCCACGAGATAGTTGTTCAGGTTCATTCCGCTGTAGAATGGCGCGAATCCATGGTCGCTCACAACCATGAGCACCGCGTTTTTGCCGAGCGCCCCGCTGTTGATCCTGTCGACCATCTCTCCGACGATCCGGTCCGCCCGCTTGTAGATCTCGAGGATCGCGTCTCCCAGCCTGATCTCGCGCCCGAAGAAGGTCATCGTCCTGTCCGCCAGAGCGGCGTCGTGCTGATGGTGGTCCTTGTCGAAAAGCCGGTACATCATGTGCTGCACCCTGTCGGGCGAATAGAAGACGCTCATGAGCAGATCGAAATCACCCGAGTCGAGCTGGCTTTTCATCACCTTCTCTCTGTTCTTCATGGTGAACTCGATGTCCTCGAGAAAGACGAACTCGTCGATCTCCTCATCCTTGAGGCCGTGGGTGATGCACGACCACCCCACCGTCTCGAAGAGCCCGGCTTCCCGGCTGAGCCTCTCGGCGTAATCGCCGGGAGAGCTTATCCTGAAATACTCGGGAGTTCCCTCGGGGCTGATGTCGATTGCGGGAATGAAAATCCGGATCTGCTCCTCGTCGCACCGGATCAGCCTCATCCTGACAAGGGCCGGAACCTCCACGCGCGGCGAGAGCGCGAAAGAAACCCTGAACCACTCGCTCCAGTCACCCACGGAGAGGGCTTGGGCCTGGTCCTGGACGGTGATGACGGCCTTTCCGGTGGAACGGTCGGGATCGATCGAGAACTCAACAAGGGCTTTCTTCTTCCGGTTGTCGCCTTTCCACTCTCTGTACTCTCTTTTGACGACATCGAGCTCCCGCTTGCTCTCTTTCTCGCGGAGAGCATCGATCCTCTTCTCGAACTCCTCCATTTCAACGAAGTTCTTCGGTCCGAAGAGGGGTCCCCGGATCAAACCGTCCTTTTCCCTGAGCTTGATGATCTTGCCGGCCGTTCTCGTTTCCTGGTCATGAATGATCCAATCGTCGTCCGTGTAGACATACCAGCTTCCCGTACCCCCGCCCGAAATATCGGGAACACCGAGCCCGCCGAGAATGCGGCTCTTATCCGAAGCGAGACAGGGGTAGGCTCCGGGGACATAGAGCCCGATGCAGTCGACGCCGTTCTCGGCGAGAACGTCCCACACAAAATCCCCCTGCTGCATGTTGTAGGGGATGGGAACCTCTTCGGGCAAACCGTCGAAGAAAAAGAAGCCGAGAACAGAAGCCGCAGCGGCCAGGATAAGGCCCGCAACGAGGCTCAATCCCGTCTTGGCCCCTGCTGCGGACTTCAATAGAAAGAAGACGAGCACGAGGACAACCAGAGCGCCCGCTCCGATCAACAGCCATTGGCTCTCCTTGTTGATCCATGAGAATTCAGACCACGGCTTGGTGTGCCGGTCCCCCTTAAAGGAGTCCTCGGCCATCGAGACGGTGGGCATCACGATGCCCCGACAGGTCCGCCTGATAAAGCCGCCGAGGTTCGTCTTGCCCGGATTCAGACCGGTGACAATAGAGCCCCAGGCCGTGGGCGACTGGGCGGGGTTGGTGGTTCCCAGCGGCAGAAAAGTGCCTTTTTCGGAAAGCTCCCGGAACCGCGGGAGGTGCCCTTCCTCCATGAAACGCTTCGTCAGGCCGGCGTCGAGCCCGTCGAAACCGAGGAGAACCACCTTCCGCGGCTGCGTCTCTGCCTGCTGCGCCTCGGCAAGGGGCAGCGGACGGGCCTGCAAAGATGACAAGGAAACGAGCAAAACCGCCGTTATTGCGGTTACATAGGACGAAACCCCCGTCCGGAAGTTCTTTCTGATCATTTTTTCTCCTTTTTTGTCCCCTGGATATTGTCCAGGCATCAAAATGAAGTCTCTGTTTCTTTCGATTCCGGCCCGAGAATGTTGCCGGAAGCTTAACAACTTATATTTAATAGCAAGGCATAGGCAAGATGGATGTCAAAACAATTTCATGCAAGATAAAAGACCGGCACCGATTGCAACGACTCTTCTCGCTCTCGCGGGTCTGACACTGATCGTTCTCGCGGCCGCCTGGCAGCTGGGATTGTTCGACAGAGAAAAAGTCGATCAAGACCTGCGGATCATTCCACGGGATGATTCCCGGGCATCGAGCGAAGGACCGGCAGAAGCGACACAGTACGACATTTTAGACGGGAAACCGCCCAAACAGCCGGCCGGGCAGTCAAAACCGGCAGCCAAGCGGCCGCAGGACAAGCGGTCTCCCGTTCAAAAAAACAAGCCCGCTCCTTTCCCGGGGATACGAGGCCGCGTCCTCGATGGTCAGACGGGAAGAGCGCTGGAATGGTTCACGGCGTGGGTCAGACCGATCGGCGAAAGCGATATCGCGGAATGGGCCCGGGACAGATCGGGCAGGATTTTTCGCAACACCAGCGGGATTCTCATACTGACGGGGCTCGAAGACGGCGTCTACACGGTTCTCATCCGCAGCGCCGGTTACCAAGATCTCGTGCAAAGCGGTTTGACCGTTCCCCAGGAAGAAGATTATCTCGACTTCGGCCTGGCCGTCGGAACGAGCCTCCGCGGTCGAATAGTCGACACCGATGACAAGCCCGTCAAGGGAATGGCCGTTGTCATCACCTGCACGCCGTCCAATCCCGATGATCCGCCGCCGGCCAGATCGACGGCCGTCACCGATGAAAAGGGATACTATCTGTTCGGCGATCTTCCCGAGGGGACATACGATATCTATCTCCGCTCCCGAAAAAATCCCGTTGATCGAGCCCTTGGAATCTACCTCGCCGGAGGGAATTCGCTGACCCGGGATTTCATTGTTCCCTCCTTCACCCGCCTGGTGTTCAAGATCACGACGGAAAAGGGAACAGCGATCAACAACGTGGTCATCAGGCTCATTTCGAAAAACCGGACCTTCTCGAAAAAGACAAACCATCTCGGAGAGGTCGTCATAGACCGCGTCCCGCCGGGCGAATATGATCTCACCATCTTCAAGAGACGCTTCAATCCGCTGAGCGAGAAGGTTATGATTTCATCCGTTTCCGGAGAATTCGTTTTTGAAAGAGTTCTGGAAGCGCGATGACGTGACCCGGCGATTTCACAGGGCAGCTCGTTCCGACGAAAAATCCGCGCCCGTCTCCGGTTTTCCCGGCAATGCCGACATGTCGAAAGGAAACGACAATGCCTGTTTCATTGATCATCGATCCGGACAGGATCAACAGAGAAAGCGTCTATCTCGATCAGGAAGGGGTCAACTCTCTTCTTCAGCAGCGGCACGAAATGCTCATGATCAAGTCCGTTCTCGACTTCAACCGGGAAGAGGGCTTTGCCGTCGGCCTCAACGAGATTCGGGACGACCAGTTCTGGGTGCGGGGGCACATCCCTGGAAGACCGGTCTTTCCGGGGGTTCTCATGATCGAAACGGGCGCCCAGATGGCGACCATACACGTCAAGCTGGTCAACGAAGAGCTCAGGGAGACCTTCTTCGGCTTCGCCGGCGTCAACAAAGTCAAATTCCGGCGGCAGGTTCTTCCCGGTAACGACCTGATCATGGTCACCCGCATGGGCAGAATGCGCTCCCGCTCCTTTACCGTCGAAGCTCAGGGCCTTGTGAATGGAAAGCTAGTGTTCGAGGCCGATATCATGGGAATGATCCTCTAGCCTGCCGGAGCCGTTATGTACCCGATTCTGGTCAAGATTTTTGGATACCCGGTCCACTCTTTCGGATTCATGGTCGCCGTCGGGTTCCTGGCCGGTTACTTCTGGATGCAGCACTCCGCCCGGAAGATGGGCGAGAACCCTGACAGGATCGCCGACCTCTTTCTCTGGGTTCTGATCTCGGGAATCGTCGGAGCCAGGCTGCTCTACATCATGATCCACCCCTGCAGCCTGGCCGAAGCATTCATGATCTGGAAGGGCGGACTCGTCCTCTATGGCGGTGTCCTGGCCGCGATCCTGGCGGGAGCATGGATCGTCAAGAAGAAAGGCATGGACTTCCTGCAGACGGCCGACATCGCCATGCCCTGTGTCATGCTCGGCCTCTCCATCGGGCGGATCGGGTGTCTCCTCGTCGGGGACTGTTACGGAAAGCCGGCGCCGGACCTTCCATGGGCCATCAGCTTCCCGAACGTCCCGGGGTCGATGATGCCCACCGACCGGCTGAACGTTCCGCTTCATCCCACACAGATCTACATGGCTTTAAACGCCATCCTCCTCTCCATTGTGCTGACCGTCGTCTTGAAAAAACGGAGCTTCAAAGGGCAGGTTTTCTGCCTCTCTCTGATCCTCTACTCTGTCACGCGCTCCGTTATCGAAATATTCAGGGGCGACAACGAGGCCCGCGGTTACCTGGGCTCCCTCTCCACATCCCAGTGGATCAGCGCCGCCGTCATCGTATTCGCCCTGTGGAAATACATCTCGCTGCGGCAAAAGTCTTTCCGGAAAGAACACCGATGAAGGAAGAGCTCCTCGTCGCCGGCATCGACGAAGCGGGCTACGGCCCCAGGCTGGGCCCTCTGACCGTCACCCTGTCGGCCTTCCGGACCGATGCCGGGCCGCTCGACAGGGCGCTGGCCGCGGCTGTCACGAAGAACGCCGCCATTGACGAGCCCCTCCTCCGCGTCGACGATTCCAAAGTCGTCTACCGGGGGAGGAACGGCTTTGCCTGCCTGGAGAAAACCGTGCTCGGTTTCTGGTTTGCCGCCGCGGGAAGACTCCCCGCAGATCTGGGCGACCTCCTCGAAGGATCGGGGCAGGCCGGTCTCGATCTCTCCGGCTGCCCCTGGTACGGCCCGGTCCCTCTTGCCGCCCCCCTTCCCCTTGCCGTGAAACCCCAAATTGCGGTGAAGAGCGGCCGTCTTCTGAAGGGGACCTGCCGGAGAGAGGGAGTTCGGTTTCACGGTTTCAAGACCCGCATCGTTCCCGAACCCCATTTCAACAGAGGCGTGACGCGGCACGGAAACAAGGCGCGCCTTTTGGCAGACCGCGTCCTCGATCTCATTATTTCCGCGGCGTCCGAATGCCCGGAGACCGACATGCAGGTCTTCGTCGACAAGCTGGGCGGACGCAATTGCTATGCAGAGATCCTCGCGCAGCGATCCCCCGGCCGTTCGCTGTCCGTCATCAAAGAAAGCCGCGCTCTCTCCTCGTACCGTTTGAAAGAGGATGCCAGGACCATCTCGATCGATTTCGTGAGATCGGGGGACAAGCGCCACATGCCCGTTGCGCTTTCGTCGATGTTCTGTAAATATGTCCGCGAAGTATTCATGAAGCTTTTCAACCAATACTGGATTAAGCTCGATCCCGAGATTAGGCCCACGGCGGGGTACCCGAAAGACGCCGAGCGGTTCCTCGAGGAGGTCGGCGAAGCCGCGGCCCATGCCGGGATCTCGATGGAATCGCTCGTCCGCAGACGCTAAGAATCGGAGCTGTTCATGATGGCGCGAATCGTTCTTTTCGACCTGGACGGAACCCTCGTGACCACGGGCGGCGCAGGGCTGCGGGCGTTCGATCGCGCCATGGAGGCCGAATTCGGATCGGTTATAAAGCTCAACGAGATTTCGCCCGCCGGCATGACCGACACGGCCATCTTTCGCGAGATCTTCGGCTTTCACAAGAAACGGCCTCCAGCAATGGAGGAAGAAGAGGCGCTCTTCAAACGCTATCTGGAGTTTCTCGAGGAAGAGGTGGACCGTTCGGAGGGTTTTCGAGTGCTGCCCGGCGTGGGCGCCCTCTTGGAAGAGCTCGAATCGAGGGACGGCTTTCTCCTCGGTCTCGGCACGGGCAACCTCGAAGAGGGCGCGCGCATCAAGCTGAAGAGAGCCGGTCTCGACCATTACTTCTCGTTCGGCGGTTACGGCTCCGACTCGTCCGACAGGACCGCTCTCCTCAGAATCGCCGTGGAAAAGGGCCGGACGCTCGCCGGAACCGATTCGACCATCGACAGGAACGGTCTCTTCATTGTGGGAGACACGCCGAGAGACATCGAGGCCGGCCGGGCTCTGGACGCCCGGATCCTCGCCGTGGCCACGGGCCCCTTCCCGCGCATAGAGCTGGAACGCTTCCGGCCCGACCTGGCCGTTGACACCCTGCTCGATCGCCGAATGCTCATGGAGTGGTTCCTGTCGTGACCGAAAGCCAATACCATCGCCAGGAGCTCTTCCCCCCCATCGGAAAAGAGGGGCAGAAGCGGATCAGGGACAGCTCCGTTTTTCTGGCTGGCTGCGGCGCCGTGGGCTCGGTTATCGCGGCGCATCTCGTCCGCTCGGGCGTGGGTCGTCTCGTTTTTTGCGACAGGGACATCGTGGAAAGGACCAACCTTCCCCGCCAGAGCCTATTCGACCTTGACGATGCCCTTAAAGGCCTGCCCAAAGTGGAAGCCGCGGAAAAGAGGCTTGCCGGAATCAATCCCGACACCCTTCTCGAACCCCACGCCGTCGACGTGAAGCCCGACAACATCGAAGAGCTCATCAAAGGAGCGGACTGCATCGCCGACGGCTCGGACAACTTTCTCCTCAGGTTCCTGATCAACGACGCTGCGCTGAAACAGGGAACCCCCTGGATCTACACAGGCGTCATCCAAGGGATCGGGCACAGCCTGACAATCCCTGCCGGAGGCCGGCCCTGCCTTCGCTGCTATATGGGCGACATTCCCCCTCCGGGATCGATCGCCACGTGCGACACGGCCGGCGTGATCGGGTCCGCCGTGGGCTTCATGGGCTCGCTCGCTTCGGCCGAGATCCTGCGCATCCTGGCCGGATCGGGTCCGGCGAACGCAGGAACGCTCACGATCGCCGACGTTTGGAACAACCGGCACCGACGCGTTCTCGTGGAAGCCGATCCCGGGTGCGCGGCCTGCTCCTCGAAAAGATACGAGTTCCTCGACGGGGAACGGGGAAGCGCGGAAACGGTGCTGTGCGGCTCCGATTCGGTTCAGTTCGATGCGGCCGGAGAAGGCCTGGGCTGTTCCCTCGAAGAGCTGGAACGGAAACTCTCGGGCGTCGGACATGTCAAGAGAGGGCGCTTCCACCTGAGATTCCGGCACCCCCCTCTCTCGATGACCGTATTCCGCGACGGACGGGTTATCGTTTCTGGAACAGCCGATCCTTCGAAAGCCAGGTCTTTTCGGGACAAGTTCCTCTAGCCCTCTCTCTTCAAGGCGCGGCCCGTTACGGCGACGATCTCTTTTCCATACTCCTTGAACCGCCATGCTTCCAAGGATGGGATCTTTTTAAGGTCTCCGAGCTTGAGCGGCATTTTCTTTGCAATGTCCAGGAGGAGCTGGGCGTTTGCGACGCGGAAGAGCTCCACGCCTCTTTCGGCGGCGCGCTTTTTTCTCCATACCCTGAGAGCTTCGTAGGCCCTGGCCTGGTTTATGTCCAGGTCGAGGAGAGGATTCCGTCCCCTCCGGGGTTGTGCCGCCCTTTTGAGAGGGCCTTTCGATCGGGCTTTGGCCACAAGATCGACGATCTTCCTTCCCCGGGAATTGATCATCTCCTTCGAAAGCCCCCGGATAGACCCCAGTTTTTTCAGGGTGTCGGGTTTTTTTCTCGCCATCTCGATAAGAACGCCGTCCCCCATTATCCGAAAAGGCGCGCGGTCCAGATCGGAGGCGGTGCGGGTGCGAAAATGGAACAAGGCTTTGAGAACACGCAGCGATATGGGATCGAGCCTCCGAACGCCCTTGATGAAAAGAAAACCGTCGGGATCCGCTTTCTTTTCCTGGTAGACAACGGAACAGATCTTGCCGAACTCGCATTGCGCCTCCTCTTCGCGACGGAGCTCTTTCAGCTTTTCACCAAGAATTTCGGCAAGCGGAATCAGGAGGCGCGTGTCCATCGAGGCGTACCGGATCATTTCGGGTGTGAGCGGCCTTCTTCCCCAATCGGCCTTCTGATACTTCTTCTCCAGCTGAACTCCGAAGGTTTCCTCAAGAAGGTTGGCCAGGCCGACGCGGCGGAAACCGATCACCTGCGACGCGATCATGGTGTCGAAGACGTTTGCGAATGAAAAGCCGTGGTCTTTCTTGAAAAAGAGAACATCGTTCTCGCCGGCGTGAAAAATCTTGACGACCGCGGAATCGGAAAAGAGCTTTCCCAGCGAGGAGACGCTGAATCCGGCCAGCGGATCAACGACCCAGCTTTTCCGATGAGATGAAATCTGGATCAGGCAAATTCGTGCTTTGTATGCGTAGAAACCGTTCTGCTCCGTGTCCACGGCGATTTTGCTCTCGCGAGACAGCTCGCTTATCATGCTTGAGAAAGCACGCTCCGTTTCCACGAGAGTTTCTGCGGCCGAAAGTCCGTCTTCCATGAATGACCTCATATGGCGCCGGCTCCGCCTCAAGGTTACCGCGAATTTGTCATTGAAGAAAATCAAAAGATATCTGTACCATGATCCGTTCGCAACGAAACAACTGAAAAGAGTCTCCATACACAGCCCCGGTTTCCTCATGAAAGAAAAACGGATTTCCGACTTCCGCAGCGACACGGTGACTCAACCGACCAAGGCGATGCGCCGCGCCATGGCGGAAGCCCGGGTGGGCGACGACGTCTACGGTGAAGATCCCACGGTCAATCGCCTCGAGTCGGAGGCAGCGGCTCGGTTCGGCCGGGATGCCGCGCTCTATATCCCTTCGGGAACCATGGCGAACCAGATCGCCGTGAAGCACTTCACCCGTCCCGGCGAAAAGGTCATCCTCGAGGCCTCGAGTCATACCCTCCTCTACGAAGGCGGCGGTCTGGGTCTCATATCGGGCGTCCAGCCCCATCCCATCAAGAGTGAACGCGGCCTGATGAATCCCGATGATATCGCGGCCGCCCTCCAAAAGGGAGACGACATCCACAACCCTAAAACGGGGCTCGTCATCGTGGAAAACACACACAATCTGGGGGGCGGAACCGTTCTCGCGTTGAACGACCTCACCGCTATTTCCCAAATGGTTCGTGAATCGGGCGTTCCCCTCTACATGGACGGCGCCCGGATCTTCAACGCTTCGACGGCCGCGAAGGTCCCTGTCCACGAATTCGCCGCACAAGTCGATCTGATCGCTTTCTGTCTTTCCAAGGGGCTCGGTGCTCCCGTGGGGTCTCTTCTCGTGGGTGATTCCGAGGCGATCGCCGACTGCCGGCGAATCCGCAAACCGCTCGGTGGAGCAATGCGCCAGTCGGGCGTCCTCGCCGCAGCCGGCCTCATCGCGCTCGACGAAGGCCCCCTTCTCTTGGAAAAAGACCATGAGCGCGCCCGGACACTGGCTGAAAACATCCATGATTTGCCCGGCATCATTCTCGACCCCGGCCACGTGGAGACCAACATCGTCATGGCGCGCACGACCCGCCCCGTTGCAGAATCGATCGCGGCAGCGCTGAGGGAGGAGAATGTCCTGATCCACGCCCTTTCACCGGAATCATTGAGATTTGTGACGCACCGAGATCTCGAAGATCGGGACGTGGACAGGGCGATCAAAGCGATGAAAAAAACCACAAAAGAATGATCCTCATGATCCTGATGTTTTACCCGAAAACTTTTGATCTAATGAGGCTGGCGCCATCCGGCCCATTATGTTAGAAAAATCGCCCCTTGCGGAACGGCTCATGATCGGAGTTTTCCGTGAACGCGGCCGTTCGAAACAGCCAGGGTAGCTCAGTGGTAGAGCACGGCTTTCGTAAAGCTGAGGTCGTCGGTTCAAATCCGATCCCTGGCTCCACAAATAAAAAAAGGCGCCCATTGGCGCCTTTTTCTTTATTCATTCGATGATGCGGTATTATTGAATTCTGTTGGAGATGAGAATTTCCTTCAATTCGTCATCGGAGAGTCCGACCGCTTTCCCGAAGGCCTCTCCGGCAGCGAGCCTCAATCCCGAATCGGAATCGGCCAGGGCTTCCCTCAAGGTGCTCAGCGTATCGGTATCAGGAACAACTTTTCCGGTGATAAAGATCTCGCCCAAGGCCTTGGCCGCCTCGGTCCTGACCGCCGCGGATGCCGATGTGTCGCCGAAGAGACGGGCAATCCTTTCATAGGAAGTGCTGTCCTGCGCTTTGGCCAGAGCCCGTAAAGCCGGAATCTTGACTTCGTCGGGCTTGCCCAAGGATTGAACAAGGTCTTCCACAACGCCGCTCAACAGATTCCTGTCGAGAACGGACAAAGCCTGTGCGGCCTTGATCGAGATTTCGAGAGCTTTCCGGCGCGCTTCGTTCACCTCATTGACGGCGCTCTCTACGGTTGGCAAGTAGGCATCGTTGATCACTTCGCTTGTGGTGAGAAAGCCTGCCACCTTGCCTTCCCAGAGGTTCCTCACGCCATCCATCGATTCATCGGCGGCGAGAAGCACCACAGGGGTTCGGGCCGATCCGCCGCTGGACATTTCGAACACAATGCTGTCAATGGTCAGGTCCGTCAGCCCCGCCTGGGCGATGACGAGATCCTTGGGAGGAAAATCCTTGGCTCTCGAAAGACCCTCGGCGCCTCCGGTTGCATTGATGGCAAAATAACCGGCATTGTTCAAGCCGGTCGTCAGGGCGTTTCGCGTTTCCGAGTTGTTGTCGATGATGAGAACCTGCCTGACGCTGGTTTCACCGAGCGCCCTGGCCACGACCCTCACGATGTCCTCGTCGATCAGGCCGCCTCTCACCGCGGCAAAGGCGGCGGCATAGCGGACCAGCTTGTCTTCCGACCTGAAGGCTTGGTCCAGGGTAAAGTCATCGAAAGCGCTCGTCTCATCGAGAATTCCGATAATCTCTATTGCAGCGAGCCCGAGGTTGTTATCGAGGGCGAAGGCCAGCGCTTCGCCGAGCCTGTCGGGACCGCAGAGAGCCAGGATCGTAGCCGCTTTCCCCATATTCTGGCGCGCGAAGGTCATGGCGTCGTCTTCATCCTCGGAAGCGGGCGTGTTTTTGATCTCGGCTATTTGCGACGCATAGACAACGGCCAGGAGTGAAATGGCCTTGACCGAGCCGACATCGCATTCCAGAGCGCCGTAACAGGCATCCTCGGCCAGCTCGAGAGACCTGAGTCCGGGCGTCGCCGGAACGTGGACCAGATCCCCGTTCTGCCACTTCCAAACAACACGGCTGCTCAGGAAAGGCTTGCAGACATGATCGTCGCCCTTGAGATAGGCCTCGGCCGTCTCCGTGAACAGGATCGCGGCGTCCTCTATGCCGGCGATTTCCCTGCCCGTAATCTTGAACAGCGCGTCAACGGCCGCATTCTTGGTGAGCTCGTCGGAAGCCCCGGCGTCGTAAATATTCTTGAGAGCCGGAATGCTTCTCTCGTCCTTGATCTTGCCGAGGATGACGGCCGTATTCCGCTTGATCTGTTCGTTGTCCGACCGGAGAACCTGAATGAGCGGCAGGGTGACCGTTTCACCCATGCGAATGAGGGCCGCGATGGCGTTGACTCGAACCTCAACATCCTCGTTGCCCAGCTGCCGGTAAAGGTGCGGAACAGCAAATTCACCATGGTTGGAAGCCAGTTCCAGGAGGCCGTCATGCCTCAAGCGGGGGTCACTGGAAACGACCATGCCCACGAGCTCCCGGATGCGGGATTCGTCGTTCTGCTTCTCCCTCCGTCCCACTCGCGCCAGGTCGATGAACCTCCTGGCCACTTTTTCGTACTCGCCTTCCTTGATCAGCATATCAAGAAAGATCTTGTTCCCTGCTTCCTCCCAGAAATAGAAAGCCAGCTCATTGGATGGATTTTGAGCTAGAATTTCCTGAAACTTCTGGAGAGCCGCTTCATAGTTGCATTTGCCGAACTCATCCCTTCCTTCCCGGAAAAGGGCTTTCAGGTCTTCGTCCTGTGCGGACAGAAAACCCGAAGAGAGAAAAAGAAAAGCCAGGAAGGCCGGAACCACAATGAACTGTGAAGGTAGGGAGCTTCTACCTGGGGAAAACATTCGTCACTCCTCTCAGAAAGAAAGCAGAGATGTGGAAAATAACGTGGAACCCGATCAGGTTCATACCTTTTGATCTATAAGGACTGATGAAACTTGCCTTGAATATCCGTCCCGTCACGGAGTGTAACGGTTTATTAAGTTTTTGCTATAACAAACGTTAAGTCGATTTAAAAAAAGAATGGGGAATTCTATCAAAGGAATTCTGCAAGTCAAGCGAAAAAAAGACCTTATGAAACGGGAAGGAGCCGAAAATCATTCGACGATGTCGGCCCGGCGAAGAAGGTGAATCGAAATCAGGCTCAAAATGATCAGATAAAGAAAGGGGATCAAGACCGCGGACGTTGTGAATCCTGAGGGCGTGTATTCGGCGATACCGCGCGCCAGGCGGGAGAGACGTTCGAAGTGAATCGAGTTGTATCCCGTAAACATCCAGACCGAGGCCGGCGGTCCCAGGGTCAACCTCACTCCCTCCATCACGATCCCCGTTCCGGCCGCCCAGACCATGGCCGGCACGGGATGGACACTCAGCACGGAGAAGAGAAGCCCCAGAGAGACGGTGGACGCCATTCCGAGATAGGTGAGACCGTAGCACTTGAAGAGGCTGAAGACCATGGCCTGAGACGCGAACTGCGGTCCCTGGCGCACGGGATCGGCAACGTCCCCGAATGTGCGAAAGAGCGATGCCAAGAAGAACCCGGCCGCGGCGTCGGCAACGAGAACAACGAGAACAGCCAGAAGGAATACCGAGAGGCGCGCAAGAAAGAAGGTCTCTCTTTTCACGGGCCGTGAGAGGTGCATCCTCAGGATTCCGCGGTTCCTCTCGCTCGAGAGGGAAGCGGCCGCGATGCAGAGCGCCAGGAACCACCAGAGCTTCATCGTGATGGAGGCCGACTCGGCCAGGTAGATGAAGGCGCTTCCGGGCTTGTCGGCGCCCGATGCTCCCGCACCGGCCAGCAGGGCGAAGGCCTTGATCAGAAGGAGGAGAAAAACAAAGACAAGAAAACCCCCGGGTCTTCTCGTGAGCTTGAAGATCTCCATGCGAAAGGGGCGGCTTTTCATGACTCCTTCCCCCTTTCCACGAGATCGAGGAAGAGCTCCTCGAGTGTGGCCGCGCCGTGAGAGATCTCGAAGACGTCGAGCCCGGCATCGACAAAGAGCCTGACCAGCTCGGGGATCTCGTTCTCATCGAGAACGGCCTGGATCTTCCCTCCCGCGAGCTCGCGGGGGGCGGAATCGGGAAAGCGTTCCCCTGCCAGGGATGCACCCTTCGCGGGATCGGAGACCCGGATCGAAAGGGTCCCCGCGGCACCCAGCTCGGAGAGAGTTCCCTCAGCGGCCATGCGCCCTTCTTCGATGATGCCCACACGGGTGCAGAGCCGCTCCATCTCCCCGAGAATGTGCGACGAAATCAGGAAGGTCGTCCCCTTCTCGGCGGCAAAGCGCCTGATCACTTCGCGGAGTGCGATCATGCCGCCGGGATCGAGGCTGATCCCGGGCTCGTCGAGAACGATGATCTCGGGATCGTTCAGGAAAGCCTGGGCCAGACCGAGACGCTGGCGCATGCCGAGAGAGTACCCGCCCACCCTGCGGCGGGCGGCATCGGTCATGCCGAAGAGCTCGAGACTTTCCATGATCCGGGGCAGGGAGACGCCGCCTGCCAGGTCGGCGTGACAGCGGAGGTTCTCCACCCCGTCGAGATGAGGGAAAAAAGACGGGACCTCGACGAGAAAACCCACCCCCCGCCGCACAGCGGGATCGCGTCCCAGGGCGCTCCTTCCCAGCAGGTCCGCTTCGCCCCCGTGGGGCCTGACGAGCCCGGCCAGGATCCGGATCGTCGTGCTCTTCCCGGCGCCGTTCCGGCCGAGAAAGCCATAGATATCGCCCCGGTGCACGGTCATGTCGAGGTTGTTCAGGGCAAGGGTTTCGCCAAAAGAGCGGCGGAGTGAACGGACCCGGACGGCTTCTCGAGCTCCGGTCGGGGCGGCTTCATGCACGGGATCATTCCCCCAGGCCATAGATGACTTCAGTCGGCTTGACGACCCTGGGCTCGATGTAGAAAACGATCTGGGTCTTCTGGAACTCCTTGTTTTTGCTCTTGAAGAGGTACCCCAAGATCGGAATGTCGCCGAGAAGCGGGACCTTGGAAACGACCTCGATCTCAGTCTTGTGCAGGAGACCGGCCAGGAGAAAAGCCTGGTCCTCCTTGACGTCGACAATGGTCGACGCGCCCCGGTCGGAGATCACGGGGACGGTGACCGATCCCGTGGCCGTGGTGAACGTTTTTTCGCTCGTGATGGTGGAGACGCTGGTCGTCACCTGGATCCTGAGCGATCCGTCCATGCGCAGAAAGGGCAGGATCACCGTAGTGACTCCTACGTGTTTATAATTGTATTTATACTCCGTTGTCGTGGCTTTGACATTCGCTTCGGCAATGGGGATATCCGACCCGGTCTCGATGATGGCCTTGTGGCCGTTCATAACGCGCACCTTGGGCGCATTGAGGACTTCCGCGCTTCCTGTTCTCTGCAGAAGCTCTATTGCGGCCTGGAGGCGGATCTTGTCGTGAACGCCCTCCACGACAAAGAGGCTCCCCTGAAACCCGGGATCCACGTCAGCCCTTCCGGGATCGAACCAGGAGGCGAGATCATCGAGGGTGAAACCGCCGGCCGCGCTCATCTCTTCCGTGTTGAAGTGGGTGGTCAGCGATTGCAGGAAAGGGTCGCCGCCCGTCACCTTGGAGAGGCTGCTCGTCAGACCGTACTGGGTGTTGTCGGCGAGATAGACCTCGAGGACGCGGATCTTGACCTCGATCTGGGGAACCTCAACGAGAAACTTCCTGATGAAGCTCTCCACGTCGAGGAGCGTCTCCTTCGTGGCCCGCACGAGCAAGAGATCGCAGGCGGTGCTGGTGTTGACCACGTTGGGCAGGCCATGGTTCATTTTCATAAATTCATCCTCAGGGCCGCTGGCCGATGTGACACGCCTGTCCTTGACAAAACCGGGAAAGAGAGCGATCTGGTTGGGTGCAGAGGGGGCTGTATTATCTGCGGCCTTGCTGAACTCGGCGACCTGGTGGAGACCTTTCATGTGACCGACGAGAAGCTTGGCGATCTTTTTCCCGATCCCGGGCTCGAGATAGTAATGGATCGTTGTCGATCCGTCGCTGTGACTGTAGGTGTTCCTGGCATGAAGGTGAAAGGGCCCGAAGAGATCGTCGGGATCGGCCCGCTCCCCTTCCTGGAGATCGCTCTGGAAGGAGGGATCGAAGGAGTAGCGGCTCAGGATCGGCTCGAAGGCGACAGCCTCCTCCTCGGCGTAGAGGGTCAGCTTGTCCTGGGTCAAAAGATTGGGTTTGCTCGATTCAACGACACAGCCGGTACTCAGTAAAAAAAAGATTACGAGAAATAGAGACATCCCGGTAGGCCATCCTGCTGCGATCTTTCTCCGCTTTTTCATCATTCCTCCCCCCTGTCGATCAGGCCGGACGGCCGTCTCACGATGCGGGGCGTGATCTTGAACAGGATCTCGGACTTGGCCCTTTCCGTGCTTTCGCTCTTGAAAAGGTAACCGATGACGGGAATGTCGCCGAGGAGCGGGACCTTGGACACGATCTGTATATCCGAATAGGTGTAGAGCCCGCCGATGATGAACTTCTTGCCGCTCTTCACCCTGAGCTTTGTGCCGATGTTCCTCTTCGAGACGATGGGGAGCTGAACAGGCCCCCCGCCGAGGTCGACTGTCTGCTGTCCTGTTATCGACGAGACCTCGGCCGTGACCTGGACCTGGATGATCCCGCCGGGCAGGAGATGGGGCACGATGACGAGGGTGATCCCCGTCGGTTTGTACTCGTAAGAGTAAAAGGTTGTACTCCCCGAAGTGACGACTTTGGAGATGGGTGTCTGATCACCCGTCTTGATCACGGCCCGGTGGCCGTTGAGGATTGTGATCTTGGGAGCGGAGAGGATGTCCGAATCGGATATCCTCTGGAGGAGCTCGAGCTGGCCCGCCCATCCGTACTTATCGTGTATGCCGCCGAGAGAAACCAAGGCGCCTGGAAAGTCGGCCAGACCCGAGACCTTCATCGATTCGGTGTTGAAATTGGTGAGCCACCCCTTCAAGAAGTAGGCGCCCGTCGTGACCTTGTTGATGGCGCCCGAGAGGCCGTACTGGAGATTGTCGCTCATGGAGAGCTCGGCCACGCGCACTTCGATCTCGATCATGGGGACCTCGGCCTGGAGGTTCGTCAGGAAGGAGTCGACTTCCATCAGTTTGTCCGGTTTTTTTGTTCTAACTACCATGAGGTCGGCTGCAAACCCGGTTTCGTGGTTGTAATTGTTGAATCCCCCGGTCACGCCCTTGGCATTGCGCGGGTCATTCACGAAGTTCTGCCACACGATCACCGTATCCATGGTTTGGTTATCGATGCCTGTGCCGTCAGTATCAGCGACCCTGACCAAGTCCTCTACCTGAGCGACGAGGAGAGTGGCTACATTATCGGCTGTCCCGGGAGCGAGATAGTAATGGCGCGTCACGGAGCCGTCTTTGCCGTAATAGGTCTGGCCGGCATACCTCCGGAAAGGATCGTACACCTCGGGGGCCGCCTCATCACGGACCTTGAACACGTCCCGGCTGTGAGGCGGATCGACACTGTACCGCGGGGGAAAGTGCTCGAAGGGGAGAGCGTCCTCTCCGGCGTAGAGGACATACTCCTCCTCATCCATGGGGATGACGAGAATCCGCTCTTCGGCAACGCAGCCCGCCAGGAGGAGAAGAAAAGGGATCAAGAAAAGTTTTCGTTCACTCATTTTTCTTCATCCAGTCAATGAGAACATAAAGAAAAGGCCTGCCATTCCGCTGATGACAGGCCTGGTTATTCAATCGACTTAAAAAAATCGGCTCCCTCACCGGCTGCTCGTCAAGACTGGGGAATCGCCTTGATCACGAACGCCGTGATATCGGGAATGCGAACATTCTTACTCGCCTTGATGCCGCCCCGTTCCACGACCAGATCGAATCCCTTCTCTTTGGCGACTTTTTCGACAGTCTCGCGAAAGACCCTGTTCGCTTTGTCGATGAGAAAGGCATAACGAGCCGAGTTTTTGTCGAGCTTTTCTTTCTTGATGGTTTTAACCGCCGGGATCTGGTTGAAGACCTTGGATCTCTTGAGAACAGCGGGATTCTTGAAAGAGTTGACATCACCGTAATAAACGTCGCCCGTGATCACGTAGGTGATGGTTTCTTCACCATCTTCCAAGACGCCGGCATAAAGAGAAGAAGAGAAGCCTGTTACGGTTCCGAAAAGAATCGCCAGGCAGAGGATTGCCGAAAGAACCGATATCTTGGTCTGTCCTCTGGTCATTTTTGAAACCTCCTACAAATCTCTTTTATATTTATTTCTCAAAGACTTGGGTGTCACTCTTTTTTATCGACTCTTTTTTTGGACACCTTTGTCGACTTATTTATAACAAAATAAATACCAACCAGAGGGTATGTCATCATTCAGCAAAGAAATCATTCTCTATTTTTATTAAATTATTATCATTTAAT
>CAZWHE010000054.1:0-23229 GCA_964633825.1 uncultured Phycisphaerales bacterium | reverse complement strand
AACTGAAATTCGAAAATAAAGCCGAACGCTCCAGGGAGGTCGTTATCCCGGGCGAAAGATTCGACATCGAAAAGAACGACGGAACGCTTCGTTACATATACAAAGTCGTAATCGAAACCGACGATATCAAAAATACGGAAGCAATCTTTAGTTTCTCAGGGATCTTGAAAAACTTTCTTCGATCCGGCAAAGGTTGGGACCCTTGATTTCCCCTTCCGCTCCTACTTCATGGCGACGCGCACCGGGCTCTCCCTGCCAGGGGCGATGGTCACGTCGGTCGAGCGGACGAGGCCGTTGCCCGTGACGCGGAGCGTGATCGCGCCCGCCGGAAGAGGCCCGAGCACAAACGCGCCGGACCGGTCCGTGCGGAAGCGCGCATCGGAAGGATCCAGAAAGCCGAGCTGCGACAGCCTGTACGGCGTCAAGCCGAAAAGAGAAAAACCGGACGGCGCAACCGAGGCCCCGATCAGGGGGGCGCCGTCGGCGTTCACCACCTGCACGCGGAAGCTCCCGCCGGGAGCGAGCGCGATGTCGAGGTCGGCCTTCTCGTTCGGGAGGGCGTTCAGCTTCGCGCCGGCCGGCGCGAAGCCGCCGGCTCCCGCAAGGACCTGGAAGGCGCCGGTCTCGAGGCTGTCGAATACGCACATCCCCGAGTACCCGGTCACGCCCCGGCGGAGCACGCCCTTCGAGAAATCGTCCGAGAGAAGGACGACGGCTCCGGAAACAGGACCGCCGTTGTTTTCGCTGGCGCGGATCCGCGCCAAGCCGCCCGGCTCGAGGTCGAAATCGACCGATCGCACGGGACGGGCCCCGCCGAGCGAGAAGGGGCCCTTGATCTCCTCGGCCAGCCCTTCACCCCGGGCCGCCACGAGATAGTCCCCCTCGTCGAGGCCGAGAATGGCGTAGCGCCCCTCGTGATCGGCCACGACGTTGCGGATCCTCTGGAGCGACGGCGTCAAAACATCGACATCTGCAGCGTCGGCGGGTTTTCCGTCCGGCCCCTTCACTCGCCCGCTGACGGCCTTTCCCGCGATGTCGATGTCGAGCTTGAGCTCCTCCCCCGGCGAAAGCTCGATCGGCCGCCGGACAGCGCCGCCCAGACCCGCGAGCCCGGACCGCGCCTCGAGGGTGTATCTTCCGGGGGGGATGCCGTGAAACATGTAGTAGCCATCCACTGCGGAAACAGTGGTTAGAATTGTTATTCCCTTTTCATTTATAATATTTACAGCCATACCCCAATCACGTTTCCTGTCATAGGAACAGGAACCGTAAATGGAACATGAGCCGCCACAGGTAAAGTCGACTCGAACTACGCCGCTCGGGGGCATGGTGACAATCTTCCGTTTTTTGACCGGACTGCCGTGGGTATAGAAACTCAACGTGTCAAAGAGGGAGATTTCCAGATCTCCTGGAGGCAGCCCAGACAGGCCATATGTCCCATCAGCGTTTGAGTAGGTGAATATCAATTCATTGGTTCCAGGTATTTTGGCTTCCAACTTGATTCCCTCTTTGGGATCACCCTTTTCATCGCAAATCACTCCGCTTAAAATTCCACCCGGCCAAAGGAGGATACGGTTATCCGAAGCCAAATCTTCCGTGTTTAATTTATATGTGTCCGCCAAGGCAGGGGCGTAACCCGGGGCCTGGGCTCTTATATAAAAACGACCTTCCGAAATACCGTCGAGAGTGAAGATGCCGTCCGGTCCTGTCCGCGCCTTCCTCGCTCCGGACAGAGCGTAGGCCGGTTTTTTGTCTAACTGCCCCTTGATATAAAGTTGCACGGTTGCCCTGGGAACGGGTTGTCCGGAATGCGCATTGACTACGGTACCGGTCAATGATTTTCCTTTTTTCAAAAGGACCTCTACAACCGGCATTTCCGATACATCTGGCCCAGGCCCGATCAATCTTGCCCTACCGGGAAGATAGCCCTCTGCAAATATAATGAAATCGAAAGCTTCCCTCTCTCCGATCAGAAAATCGATATCCCTGCCTTTGTAATCGAACTCCTGAACCCCTTTCTGAAGGCTTATAACCTCTTGAGAGCTTGTTAGGGCATAGTACGGATACATGCTGATCTTATACCGGGAAACAGGCTCCCTTGTTTCTTCATCAAGAATTCTCAAATGTGCTGTTGCTTTTTTATTAAGCTCTATCTCGATCCTAACATCTTCCTTGAAGGAACGAATATCGGAATGCCTCGAGTATTTTCCCTTGCGATCCGACACCTGGATAATATTGAGACCTTCTTTATTGATCCCTCGGAACGACGCAAGGCCCCGCTCATTCGTTTCCGAACGACCTAAAAAACCACCTGTCGTGTAATCTTTAACGATAACGGAAATGCCCTTCAAAGGGCTGCCTTCTGCATTTATTACGACAATATCGACCTCGACGCCTTCGGGAAGAATGAAATTACAATTGTTATCTATATCCGATTTGATTGTTATTCTTTCAACAACATGGCCGTAGTCTTCATGCGTTGATTGAATTTGGATGAATCCTTCCGGAGCGTCATCAAAACGATACCGGCCTTTTTCGTCTGTTACGGCAGGTTTGCTCAACAAACCAGCTTCCTGCTGGAATCTAAAAAAAACCACGGCATCGGAGATTGGCTCACGATCTCTATTGACGACTTTTCCCTGAAGCACGCATGGTTTCTTGAGCACGATGTGTTGTACATGATAATCGTACGACTTGATTCTTTTTTCAACGGGAATATAACCTTCAGGTTCCGCCGAAAGATACATATCGCTTGTAACATGTATTTCCTCAAGAAAGAACATACCATTGCCATCGGACACGGCTATATGCGGAAACAGTGCGATTTCACAGGCATCTTTAAGAGGTATTTTGTCAATAGGACAAATAAAATCTGGATGGCACAATAATTCGACACCTTCCACCGGTTTTTGAAAGCTATCCTTAACGACACCGTGAACGCTCTTCTCCCGATCGACAACCAACACTAAATCTCTCGGCAACTCACCTGTCAAATCCAATATTTTGTAAGCAGAACTATACCCGGTCGTTTTAACACGTACGAAATATGTTGCCGGATCCCGATCAGAAAAATCGAAAGCGCCGTCTTGTGCTGTTGTCGTTTCAAACCATACCGGCTCCGGCTGACGGCTTTCTTCCATAAGGCTCAGCCACTTATTCACAAGATTGCGGCTGACGCTTGTTGCAATTACCTTGACTCCAGAACATGGTTTTCCCTCCCACGTTATCACCCTCCACCCGCTGTTCGCTGGCGGAATATTTGGACTAACAACCTCGCGATTTCGCCTTTTCTCTCTTTTTTCAATAACGCCTTCATTATGTAAAGACTTAATCGGTTTTATTTCATCAGTTTCTTTGTGGTACGGAGGTATGATTTTTGTATGAGACCGTTTACTGCTTTTATCCCCTTCAAAAGGGGGGATTGTCCTGTCTTGACCAGACGAGTTTAGCAGGATAACCATTATCACAACCGCAAAAACAACACACACGGCGACCGTTAATAATGATTTATTCATTGGTTGTATTCCCAAGATATGACTTTAAGCGATATAGTCTGTTTTAGGGACACCTGAAAAGAGGTACATCCCCCGGAACATCATCATGCGAAACAAAATAATTATTAAACCCTCCCCTCGTTTTCAACCCCCGGTCCTTAGCCCAAAGATCAAAACTAAATAAAGCCCCCGTTAACACAAACATAATAAAGATTGTGAAAAACCAGTTTAAACTGTTCTTTGGTTTGTCTTTATTGGTTTTATCAAGACTCATCCTTATAACCCTTATTCCATATATTACTTTAAGCTAATTTTGTTCGTATATTTTATCACGACACGACGAATGTCATTATCCTTAGAAGTAACTATAACGGAATCACCCGTTCGGGCGAACCATTTACTGATAAGTGCGATCGCTTCCGGGTTCAAGCCACACTTTGGAGTCGCTTCAATTCTACTATCCATGCGAATGATGTATTCCCGAGCACGGTTATTATCATTCATACAGCAATAATTAATGAACCTGAGAAAATCGACCCGGTAGTCGTCGCAAATGCCGCAAGCTTTCTCCGCAAACGCAATGGCCTCTTCATATTTGCGTTGAGTGGTCATTGTGGAACAGAGCAGGAGATAAAAACTGTTCTTTTCTGAAATATCGTTCGTTATGCGAACTGCGCGCTTAAACTCATTAACTGCGCTTTGATAATCCTTTGTCAAATAATAGTAATCACCGAGAAGTTTTACGCTGTGCATCGAATCCGGATTGATCGCCAATGACCTGTCGAGCGCAGCTTTAGAATTATTAACATTGAATAGATTTTCAGGAGATTCGGTCAAGTTTCGAGCGAATTCATAACAGTCGGCAACCAAAGAGGATTGGAGTTCGGTCTCTTTTAGAAATTGATCTTCAAGAGTAAAACGACAAATATTCTCGATAGCCTTGACACAGCTGCCGATGGATAACAACTCCCCCCAAGGTTGGATTCTATCTACCGCTCTAGTCTGTTGATAAAGAATGCTCCTCCCCAAATCGCACATCCAGCGCGCCAGCTGGTCCCTGCGCACCTCGGAAAGCATGAGCCGGATCTTCTTCGGAAGCTCGGCCGGCGGCGGCAGGGTCCGGGACTGGAAGTAGAAACGAAGCCCGTCGTCGATCATTTCGTGGAGCTCGAGTAAGGACTTGCATCCCGCGCAGGTCTCGAGGTGCGAAAGAAGGTCCTTCTCCTTCTCTTCGGGGATCTCCCCGTGGAGAAGGGCGAAGATATCCTTCTCCCTCTCCCGGCAGGGGTCGTCGGGAAGGTAGACCTGTCCTTCGCGCGTGATCTTCATCATTTCGCCTCCCCGCCTTCCGCTGTGCGGGAAAAGCTCGTCAGCAGCCCCTCGACTTTCTTCCTCGTCCGGTTGAGGAGCTTGTATAAGTTTTCGATGCTCATGTCCAGTTTCCGGGCGACATCACTTACACTCGACCCGCCGAGATAGTATTCGGCCAAGACATCCTTCTCCCGGGCCGTCAGATCGGACAAGCCGCCCCACGCCAGCTCGTGCACCCTGAACAGGAGCAGCTCGCTCCGCCGATCCTCCTCCATCTCGACGAGAGCGTCGAGAAGGCCGGGCGAAAACCCGGCCGCACCGGCCGGTCGCAGGGCCGCCTCTTTACGGGCGCGTCTTCCATGCTCATGGACGAGATTCTTCACGATACCGAGGCCGACATAAAGAGGTTTTTCCCCTTCGGCCAGGCTGCCGCCGAGGTAGCGGTTCAGCAGGATGGAGTACGTCTCGGCCGCGATATCCTCCGGGCCGGGCGTCGATTCCGCATTCGGCCCAAGAAAGCTTCTCGCCCGGTTCTCGAAGACCCGGCAGGTCAGTTCGTAGAAATGCTCGAAAAACATCTCGTCGCACGTTTCGAGAAACGCGCGGAGGAGGACGAGCGAGAGGGCGTTCAAATCAACACCTTTCTCTTCGAGAACATTGTCATGGGTTTTCAGCCCGTACCGGTCCAGGAGAGACGATATCTCCCGGATCCGGTCCTCCTCCGTCATCTTTGTCTTCCCGTTATTATCGACACCTGATCGTTTTTGCCATTCTTGTTTATTAAATAAGTATCAATGCGTAGCGTCAAGGAGAAAGTTTTTTTCAACAAACTTGTCCAACTTTCCTTGAAAGTGACATTACTTAGTAGAGAGTGCGCACTCTGAACTGAATTCAAAGGAAAAACGACCTGAAAAAGCGCGATACCCATACTGTTGAAAGCGCTGCCCGGGTGTTTAAAACAAAGAAAAGGCGGGGGCCTACATTACTCGAGAATTGCCCCAATTGTTGTTTATGAGACTTCTGTACTGGAGGATATAAAATGAAAAAGCGTAGGAGAACGGGCCAATCGAGGAAAAAACCGTATCCTGAAATCAAAACCACCGAATCCAATCAAGATACACCTGAAACACCGAGAGAAATCCACACATCATCCACTTCTAAGGAAAATTGTATAAACAAGGATCTTCCTCCCCACATAGGTCGGCGGAGTTTTTTATCTTCTATTGGAAAGAGTATGGGATACGCAGGGATCGGTATAGCCGGGCTTTCTTCGCTCAGCCCGTCGGAACTGGATTCAATCCTTTCGGGACTCGCCTGGGGCGGAAGAGGGCGGGGCGTCAGTGTCGGCGGCAGCGTGGGAAAGAGCGGTCCATCCGTAGGTGGTTCAGTCGGATCTTCTTCGAGTGGAAGTGGAAAATGTCCTGCCGGCTGCCAGTACATGGACGGAGGAAATTGCAATACACCTGGAAAGTTCACTTGCGACGACTTTGTATGTAAAGGAGGGGCGTGGAACGATTTCGAATGTCATGAAAAAAACGGATTCGACTGCAAAACATACTTCAGCTGCGTATTCAGCTTTGATGCCTCAGATTGCATGTACAACGGAAAAGACAACTTCCATTGTCCTCAGGCCAGGCTCGAAGGTTACTATGACGAAGATGGGGGAGGGCCTCCCGGCACCTGTCCTAACGGTTATACGGCCAATGGCGATTGATCTCTCGTAGGGAGATTCTCTATGCCAGAGTATAATAGAGTATAATAATGTTGAAATCCGTTTATTAACTGAGCATTTCAATCAACTTCTTCGCAACCTCCCTTCGGACCAAGCTGTCGACGAGATACACCGGGAGCTGCTTTTCCTCGATATCTCCGAGGAAGAGGCCTTTCGATTTAACCACGGTTTCATCGAAAAATTCCAGATTCCATTCCCCGAGCTGAGCAGCTTCGAGCTATTCCTTACACGTCGCTGCAACCTTCGCTGTTCCTACTGTTTCGTTCACGAAAAAAACGACTGCGCAGTGATGTCCGAAAGCACAGCGGACGCGGCGGTTCAATTCCTGATCGAGAAACGGAACAGGAATAAGCACCTGAGTATCATTTTCATGGGCGGGGAACCTCTTCTAGAATACAACATAATCCGGCGTATAGTGCATACCGTGAACCGAGCGCTTTCGAACAGCGGACAGAGCTACCGCTTCGACGTCACGACCAATGGAACCCTGCTTTCAGAAAGGTCCATGAAGTTTTTCTCCGCGAACAAAGTAAAGGTTTTGATCAGCGTGGATGGAGACCGTGAGACCCACAATCGTACCCGAAGGGACGATAAAGGCGGTACATGGGACCGGATCGCAGAACTCCTTCCCATGGTGAAACGCTATCAACCTTACATGGGGGCTAAAGCCACGGTGATACCCTCGGACGCGGACCGCGTGTTTCATAACGTGAAAACACTGGCCCAGATGGGCTTCAACAAGATAATCATGGGACCTGCATCCGGGATCGATTGGCCGGAAAATGCATTCAACACCTTCAAAGAGCAAGTTAAAAAAACTCTTGAATGGTTGAAAAAACAGAAGAGACATACACACCTTCAAACGAACTTCGAGGATGCTGTACGGGAAAGCGTGCATTGCGATAAAGACAATCGTTGGGGTTGCCGGGCGGGCAGGACGGGAGTGGTCGTCAACTGGGATGGTATGATCTTTCCCTGTTCCAAGATGCTCGGCGTAGGAGGTACGGAAGGACTCATACCGTTGGGGAATGTATGGGAAGGGCTCACGGAAACGGAATCACGGCGAAGACTCTGCGGCTTCATACCCGCGACCCGGAGGAAGTGCTACACCTGTCGGTTTCCCGCTTCCTGCACGGGAGGATGTTTCGCCACGAACTTTGAGGCCACGGGGGATCCTTTCAAGCCGGATCCATTGGGTTGCCGCACTGAGGCGCTGTTCCGCAGTCTGGCGGAGAATGAACCGGATAAAAACGAACAAACAAAACAACGGGAAGTGTCGCGATGAAAAGATTCACGAAAGCCGTTCTTCTCACCGGTTTCCTGTTGTGTCCGATCCCCACCGCTCGTGCACAGACGGAGAGAGCAGAGTTGGAGGTGCTGACAAAAGCACCAGATGAAACAAAGGCTACGATCCAAGTGCGCGAGATCTTCACCTGGGAGGAGAACGAACTCGGTGGCATTTCTCCGGGCAAGCCGGCGCTCATCCCGCTTGCCCCGGGCCGGTACATTGTGCGGGTCACGGCTGAAAGTCTCGCTCCGGCTTTTGCCGGACCTGTGGACATCGCGCCGGGCGGTGAGAAGAAAAGGATCACTGTAAAATTGGAAAAGGGGGCTTGTTGCTCCGGCACAGTGCGGGACTTAGCGGGAAGGCCTCTTCCCGGAGTGCAGGTGCGATATTTATTGAACTCAACGGATGACAGCTTGACGAAAAGCTTTCTTTCCGATGTGTTTAATCCTATGGGCCGCGGTAAGTTGCGGGATGCCGTACTGGTTTCCGGATGGAACGAACTCATATCTACGGTCACGGGAGACGACGGAAAGTTCCGCCTGGAGAATATACCTCCTTCTTTCTCAGGTCACTTTGTCCTGGAAAAGCCGGGGTATTCCCGCATCGAAGAATGCGGCCGAGTATGTTGTTACCAAGAATCGGATTGGTACCTCTGCCCCGCCGCACCCCCCATCGCCTTTTCACTCGTCACAGGGGAAGGGAAACCCTTGCGGGGCGCATGGGTTTTTTGGACCGATCCACGCCACCCCTGGCCCCAAGATCCGCATTTTCCGGGTTTCTCCGGGAAACCCCGGTACGCCGGGCCTTCGGATCCGGACGGGCGAATCGATATCATCGATCCCCCTCCCGGGAGCACACGGTACTGGGCCGTTGCCCAGGGTTTTTCATGGACAGGGGCAGAGGGAAAACCGGGGGATCACAGCAGGCTGGAACTCCCCGAGGAGAAGTGGAGACAAGAACTTGTTTTCGTTGATTCGCACGATGGAAAACCTATCCCCGGTATACGATTTCGTCAAGCAGCACCTGACACCTATTTTCCCACACCCGTCAGGATATCCCGCTGCGGCGAAGGAAAGATCGCGATCATGGGGGGAATCAAGGATTTCGTTTTAAAGCTCTTTGTTTGGTCGCCAGATCATGTGGAACGGTACCTGGAGTTGCAACCCGGAGTCGAGAGATGGGGAGATACAAAGACCCTCCCGCTGGATCGGGGATTCAGATTCACTGTGCACATCAAGGGCAAAAAAGGTGTTTCCCTCGACGGCCTCGATGTGAGGTGGCAGGTTTATCCGAACGGAAATCAAGGTTTTAAAAACGTAGTGGGGACCAACGTCGGTCAACGGAGAATCAATTGGAAATCCTCAGAAGAGGCGGACATCGTCTGCAGCGGAATCCCGCCGGGCAGGTTGATGATTCAGGCTTACGCGGATGATTATGTCCGCGCACGGCATTTCGAGTTCATGGTCGATGCAGACCGTCTCGAAGGGGAAATCACCCTCGATCCCCTAACCATCGAGAAGGGAATCAGCGTTTCAGGCCGCGTCATGGACAGCAAAGGGGCTCCTCTCTCTTGCGTCCATGTATATTCCAAATATTTCCGCCGACATCCTCATCGATTGTCCCGAGGTGCGGCCCAGGCCATGACCAGTAAAAACGGGATGTTTCATGTCGTTTGCAAGGACGAAACAGACGTTATCCAGGTTGAGAAGCAGGGTTTCGTTCCAACGGAATCACACATCCTCCTCTCCAAGGGAAAGCCTGTGCTCCAATACAAAACGGATACCCTTATCGAAATAATACTGGATCGAGCAGCCACACTGGTGGTCCTTGACCCATCCGCCGTTTCCGGGGATGGAGAAGACAAAGCGGAGATTTCCCTTTTGCACAAGGAGGATGCTGGACCGATCGAGCCTTCGTTGCAGGGCAGGGGCTTCAGCCGGTTCGATGATCTCGCACAAGGAAGCTACAATATCATTGCCGACCGGTGCGGTTCGGCCAAGACCTTTTCCATTACCATCGGCGAGGGTGAGAGAGAGGTCTTCCGTTTGGACGAACGGGAAGCGTGGAAAAGCACCGTCAACGGAAAAAGCGCGGGGAAGGAGGAGAAAGTCGGCTGGGGGATATCATACGTCCTGCCCGGCATTATGCTTCTCCTTTGCATTCTCGGAATTCTTACCATCGTGCATTGGAGGCGGGCTTCCGGAAAGAGTACCGAAAAAGGTGATCGAAACAGATATGCGTTCATCGGCGCCGTGACCTTGCTCCTCATGTTGTCGGTGCTCTGCCTTTTCGTCCTGCTCGATCATGATTCGTTCGTCGATCCGGAGTTTGCGGCACCGGAAAACGGCGGGAAGAAAGAGGTCTCCCCTCAATTGCTTCCGGTACCAATGGACGGAGTATCACCGGAAAGGGAGGTCGTAATCCCTTCGAAAAAGGTCGGGGCGTCCTCCACTACCGAAACCGCCTGTGCGCTCCGAGGCAAGGTCCTGGGGCCCTCGGGAGGACCAGTGGAGTTCGCGGAGGTGCTTGCCTTTTGCCTTTCTCCCGGCCGCGACCAGACGCTGGTAACAGAGACGGACGCGGAGGGAGCCTTTCTCCTGGAAGATGTAAGCGAGGGGAGCCGGTACCACATACGGGCCCATAAGGCGGAGCTTGGAAACGGCGACGGAATCTTTACAGCCTCGCGGGAAAAAACTATCCTCCTCCGGCTCGAAGGAGGGGGAAGGCTCTTCGGGTACGTGTATCATTCCAACCGGGTCCCTGCGGCGCGTTTTTCGCTTTGCTTGGTTTCTTCAGGTTCCTCCTCCACAGAAGACGAATTCGAGAGCGCGGAGGAATTCCTCGGCCGCATGCGAGAACCGGAGGCGTTTTATCGGGAAGGGCCTTATCACTTCGAGAAGGGGGACGGTTATTTCGAGATCCGGGGCTTACGTCCAGGGACCTACCAGGTTCTCGTGAACATCAACGAAGGTCCGTCATTTCGCTGTGAAGAAACGGAACCGGAAAAAACCATAACAATAATGAGGAATCGGGACACGGGACCGCTCGAGATCGTGGCTCCCAAGACAAAGGAAGCTACGGCCATGGTCCGGGACAACGTGACGGGTCGGCCCATTCCCGATTCGCGGGTCCGTCTGGGATACCGGGAAGGAAGAGGACACTTCATAACCCTGGCCTCGTTCAAGGGTGACACCGCGGGACGCGTACGTCTCGAGATCTCGAACACTGTCGCCGTGTTCAACGTCCAGGCTCCCGGGTATGCGGCCTTGTCCTTTTCGTCCCACCTGCTCTTTCCGGATCCTCCGTTCGGGGGGGAGAGAGAGATCCGGCTCGCCCCGGCCGCCAAGCTCATTGTTTTCGTATCCGACGACCAAGGCATCGCTGTGAAGGGTGCTCGCATCTTCCTTCACTTCAGAGACGGTAGACCGATTCACGCCGTGACAAACGCCGAGGGAAAGGCTGTTCTCGAGAACCTTCCCGGCGGGACAAAGGTGCAGCTGCTCTGTCTTTATCCGTCGGGCGTTCCGGAAGGGCGGTATGTTCACCTCCCGAGTGAAGGTATCGAAGAGGTCCGCCTGGGAGGCCGGGCTCTGGCTTCGGGTCCTCAAATCCACGGCCAGGTGAATGTCGGCGGGCTTCCTCTGAAAGCGGGATTTGCCGAGGTGCGTTCCATGGATGGCGGGAGGAGCCCGATCGTGATTCCCGTGGCCGACGGGGGGAAGTTTTATTCCGGGCCCCTGTCACCGGGCAGCTACGGCCTGATCCTCCGGATCGGCACCTTCCTGCGCGACAACGATCATGAGTACCGTTTTGGTGGAATTCATGTGGGGAACGGTCCGGAAACAATGGCCCTGGAGCTTCCGCCGGGTCGGATCCACGGAATGGTGGTCCAGGTCGGCGGTGCCTGCATGAAACCGGTGGATGGGGTTCTGGTAAGAGCGGAACGAATACCCAGAAGGGGAAAGCTCCCGGGCGGGCTCACGTACAGCATCGCCGGACGGGCGAAAACCGACGAATTCGGGCGGTTCGAAATCCCCGTCCTTCCCAACGGTAACTACCAGATTACTTTCCGGAAGAAAGAACATACCCTGAAAACCGTTATCGCTGAAATTCAGGCAGGCCAGAGCCAGGACCTTGGGGAGATCGAAATAGAGAGGAAGACACCGTGATAATGGGGAAGGGGAACATAAAAACCGAGAGCCGGTGGAGGGGATATCCCCTCCGAGACATCCGCGCCTACATCGAGCGGGTGAACCACTGGCAGCGGATGCCTCTGGCTCCTGGCGGAGAGAGTCTCAAAGAAGTGGATCCATTTGCCATTGTAGGCGGGGGGAAAGCGCTTTTCCCCAGTGATCTCCAGAAACTTCTTTGGGGAAAAGCGCCGTTCCCCAGGCCGGCGAAATGGAACCGCCTCCTGGAAGCCCATAGGAAAAACATCCTCCTCCCCCCTATTGTTGTGCTTGACACCCCCGAGGGGATGATCTGCCGAGACGGCAACCACCGGCTTCTGCTGGCGCGGGTCCTCGGACGAAAGAAGATCATTGCCCGCGTAATGAAGGTCCTTGATAAAAAAGAGCAACCATGAAGCGCGTACTACTGGTATGGATGCCCTGGGCTATGCCTCACTGGCCGAGCCTCGCGCTTGGGCTGCTGCAATCCATCCTGAAAAGCGCCGGAATCGCCACGGACGTACTTTATGCCAACCTCTACATGAGCCGACGCCTGGGTCCGGTTTATGACCGATTGGCCGATGTCCAAGAACTCGGGGAACTCTTCTTTTCTCCGCTCTTCTACACAGGAGCTTCGAAAAAAGCGCGAAAAAGGGCGGGTGCTTTCCTATCCCGCCTCAAGGAATCCGGTGGAATCAAAGAGCGGGAGTGCTGTAATTTAATGCCTGACCCGAATACAGCGGGTAATGCTAAAGAACTTTTCCGATTCCCGGAAAGACTGAACGAGGTCTGTTTCTCTGCAGCGGCAGATACATTGGAATGGGCCGAAAAGAAACTTGCGAAGAAAGATTACGACATCATCGGTTTCTCGTGTTCATACCAGCAGATCCTCGCTTCTCTCGCACTCGCGAAAAGAATCAAGATGCGCACCCCCCATACCACGGTTGTTTTCGGTGGTCCCTCCTGTCACGACAAAATGGGCTTTCATTTTCTTCGTTTATTCGACTGCATCGACTACGTCTCCTTGGGTGAGGCGGAAGATGTGATCGTACGGTTGGTGCATTGCATTCGCGAGGGCGATCCTCAGGCGGATGAGATCCCGGGCATCACCTTCCGCGGTTCAAGGGGAAAGATTCGTTCCACGCCGGTTCGAGCTATCCGAAACCTCGATGCGCTACCTGTGCCGGATTACGGAGATTATATAGATCAATTACAGTGTCTGGATCCCGGCATCCAACCCCAACTTTACTTTGAATCCTCGAGAGGATGCCGGTGGAGTGAGAAACACACATGCGCCTTCTGCGGGTTGAACGGGAAGCTTTCGGGTTACCGCAGAAAACAACCCGCGCGCATTCTTAGAGAAATCTTGAGCCTCGCTGAACAGTGCGAAGTGCCTTCATTCCGTGCGGCGGATAACCTTCTCGACGGAACTTTGCTGAACAAGCTGGCCCCTTTGCTTGCCGACCTTCACAGGGAGTACGGCTTTACTTTCTTCTACGAGACGCGATCCGACCTTACGACAAAACAGATCGAATATCTGAATAAAGCCGGAATTTTGCATATTCAGGCCGGTATCGAGAGCTTTTCAGACCATATCCTTTCCCTCATGGGTAAAGGCACCCGTGCAATTCGGAATATCCAATTTCTCAAGCTATGCCATGAAACCGGAATTCTGTGTGATTATAATATTCTCTGCCGGATTCCTGGAGAGAAGCCCGAAGACTACCGCGGCATGCGGGACGCGATTCCTTTCATCCGCCACCTTCCTCCGCCGAAGTTCGTCGGTAATCTGCGATTGGACCGCTTCAGTCCTTATTTTCAGGACCCATCCACTTATGAAATCAACGATATCCGGCCGTTGAAAATCATGAAAGCGGTTCATGCCGGTTTGAAGGAAGATATCACCGACATCTGTTACAGCTTCAAGTTCAGGCTGCCGGAAGATGGAGACAAAATTCTTGTCCGCGAACGGGAGCATTTCATGAATGAAGTTATTGCGTGGAAGCATAACTACAAGCCCTTTACCCTTCTTTATCGGAAGGGACCGGGATATATAAAGATCCTTGATCGACGCGGAAAGACGGACAGGACTCACACGCTCTACCGGGAAGAAGCCGAGATTTTCTCCTTCTGCAGGGAAACCAAGACCATCATCATGATCCACGAACAATTCAACCGACTCGGAAAAATCAATGTGGATACCTTCATCAGCAAAATGGAGGAAAAGCGGTTCTTCTTTCGGGACAGCAGCAAGCGTGTGATCGCCCTTCCAATCCGGTGGACGGCTCCATGCCTTCCCCACTATCCCCCTATACCATGACGAACATAATCGGGCTTTTTCTGATTACCGCGATAGTCGCACTCATCGTGTGGATGGAATTATCCCCTCGTTTATATATATCCCTTCCTCCCCCACCGAAAAAAAACTTCAACAAAATTGTCCAAATTCTCATCCAAGTGACATTACCTTGTAGAGAGTTTGCACTCGGATCAAGAATCCGACTACCAAAATGAACGTCGTACAGCACATAAGATACCAATTGCGGGTTGTGCCGGAGTTTTTCAACTAAACGAACGAGTGGGGGCTATCCAAGCAGGAACAAGGAAGGAAAAGA
The DNA here is from genome assembly GCA_964633825.1 of uncultured Phycisphaerales bacterium. Taxonomy (GTDB): domain Bacteria; phylum Planctomycetota; class B15-G4; order B15-G4; family CAYZWU01; genus CAZWHE01. The sequence goes on along the minus strand of CAZWHE010000054.1, from coordinate 8,620 downwards.
GATGAAAATGAAAGAAGGCCGGTTCCTCCCTTTGCTCTGTTTTGCAGCGGGGATCGCGGTACTCGCCGGTTCGTTGTATCTTCTCCTCGGCAAAGCCGACAACCCTTCGCCCCCCCCTGGTCCCGAGCCCGGGAAATCCGTATCTCCAATCCCCCATTCGGAGCCGCCGCCGGAGAGAACGACCCTGACGCCGTTGGATCAGGGTCTGCAGAAGGGACAGGAGGCCGAAACCGGTGCGAGCCCGGCCCCGAGCACGGAGCTCCTCTTCAGATCCTTCCTGCGCTGTTCCAACATCGAAGACTATTGGGAACTCATCGACAGATGGTGCCTGCTCGATCCGGACGCCGCGCCCGATATTTTGAATCTGCTGGCGCGGCGTTCTTCGCTGGATAAAAGGGAAAGGGAGCTTCTCTTTCACGTCGTGTCCGAATCGCTGGAAGGAATCCTGGGCGCGGAAGAGGCGGCGGACCGGCTCTGTGTTTATTTTGATTCGAGGATGCCGAGAACGATCGAACCCTGGTTCGCGTCCCGCGCCGGAGCCGCCCTGCTCGAACGATATATCCTCGACACCGGCAACTCGACAATACTGCTGCACGTCCCCCGGAAGCGGCTCGGCGGAATGGAGTTTTCCGGACCGCCCGATCCGTCGGAAAAACCGCCAGCCCGCCTCGAAGCACGCTGCGGTTTCCTGCGATACAAGGCGCTGAAAGAGGACCCGGCCGCTGTGAACGAGATCGCGGAAGCCTACCTGGCCCACGGGTCGGGCAAGGGCCCGCCCCTCGTTTCCTACAAAATCCTGGAAAGGTCCTGCTGGCCCGGGCTTCTCGAAGTCCTCCCCGTTCACGAGCTGGATCGTCTATTGAACATCTTTCTGCATGACCCCGGCCGCGTCAACCTGCTCAAGCTGGAGCTCATTCTCGACCAACTGATCGCGGGAAGGATCGGGCGGGATGTGGCCGTTCTCTCTCCGTTGATGATCGACATATTCAACATGCGAAGCGATCTCAAGAAGAAGGCCCTGGCCGCTTATATCAAGACCGCTTACCGGGAGGGTGATCGGACGCCCAGCGACCTCGACGACCTCGTGGAACGGGCGGGCGGGAACATCGGCCTGCTGAAGGATGCCCTGCTTTGCCTGAACGAGATCGATGCTTTTTCGTACATGGCCGCTCTCGAAAAGCACGAGTCCGATGAATCCCTCGCCTTTATCTGGCTCAGGCAAATCGATGCATTCCTGGCGGAAAGAGTGGAAACCAGGTTTCTGGAAAAACCCACCGCGGACAAGATCCGCATTCTTCCCGAAGCACTGGAGACGGCTGCGATCATCAGCGGGGCGTCTCCTGCACCGAAGAAGTATGTCTATTATTACAGCGTCGTGCACAGCACGCTCTGCTGCTACCTGCGCTCCCTGGGCGGGGTGCCGCGTGAAGATTTCGGGGATATCCTGCCGGAAGACCGGATCATGGAAGGCCTCGAACTGCCCCCGCCGGAATCAGGGTTTATCGCCGCTGCATTCATACGGCTTCTTCTTCCCCTCTCTGTCTTGGATGCCAAGGGCGTAAAAGCCATGTTCAACCACCCGAGCTTCTTGTCCCGGGAGGGCACGGGGCTCCTCCTGCTCTTTCTGAAGCGATGCGCCTTTCTCGACGGGGATGACGCCCGCGGCCTTTACCGTGAATATCTCAATGTTTTCGACAGCCATCCTTCCCTGGAAGTAAAGATGGCAAGCCTCAGAAACGCTTTCCGGGCCGCGGGAGCACAAGAAGCTCTGCTGGACCTGACGGACCGGGCGATCCGCGCGGGCGACGAGCATTTTATCGAGATCGCCTTCGAAGAGCTCCCGCTCCTGTACAGGCTCGGCACGGTCAAACTCGATTTCATTATGAATTCCATCTCCAGAACCATCGAGCAGGGAACGATGCGCCAGGCCGAGGAATGCTTCGACATCCTCGAAGACAGCCTCCCCAAGCGCCTCGATCTCCAGGACGCCGGCAGGATGCTCGCTTACCTGGAAAAAATATCCAACGACGAAGAAACAGCCCCTCGAATGAAAAGAAAGATGGGGGGTTTGATCAGGGACGTGAGAAATCGAATTGAAAAGAAAGGAGAAAATAAATGAAGATGCTGCAGCGTTTTTCATGTTTCAAGAGATCAACCTGCCTGTTCGTGATATCGCTTTGCTGTCATGTGATCCTTTTCGCACAGGACGAATGGCCTGGCGATAATCCGGCGTCTTCTTCCTTCCAAGGGGAAACCCGGTCTCTGTTTGCATGGTGTACGCACAAGGTGAATCAAACGAACGAGTGCGGTTTGTTGAATGTTCATCAAGAAGACTTCGGCGTGCTCGGAGCCAGATATTGTCCCGAATGCGGAACGAACCTTCCCGTGGTCGTGAAGAAAAACCGCCTTGATCCATGGTTCTGGGACAACAATCCCGACTCTATCGAATATGGATCCCGTACACTCACGCTCCCCCCGATGTGCACACACCCTCAAATATGTACAGGAAGCACCTGCAATTTCATTGGGGGCTTTATAGCAGGAATATTGGCATCCATGTCATTGGATTGCGTAGCCGGATACACGGGTTCCGACGATTGTACCTCTCAGGGCGGCTGTACGGAGCCTCACGGATGTACGGGCTCCAACGACTGCAGCCAGGGCAATCTCTGTACGAATCAGACCGAATGCTCTTCCAGTAATCAATGCACCGACGGCATCGACTGTTCAACCGGTAATTCCTGCACCGCGGGGCAGGAATGCACCAGCGGTTTGAAATGCTCCAGCAGCGGTGAAGACTGTACCGAAGGCCCTAAGTGCTCCGAGGGAGAGAATTGTACGGCAGGCCATACCTGTTCCCAGGGAGGGGATTGCACCTCGGAAGGGAAGTGCTCTCAAGGTGAAAACTGCACAACCGGGCCCATGTGCAGCATGCTCGAAGATTGTACGGAAGGAGACTATTGTTCCCAGGGCGACAATTGCACAAGTGGTGACGGTCTCTGTTCTTATAACGAGGATTGCACGAATGAAGGCGCCTGCTCCACCGGAACAAATTGCACAACTGCCCATTATTGCTCCTCGAGCACCGGTTGCACAAAATGGAACAACTGCTCCGACGGCGCGAACTGCACAAAAGGATTTTTATGTCCCAAACGCAAAGCCAAGCCGGGTGGAAAGTCCAATAAATACCTAGGAGGATCGATGTATTCAATCAGGAGTACATTGAGCCGTTTCCTATCCAAACATGGTCATGATATATCGGTGATCCTGTTGGCGTGCATAGTCAGTATGATTCTACCTCTAGTCTTCAAAGCGCTAGCAAACAGAAATTATCTTGTCCGGTTATACAATTGATTATGGCTTAATGCGTACTCACAGCACCAAGCATGTTTCCGATTCCGGCCGCCGGGACAGCGTCTTTCCTCTCTTCATTCAGTTATTATCCATCATATCGATCACCATATTGACTTGCTTTTCCACTCCCAGGGAGCCGTTATTCATCTTTATTCATTTCGTCATCGGTGCAGCCATCCTTGTGATTCTGCTTTGTAGAGCCTGGTCTAGATGGCCGATCATGAAACGTATAGAAAAATGGCAAGCACTCGGCGGCCTGGGGTTGATGGCGGTTTACCTGTTGAGCATACACCGGCTCTCCACGCCGGAGGCTTTCTACTTCATCTTTCTGGCGGGGGCATTCAGCTGCACATCCGTTCTGGTTGGAAATACCCGGGATCACGGTACATTCCGGCTGATTCTCTTCGCTTCCTGTATGTTGTCGTTTGCAGAGTTGACCGATATCGCGTTTCTCTGGACAGCCGACGCTGCTTTATACGTTACGGATTTCCTTGTGTGGCTCCGGAACATTACAGAACACCCCTTTTGGATGCTCTCCTTCACCCACATGGGCGGCCGGCATTGGATCTTTACAACAGTTCTTACCCTTGGTTTCATTATCTGCAACAGGGGGAAGGGGCGGCTTTACCAGGCTCCCGCGTTTCTTCTCCTTGTGATAGCCTTCTTCACGCAGGCCGCCGGGCCAGATTTTTTCAGGCTCTGGATCCTTTCCCTGGCAGCCATGATCTGGATGTTGCTATCCGCCTACCGTCCCGATACCAAGTCCCGACACCGTCATGCTCCCCTGATCGGATCAGCACTCGTCTCGCTCGGAATCGTGATGCTCTTTCATCTCTCTCCTGTCGAATCGACCGGTGAAATGCGATGCATATTATTGAAGGGCTCTTATGCAACCGATATTCCGGACATCAAAGATCCTCGAAAAACCCCCGGCGCATCGCTCGGTTTTTTCCATGACTTCTTGAAGAAAACCGCTTCTTCTTACTCAACGCCGGACAATGTCGATCATGAAGCATTGAGAGATCTTCATATCCTTCTGGTTTGCAACCTCAACAGGCACATGAGCGCGGAAGAGACCCAAGCAGTTCTTGATTATGTGGAAAGGGGTGGCGGGCTCGTTGTATTAGGTGACCATACGAACATCGCGGGCGTCATGCATTGCACCAATCCCTTGATATCCCATTTCGGGATCCGTCTTAAGTTCGACAGCGCCATTCCGGAGATCGGTCCGGGATGGCGGGGCGCATTGGATGTGAAACGGCATCCCGTCACCCGCAGGCTCCCATCGCCGGACCTGATCCGGATCTCTGTGGGGGCAAGCCTGGACCTGGACAAGGAGGCACGGCCGCTCATCGTTGCACGCAACGGTTACTCCGACAGGGGGGACAAGCAGGCTCCGGAACGGGCCTTCCTGGGTAACTGGTCTCATGACGAGTCCGAAGAGAGGATCGGCGATCTCGTTCTGGCCGCGGAGGCGCGTTATGGAAAAGGCCGCGTGATCGTCTTCGGCGACACGGCGTTCCTCCAGGAGAATTCCTTCTGCCAGAGCTGGCCTTTTGTCCTGGATCTGCTGGAATGGGCGGGCTGGGGCGAAACGACCGGTCCTGCCAAAGCCTGGTCGAAGACAGCAGGCTGGTGTCTATGTCTTTTCGGGTTCTTCATGTTGTCGGCATCGACCGGGATTTTCACCGGCATCGCTCTTGTATCCATTCTCCCTCTGCTGAGTTTTCTGGCGATTCAATGGCACTCAGCCGATACACGATCCTTTCCAAATCCATGCAAGGCTGCATGGATCGATCTGGCGGCCGGATCCAACATTTCCGTTCATGGAAGCGATGCATCCGGGATCGGGGCGTTCGATAATGCCCTCATAGCATCCGGTTTTCTCCCCCTCTATGTCACAGAAAAAAGACCGGTAAAACCGGGAAAGGACGATCTGATCATTCTCCCATCCCGCCGCAGTGCAGTAACCATGAAACAGGTCGAACAAATGACGGAGTTCGTCCGCGGAGGGGGAATAACCATCGTTTTCCCGGGGTATCACGACCTCACAGTCTATCAGCCGCTTCTTGAAGAACTGGGCGTCGGGATGCTCGATATCCCGCTGGGCTTCTGCCCGGAAGCAAAAGCGCAGAAAGGGTTTGAGATTCCTTCCTTTTCCCAGGCATGGGCTATGCGGTATCATGGGTCAGAGCAGCAAGCCGAGGCGATCGTCACGGTCTTCGGCCATCCGGTCGTCCTGAAGATCACGGACGGGGACGGCGCCTGGTTCCTGATCAGCGACCCGGCGTTTCCATGGGACAAGAACTTCTTGGCGGGAAAAAAATTCAACAAGGCAGGATTCCTTTTTCTTCATCAACTCCTGAACCGCCCGGAAGAGAAGAATGGATAAATCAGATTCAAGCCCCTATTTCATAGCCTGGTTCGGGTCATGGGTCGCCTACTCGCAGCAGGTAGAGTCCGAATGTACATGGGGAATTCCGATTGCCTGCATCATCTCAATCCTCTTGGTAAGTTTTTTCAGGATATTCAAAAAGGACGGTTTTTCAATCTCACGAGAGACCAAGGAGGGCCCATGGATCCTCCTGATCGTTCTTATGATGTTTTTGTGTTTCACGATCCCGGAATGGATCCCGTCACTCTCCCTCCTGTTTTTCTACAGCCTGCTGAGAGTCTTCTCTTTTCAATGGAAGGGTGTTTCTCGAATCTTATCGCTGTTTCCGTCTCTCCGGAACACGGCGTGGATCTGCCTGGGCACGGGAATTTTATACTGGATCTACTGGAACCTGGAACCCTTCCTCCAGCATACGAACTTCCCGGCCTACGGCGCGGTTCTGGGGGCGAAGGTCCTGGGACATAAAGCGTATCACGCCTACGATTCCATAGCGCTGAGCCGCCTGGGGGATACCGTGTTCTGGGGCACTTCTCCCAGGCACGCCTACCTCTATCCCTTCCTGTCAGCCTTCGTGCTGGCAGGCTCCATGCTCATCGGTTTGAGATCGACCCTGTTGAAAAAGGGCCTGCTGGCACTCCTTCTGGCGGGATTCGTACTCGTGTACCGTGAGGGGTTCGTCCTGGGCTCGCTGCTCTACCAGTCGAAGCTGGGCGATGTTCCGCCCGACACACAAAATGATGTCTTTCTCCCGGGAATGGCTCTTCTGCCCCTTTTCATTATCTGGTCGTCTTTCATACCCAGGTTCCATGATACCAAAGAATGCACTGTCGAAGAACAGACCGGCACATGGCGGTCCGGCAGGATATCGGCAAGCCTCCAAACGGTTCTCATCGCCCTGGCGGTTTTCTGCTTCTTATGGACGCCGCCCGGAATATACAAATCCGGAAAAATCGCCGTCGACGGCGCACACAGCGATTGGGAATGGACGGACGTCCCCATGAACAAGGATCTGTTCGGAACCAAAACGACCTACAATTTCGTTTCCCTGATCCGGTTGCTGGATCAACAATTCGCCTCCGCCGAAAACGTAACGGAGGAAACGCTTACCGACAAGATCCTGCGCCGCTACGATGTGTGGGTTCTGAAAACCCCCACAAGGCCCTATTCCCCAGAAGAGACGGAGGCCCTGGTCCGCTACGTGGAGAAGGGCGGTTCCCTGTATCTCATCGGAGAGCATACGGATATCTTCGGGATAAACACCTGCCTGAATCAAGTCTCCGGGCATTTCGGGATCCGCTTCGTGAGCGATTCCCTGATGGACGATGCAACGAGGAGATACCAATACCGGCAGCTCTGGGAACGCCCTCCGGGCGGATATCACCCCATCGTGACAAATGTTCCAGAATTTCTTTTCGCCACTTCCTGTTCCATCGATGCGGATCCTTTCCGGTGCCGGCCGGTCATGACAGGAACCGGTCTCTATTCGGATGTTTCGGACTATTCGAAGATGACCTTTTTCGGCGACATGAAGAGGGACTCCATCGAGCCCTACGGCCGGTTTCATCAGTGTGTCACGGCCAGATACGGAAAGGGAAGGGTGGCGGCTTTCACGGACAGCACCACTTTTTCCAGTTTTTCCATGCAGGTCAAAGGAAAACCGGAGCTCGCCGTCGGAACGGTGAAATGGCTGAACCATATGAACGCTTCATGCGGCTTTCTTCGAGTTACGGCCGCAGCCGCCCTGGCAGCGGCAGTGTTCATGATCATCTATATCCGTATCAAGAGGGGCCGTCTGCCGGAATATATCGTGTGGGGAGTAATCGCCGGATCGGTGTTCGGGTTGGCGGGAGCCCGAACAGCTGAGAAGATCTGGGTCGAATACAACCCCCGACCGGAATGGACCCTGCCGAGAGCGGCTTTCCTGACGACCAGCGAGTACACGCTTCCCCACCGGTACCAGGTGCACCACGACGAAGTGTCCGACAGTATTTATTCTACTTTCTATGCCTGGTTTCAACGGGCCGGGGTCATGCCCTTCATGGTGGACACAATCGAGGAGGCGCAAGATCACCAGATGCTGGTCATGCTGGATTTCGACAGAAAACCGGAGGAGTCCGAATTGGAACTCCTCAAGAAGTACCTGGACAAGGGAGGGTCCCTCTGGGTGCTGTCGATTCACCAGCCGTTGCTCGAAAGGCTTTTTACGCTCCTTCTCCCGGAGACCGATTGCTCCATTGTCGACCTGGAACAGGGCGTGCAGGAGAGAATCCGGGCATTCGACGAATTCAATAAGCGCTGGATCGAGATCCCGGCGCCCGAAAAGGCCCTGAAAGGGATCGAGCCCGTGCTGACGACTGAAGAGGGATTCATCCTGCAGGGACAAACGGATGCGGGTCAAGGGAAATTGATTCTTACCACCATCCCCCGGATGTTTTCGAACAGAGAGATGGGAACCCCGACGGACATCCCCACGGAGGAGAGGTATGCTCTCTTCCATGTGGAGTGGAACGCAATTGCTTATGCTTTGTCGGAAGACCGTTGAACCGGTTCGGAACTCCCGCGAACGTCCTCCACGATCCAGTCGAAGACAGGATCGTTCCCCTCGAGGACGTCACCGATTGTCGGGTAGATCTCAACATCGGGGTATAGCGTGACATCGCTGTTCTTGGATTTATCCGGTCTTTCGAAGTATCTCCACGACACGCTGATGATATTCTTCGTATTGGGCAGGCTGAAAAAGACGATATCGCCGAAGCTCGAAGGCCTCCCGCCGGTCGGCTGCCCAACCGTCGTGCACAGCCGGTTGTCGCTCATGGTCGCCGCGAACATGGACGCACTGCTGGCTGTTTTGGGTCCAATGATGAGGTAGAC
>CAZWHE010000053.1:0-23712 GCA_964633825.1 uncultured Phycisphaerales bacterium | reverse complement strand
CGAATAAAAACACATGGTTGGTATACAGTCTCACCGGCTTGGGCAGCACTTATGTACCGCCGTTATATGTGAATATCGATCTAGCAAATCCCTCTCTAGCGTTATCGGGCACAACCAACAGCCATGGATCAATCAGCTGGAGCCCCTTGATACCCAATAACGTCCCGCCGGGATTGAACGTTTGGCTCCAGGCCGTGCAGCTCGGACAAGTCACCAACGTCGTCGCCACAACGGTACAATAGAATAGACTTTTCCCGTCTTTTTTCTTCCCCCCAGTCGGGTCTCTGCATGGCTGCGGGCCTGAACTTTCCGGCAACCGTCAATCGAAAAACAAGATTTACAACACAAAGGTCCGGCCCATGGCCCGGGTAAGCCGCAATTCTTTCCCGAATCTATGCCGGCGGACGGTCAGTCGCTGTAGAATTCGACGAGCTCCTTTTCGAAGCGGGAGAGGTTTTTGATCCCGAAGGTCGACATGAATTCGTCCATCCCGCCCTCTCCATTGAAGTCCTTGTTCAGGTACTCGAAGAAGGCCTCCTCCTTTTCGGCGTAGAGGTAGCGACAGAGGCAATAGCCGAAGGCGTAGGTCCACGAAACCAGCATGGTATGCACGTCGGTTTTCGAGCCCATCTCGGCGATCCGCGGGTCGTCCGCGATGGCGGCTCCGATGGCGCTGCCGAGCACATTGCTGTTGTCGATGTCGACAAGCGAGATAAGCGGGATCGGCCAGTCGCCGTCGAGCCTCCTGATCACCCTCAGAAACTGGTCAATCCGGCCGTTGTTCTTGCTCTGAAAGTAGAAGGGACCGTCGTATGATGTGCAGGAAAAAGACGAGATCCACTCTGCCATCCCTTCGACGAGCCAGAAGGACGACATGCCGCCGATGCCGTAGGGCGCGTATGCGTCCTGGAAGTAGTGGACCATCTCGTGCGACAGGGACTGCAAGTCCTCATTGCTCAGCCCCTTCGCGTTCTCCAGGTAGGTGATGGCCAGCCTTTTTTTGAAGTTGTAGTGAGCGCGCGAGCTGACCGAGAGCCCCGAGGCCCGGCCGTGGTCCCGGGCGTGGTCGACGTAGGCCCCGCCGCTGTTCAGGATCCAGACGATATAGGCCTCGAAGCCTTCGCGTCTCTTGTAATCGAAGTGCTGCAGGAACTCCTCTTCGAAGTGCTTCTGAAGGGCCTTGAGAAAGGGGGTGTAGACCCTCTCAATCTCTCTGGCGTGCCCCTCGCGCCGGTCGCGGGCCTCCTGGATGAAGAGGGCTATCGGCCTGGCGCCCTTGCCGATCGAATAGGCGTTGGTCTTCACGATGTTGCCGAAGAAGGGCTTGCCTTTCATGCTCCTCGTGTAGTGCTGAATATTCAGGAAGTAGGGGTCGTTCTCCCTCTCATCGGTCAGTCTCTGCAGCTCGGGAAGGGCTTTCTCCCACTTCTCGCAGATCGCGTCGAACTTGGGACGGGGGAGCCACTTTCCTTCCAGCGCCGTGTATTCGGAGATCTCGTCATCGATGTTGCTGCCCAGGGTGAGCTCGTCGAAGCCCTTCAGGTGCCTGTCGCATTCGAACATCTTGTGGCCGAGACCCTTGTGGGCCCGCTCGTGGCCGGGCTCCATCATGAGGGCCTTGTTGAAGAGCATCTCGGCCGTGCTCTCCAGGCTGTTTCTCTTCGCTTCGCGCGCGAGCCGGGCCAGGTCGTCGGCCGTCTTGCACTCGAGGGCTCTCTTGTCGAACTCCTGGGCGAGCTTGAACCGCGCCAGCTCTTTCTCTTCTTTGAGCTTTTTCTTGCGTTCCTCTTCGGCGCGTTTCTTTTCAGCCGCGGTCTGGTCCGGTGTCTTGGCCGGTTTGTCCGAGTCTCCATTGTCGCCGCTGCCGATGATGAAGACGACGACAAGGATGATCAGGACAGCGGCGAGCGGTCCGAGGATCAGGATGGGATTCAGGCCTTTTTTGGCCCTCCGCTCCCTTGGGTGCGCCCGCTCCCTTGGGTGCGCTCGCTCGCGCCTGGGAGGGCGGATTCTCTTCTGTGGAACCAGTTCCTCTTCCAGATCGGGCTCCGGCGCCGAGGGAGCCGGAATCTCGACGACACCTCCGCATTTCTTGCACTTGGCCCGCGTGCCGGTGAATGTCTCGGGTATTTTGAATTTCGTGTCGCAGTCGGAACAGATGCCGATCCTGTCAGCCATCGATGTTACCTCTCCGCATAAAAGACAGAGGGCCGCGAAACAGCCGGTTTTTACCGCGGTCCGGCCCCATCAGCCGATTCGTCAGGCAAGAAATTATACCTCAGTCGATGCCGCGCCTGAATCCCTTTCCTCTTCTCTCTTTGCATCGATCCTGTCGGTGATGGTTTTGAACGTGAGGAGCGCCAGAAACGCAATGACGCCGATACCGAACCAGAAATACCAGATGTAGTGGGCGTGGTCGTAGGCCTGGGCGGCCTGGTCGGCCGGCATGGCGGCCACCACGTCGGGAGCGGGACACCAGCGGTCGAGGAGATGTCCCGAGACGAGAAATCCGAAGGCCCACGAGAAAGCGCTCGTCAAGTGGCTGTATCCCATGTAGAGGCCGACCTCGCCGGGCGGCGCCTGCTTCGAAGCGTATTCGAGGAAGCGGGGCGACAGGAAGCATTCGGCGATTCCCTGGAAGGCGATTCCGATGATGAGCATCAGCTCGACGGGATGGAGGCTGAACAGGCCGAAGAACATGATCCGTTCGGTCCCGAGCCCGGGCGCGAGTGCGACCGAGAGGGCTGAAAAAGGAATGATCATGAGGGCGATCGCGATCGACACGATCGGCCTGAGCCTGCGCACGAGATGGGTGATGGGGACGACGCAGAGGACGACCACGAGGGGATTCACATTGGCGATCCAGCCCGGTTTGGAGAAATCGCTCACCATCCGCATGAGGTACTTGGGCATGGTGGCGTAGAGCTGGATCTGGATCGTCCAGAATCCGCCGGCGATGATGATGAGGCAGAGAAACCTCACGTTGCAGCAGACCTTGATCAATCCCGAGAGCGCGTCGGCCACCGTCTTGCCCTCGCCCGTACGGTCTATGTTGCGGTAGGCGAAGAGGGCGAGCCCGAGTGCGATGAGGGCCATGGCGGATGCGTAGAGGTTGATCGCCTGAAGCCCCGTGATGCCGACGTCGAGCTCGTCGAGCTTGAGACGGAGCGGATCGACCACGCTCTTTCCGAAGAAGGAGCCGATGTTCACGGCCATATAGAAGAGCGAGAAAGCGCGCGCCCGGTTCTCGTCTGTCGAACACTTGGCCGCTGTGCCGGAGATGACGGGCTTCACGATGGCGCCGCCGCAGACGATCAGGGCGAGGGAGAGGATGGCCGTGATCTTGTAAGGAAAAAACCCGAGCAGGGCATATCCTCCGCTGAGAAGGGCGAAAGCGAGGGCGAGGGCGCTCCGGAAGCCGATCTTGTCGGCCAGAATCCCCATGAAGGTGGGTAGGAAATAGAGAGTAAACGTAAAGACCATCCCGATCGTACCAGTTTCCACATCGGTGAACCCCACGTCCTTTGTGAGGTAAACGGCGAGGAAAATGAACATGCCGTAATAGGCGGCGCGTTCGAAAAGCTCGATCGTGTTGGCGACCCAGAACTCTTTCGGGAATTTCCATGTTGTGCCCGTCATCGGTCTCTCTCAAGCCCTATCAGGAATTTGTGTGAAAGGAGACTATTGTGCCGTTGCCGGGCATTTGTGCAAGGATTTCGTCGAACAGTTGAACCCGATCGATTCTTGCTCCGGGCATCCTCAGGGAGTAGCATAACCTTTTCCCATTGGTCTTTTGTTTTCTGACAGTAAGGAGAGAATCATGAACCGGGTTCCATTCTACCTGCTGGCCGCGTTTGTTTGTTTTATGGCTGCGTCGTTCGGCGGCGATGAGCCGGCCAAGCTGATGCGTTTCGCCGATATCCATCTCGACAAGGTCGTCTTCACCTACGAGGGAGACCTCTGGCTCGTCCACTCCCAGGGCGGGGCGGCGCGCCGTCTTACCAGCCACGACGGGGGCGAGGTCTTTGCCAAGTTCAGCCCCGACGGCTCGAAGATCGCGTTCACCGCTTCCTATGACGGCGGAAGCGATGTCTACGTCATGGACGCAGACGGCGGTCCGCCGAAGCGCCTCACCTTTCATCCCGCCGCCGATTTCGTGCAGGAATGGTTTCCCGACGGCGGGTCGATCCTCTTCCGGTCCAACGGCCGCACCTATCCGAGCCGCGATTACTCCCTCTGGAAGGTCGGCGTGAACGGCGGCATGCCCGAGCGGCTTCCCATCGACCGGGGCGGCCTGGCCACGATCTCGCCCGACGGGTCGCGCATCGCCTACAACAGGATCGCGCGGGAGTTCGCCACGTGGAAGCGTTACAAGGGCGGCATGGCCATGGACATCTGGATCGCATGGCTCGACGAAGGGCACTTCGAGAAGATCACCGAGTTCGACGGAAACGACAACTGGCCCATGTGGATCGGCGGCGACATCTTCTACGCCTCCGATCGGACCGGCGTTTCCAATATCTTCAAGTTCTCTGTGGCGGACCGGACGATCAGCCAGGTGACGGGCCACAAGGACTACGACGTGAAGTACCCGTCCATGGGTCCGGACAACGCCATTGTCTACCAGAAAGGGGGGGAGCTCTTTGTTCTGAATACGGCGGACGGGATCAGCAGGATGGTCCCGGTTTATATTCCCACGGACGAAACCCCCATGCGGGAGTCGCACTTTTCCGTGAGCGACTACATGGGCAGCTTCGGCCTGTCGCCCAAGGGAGTCCGCATGGTCTTCGACAGCCGGGGCGATATCTACACCGTGCCCGTGGAGAAGGGGACCCCGCGCTGCCTCACCGAAAACACGCCGGGCACGCGCGAGAAGAACCCGGCCTGGTCGCCCGACGGCCGGTGGGTCGCCTTCATTTCCGACAAGACGGGCGAGGAAGAGATCTATCTCGTCGACCGGAAGGGGGACGGCGACTGGATCGGGCTCACCAGCGGGGGACAGGGCTTCCGCATGCAGCCCGTCTGGTCGCCCGATTCGAAGCGCCTCGCCTTTGCCGACAAGGCTCTTCAGCTCCATCTCGTCGATGTGGACGCAAAGGAGGGCAGGGTCGTCGACAGAGCGGACGTCGACACGGGCTGGGAGGACTGGGGCATTCAGGAATACTCCTTCTCGCCCGACAGCCGGTGGCTCGTCTACACCAAGGTCGTGCAGAGCCAGCTCGAGTCGATCTTTCTCTATTCGCTCGACGAGGAGAAAGCGTTCACGGTCACCGACGGGTCGCGCAACGACTTCAGCCCCTCGTTCAGCCCGGACGGCAAGTACCTCTATTTCCTCTCCGACCGGACGTTCAACCCGATCATGGGCGACCTCGACCAGAACCATATTTTCCTCGACATGACCAAGCCCTACTGCCTGATCCTGAAAGAAGGCGAGCCTTCGCCCTTCAAGGCCGAGGAGTGCGACGAGACCGTTGCCGACAAGGACGAAAAGGACGAGGAGAAGAAAGATGAAACCGCCGGCAAAGACGCCGAAGTCGCCGGCGATGACGCCAAAGTCGCCGGCGAAGACGCCGAAACCGCCGGCGAAGACGCCGAAACCGCCGGCGAAGACGCCGATAAAGACAAAAAGGACGAAACCGCCGTCACAACGAGCGACTTCGCCCGCAGAATGGTCGAGGTGCCCGTGCCGGCCGGCAATTATTTCCGCCTCGAAGCGATCAAGGGAGGATTCCTCTACCTCGGCAAGGAGGATCTTCAGTTCCTCAAGTACCAGATCGTCACCGACGGGTCCGGACCGGACTGCGACCTCCGTAAGTTCGACCTCGAGTCGAAGAAATCGTCCCCGCTCATGTCCGGCATGGGCAACTACCATCTCTCGGCGGACGGCAAGAAGATGGTCTATCGTTCGGGATCCACCTACGGCGTGACGAAGGCGGGCGCGAAGGCGTCTCCGGGCAAAGGAAGGGTCGAGCTCGATCGCGTTTACGGCCGCGTGGACAGGAGGGCCGAGTTCTTCCAGATCTTCGACGAGGCGTGGCGCGTGCAGCGCGATTTCTTCTACGACAGGAACATGCACCAGGTGGACTGGGCCGCCATGAAGAAGAAGTACCGCTCCCTCGTCCCCTATTGCGGCAGCCGCGGCGATCTCAACTATCTGATCGGCGAGATGATCGGCGAGCTCAACGTGGGCCACACCTATGTCTGGGGCGGCGACACGGGAGATCGCTCGACGGCGCCCCGTCCTTCCACCGGTCTCATGGGCGTTGATTTCGACGTCCATAGCCCGGGCGAATACTACCGCATCGCGGCGGTCCTCGAGGGCGACAACGCGGATCCGCAGTACCGATCGCCCCTCTATGCTCCCGATTGCGGCGTGAAAGCGGGGGACTACCTCATCGCCGTGGACGGGGTTGAGGTGAAGAAGGGCGACAGCGTCTACGAGCGCTTCGTGGGCAAGCTCGGCGCCATCGTGACGATTACATACAACTCGGAGCCCACCCCCGAAGGCGCGAAAGAGTATTCCTTCAAGCCGATCGGCAGCGAGAGGCGGCTCCGCTACCGCCGCTGGGTCGAGACGTGCAGAAAGAAGGTCGACGAGGCCACGGACGGCCAAATCGCCTACGTCCACCTTCCCGACATGGGGCAGGGCGGGCTGATCGAGTTCGCCAAGGTCTACTATTCCCAGCATTACAAGAAAGGGCTCATCATCGACGACCGGTACAACGGCGGCGGTTTCACGGCCGACATGATCCTCGACAGGCTGGAGCGGAAGGTCTGGTCGCTCACCATCCCGCGCGAGGGCGGGATCCTGCGCAACCCCGAAAGCACCTTCTACGGACCCATGGTCGTTCTCGTCAACCAGGACACGGGCTCGTGCGGCGAATACTTCGCCACGGCGGTCCAGGTCAAGAAGATGGGGACCGTCATCGGAATGAGAACGTGGGGCGGCGCCGTGGGCATCGAGCCGCACCAGTCCCTCGTGGACGGGGGCACGACCACGCCGCCCCAGTTCGCGCCCTACTCGCCGTGGACCAAGGAGTGGTACTTCGAGGGACACGGCGTGGACCCCGACATCGAGATCGAGAACTGGCCCGACAAGGTCCTGGCCGGCGAAGACCCCCAGCTCGAGAAAGCGATTGAGGTCGTGCTCGGCCGGGTGAAGGATTATTACGGCGACTGGGACGAGCTCCCCGGTCCGCCCGAATATCCCGACAAAAGATAAGAAACAAAGGAGAGCAGTGTGAAAGGCTTACCCGAGAATGCGTTCCGCGAGCTGAAGCCGGGCGAGGTCTACGAGCCCATCGTTCCCGCGAAGGCGAGCGTGCTGGAAATAACGTGGCGCTCCGTCCTTTTCGGGCTCGCCATGGGGATCTTCTTTTCCGCGGCAACGACCTTCATCATCCTGAAGCTCGGCCAGGGGATCGAGACGACCATTCCGATCGCCATCCTGGCAATCGGCTTTTCAGCCATGATGGCGCGCAAGAGCACGCTCATCGAAAATATCAATATTCTTTCCGTCGGCGGAACCTCGGGAATCGTGGCCGCGGGATCGGTCTTTGTCATGCCCGCCATTTACATCCTGGGACTGGAAGACATGTCGTCCTTCTTCCAGATCATGATCGTTCCTTTCTTCGGCGCTGTTCTCGGGGCGCTCTTCCTGATTCCCTTTCGCCGCTACTTCGTGGCCGACACGCACGGCAAGCTCCCCTTTCCCGAGGGAACGGCCATTGCCGAAACCCTCATGGTGGGTGAAAAAGGAGGGGAGCAGGCGCGCGTGCTCGCTTTTTCCCTGGGTGTCGGTTTCGTTCTCGACTTCATTGTCCTAGCCTTCAAGATATGGGCCGACGCCTTCACCACCGCCTCTGTCAGGACCTGCTCCTATCTCACCGAAAACGTCAAGGCCGTGTTCGCGCTCAACACCTCGGCCGCCATCGCCGGGCTCGGGTATCTCATCGGTGTCCGCTACGCCGCCATCATCCTGGCCGGGTCGCTCCTCTCCACCGTGGTGATCGTGCCGATCATAGCGTACTTTGGGCAGGGCTTGACCGAGCCGACAATGGCCCACCTCCCCCTGATCTCCGAGATGTCCTACGATGTGATCTTCGATAAGTATGCCCGCTTCATCGGGATCGGCGGTATCTTCGTGGCCGGCCTCGTTGGGATTCTCAAGCTCTCCAAGGTGATCTTGTCGGCTTTCACGGAAGGCGCGCGCGGATTTCTGAAGAGCAAGCGCAGCGGGGAAGCTGAAATCGTCCGCACGGACAGGGATATCTCCATGCCCGTCGTGTTCGGCCTTTTTGTTCTGACAACAGTCCTCCTCTGGCTCTACTTCCGGTACTCGGTCCTGGCCGGAATGGAGAACCCCGCCACGATCGCGTCGATTGCAATCATCGTCACCGTGGTGATCTCCTTCCTCTTCGTGAGCGTGTCGGCCTGGGCCGTCGCCATGATCTCGGTCACGCCGATCTCGGGGATGACGCTCATGACGCTCATCGTTTCATCGGTGATCATGGCCTCTGTCGGACTGGAAGGGAAGGCCGGCATGCTGGCCGTGCTCCTCATCGGCGGCGTGGTCTGCACCGCCCTCTCCATGGCCGGAACGCTCGTGACCGAGTTCAAGCTCGGCTACTGGATGGGGGCCACGCCGAAGCGGATCCAGTGGTCCAACATCCTCGCCTGCATCGTGGCGGCCGGCGTGGTCACGGCCGTGATTCTTCTTTTGAACAAAACCCAAGGTTTTCACAAGACGATCGAACATCCCGATCCCCTCCTGGCTCCGCAGCCCAATGCCATGGCGGCCGTGCTCTCATCGCTCATGGGGGGACAGGAAACGCCCTGGCTCCTCTATGCCTTGGGCGGGATCATTGCCCTTCTCGTCGAGATGCTGGGCGTTTCAGCCCTCGCCTTCGCCCTCGGCATGTACCTGCCCATCGAGCTGAACTCGCCGATCCTGATGGGCGCCATCGTGGCCTGGTTCGTCAAGAAGAGCTCGAAGAATATGGCGCTTTCCAAGGCCCGCCACAACCGGGGTCTCCTCGTTGCATCCGGGCTGTTGGCCGGCGGCGCTCTTGCCGGCGTGATGGATGCACTCGTGAAGTACATCTCCCAAGCGGAGTGGGCCTTCGGTATGAGTAAGGAAGCCCTCTACATCGATTACGGACCAAACGCGGGACCGGCTCTCAACTGGGTCGGGCTCGCCGCCTTTGTCCTGATCCTTCTCTTCGTCTACTGGAACTCGTGCAGGGCCAAAACAGAGGAATAACGTCCAATAAGCGGCGAGCCCGAGCTGGGCACTCCGTCTGAGGGTTTCCGTTTACGCCGCTGCTTTCTTCCCGACGAGCAGGTTGTAGAGCCAGGCGAAGATCGCGCCGCCGATCAGGGCGTCGAAGAAAGCCCAGACGAGCCCGATGAGGCTGCCGAAGGGGGTGAAGCTGTAACCCCAGTAGATGAGCGCGATAAAGGGCGGCTCGTATCCCGCGGCGTCCACGTTCACCGGCGGACAATCGTTGATAAAATGGTAGAGTATGATCCACCAGGTGATGAGTAAGAGCCCGAGCCCCCAGATGATGGCACAGGTCAAGGCGAATGATTTGACGTTGAGTTTCATGACAAACCTCCCTGAATCGAGGAAAAGAAACCGCCAAGGACCGCCCGCTGCTCCGTGCCGTGATACCCCGGGGGGATCGCCGGCTCGGAGCGCACATTCAACAATATTTTTACTTCATTCTGGGATCTATTATACGTAACCTGGAGTAACAACAATTCCCTATTCGAAATGAATATCATTAAGGAGAAATAGAATGAACGGATTGATCAAATCTCTCGTCACGGCAGGCCTTGTCCTCTTTCTTTTCCAGGCTCCGGCCCTTTCCGGGGAGGAGGAGCCCCCCTGGGCGGATTGTGAGATCTGCGGCATGGTCTTCAAGGACGTGGAGCTCATGAAAGCCGTGGACTACAAGATCCACAAGTGGAGCGAGGGCGTCATCTATACGATCTGCCTGAAGAACCCGGCCCTCATGCCCCGGCTCAGGGCGTTCGAGGAAAAGGACAGGGTGATCACCGAGAAGTTCAAAAAAATGGGCGCCAAGGAGTGCTCCGAATCGCTCTGCCAACACTGCGCGGATTTCTTCGCCTTCGTGCGCAAGGGCGTCACCGAGGAACGGGTCGACACGCCGACGGGTTGGATCATGGTCACACGCACGGCCGATCCCGGACTCTGCAAGGAATACCACGCTTGGGCGGACAAGATTACCGAGGCGATGAAGGAGTTCGAAAAAGAGATGGGATGTTCGGGCGAAGAATCCGCCTGTTCGGACGAACCGTCCACCTGCTCGGACGCCCCGTCCGCCTGCTCGGGCGAGCTGCCCACAGGCTGCGGGGGCCAGGGCAAGTGCGACATGGAAAAAGGCGAATGCTCGGGAATGAAAGGAACAGCCGGTCCGACGGGTGAAGAGATGCTCCGCCAGATGGGCCCCTATGCCGACATTATGAAGAAATGTTTCCTCTGCCGCGAGTTCATCAAGAATCCAGAGATGCTCGTTGCGGCCAGGAACGACGTCGTCTATCTGGAAAACGGGATCGCCCTGAACGCCGTGGTCAAAAACCCCAAGAACCTCGAAGCTTACCAGGAAATGGAGAAGCGCAGTCAGAAGCTTTACGCCCAGGTGGGAGAGATGGAGCCGGAGCGGGCGAAAAAGGAAATCTGCAACTTCTGCATGCAGTTCTACAACCTGCAGAAGTCGGGCGCGGTCTTCAGCTGGGGGATCACGTCCACGGGAGCGCTCTCGGTTATCACCGGCGATAACGACACCCTGGTCATGAAGATCAACAACGTGGGTAAGATGTTCGAAATGATGATGAAGATGTCCGAACAGGGCAGCAAGTAACTCGAGCGGGACACAATGCGCGGTAACCCGTAAACGGTTTTCGTCCTGCTAAAAGAAAAGGATATTCCACCTCGCCCGGGTCACGGACGTAATGGGTCTGCGAGCATAATCCGCAGGCTTTGCGAGGACTTGCTCGCAGACCCATTACGTTCGGGGCCCGGGCGAACCGTTCAATATCCCCATCTTTTTTAGCAGGACGAAAACCGTTTACGGGTTACCGCGCATTGTGTCCCGCTAGAGCTTTTCCAGCTCGTCGAGAAGGCTGTCGAAGAGCTGAATCAGGGCCAGAATCGGTTCGGGCGATGTCATGTCCACGCCCGCCTTCTTCAAGGTTTCCGTCGAGTAGTCGGATGAGCCGCCGCTCAGGAAGTGTTCGATGTACTGGTCCCGGGCGGGGTCCCCCATTTCGAGAATGCGCATTGAGAAGGACGCCGCCGCCGCGTAGCCCGTGGCATAGGTGTAAACGTAGAAGCTGCGGTAGAAGTGGGGGATCCGGCTCCATTCCACCGCCTTGAACTGATCCACGTCGAGGTCGGGGCCGTAATACTTCGAGACCAGGTCGCCGTACGTTTTTTCCAGGTAGTCGGCGGTGAGGGATTTGCCGGCCTCGGCGTGCTTGTGAATCTCGAGCTCGAACTCGGCGAAGAGGGTCTGCCGGAAGAAGGTGTTGCGGATCGAGTCGAGGTAGAAGTCGAGGAGGAAAGCTCTCTGTTTCTTGTCGGTGATCACCTTGAGGAGGTGGTTGATGAGAAGCGCCTCGTTCGTTGTCGACGCGATCTCGGCGTTGAAGATCGTGTAGTCGGCGTAGGTTTTCGGCTGGACGGCTTGCGAGTGCCACGAGTGCATGGCGTGGCCCATCTCGTGTGCGAGGGTGAAGGCGTCCTCGAGGCGGTCGTGGTAGTTGAGAAGCACGAAGGGATGGACGCCGTAGATGCCGGCAGAGTATGCGCCGGAGCGTTTCCCCACGTTCTCGTAAACGTCGAGCCAGCCCCCCTCCATCCCCTCGAAGAGAACCTTGAGGTACTTCTCGCCGAGCGGGGCGAGCCCGGCTCTCACCATCTCCTTCGCCTCGTCGAATTCGACGGTCATGTCGGCGTCGGGGAAGAGGGAGTTGTAGAGGTCGTATCCCTTCAGCTTGTCGAGCCCCAGGATCTTCTTGCGGAGCTTCGTGTAGCGGTGGAGAACGTGGAGGTTCTCGTTCACCGTCTTGATGAGGTTGAGATAGACATCGACGGGGATGTTGGCGCCGTCGAGGGCCGAGTGGAGCGACGATTCGTAGCCGCGCGTCTTTGCGCTGAAGATGTCCCTGTAAACGTTCGTACGCATGAGCGCGGCGATCGTGTTGCGGTACTTGATGTAAGTGCCGTGGTAGGCCTCTTCGTTGGCCTGGCGCACGGCGCGGTCGCGCGACCCGCGGTACTTGTAGTAGAGGGAGTTCGACGTTTCCACCTCGTTGCCGTTTTCATCGGTGATCTTGGGAAAAGTGAGATCGGCGTTGGTGAGCATGGAGAACGTGTCCTGCGCCCCGCGGAAGACGTTGCCGGCCGAGGCGATGAGGGCTTCCTCTTTCTCGGAGAGGACGTGCTCCCGCTGGCGGATGATGTCGTCCAGGGCGTGCTCGTAGAGAACGAGGCCGGGCTCTTCCTGCATGAAGGCCCGGATCTTGGCTTCGGGAATCGCCAGGATCTCGGGCAGGATGTACGAGATCGCTGCGCCGAACTCGACGGCGAGGGCCGAAATCCTGTTGAACCGCGCCTGGCTCTCCGTCTTCCTCGTGTCCGTGTCCTTCTTCACCATGGCGTATCCGAAGGCCTGCTCGAAGACGACGCTGATCTCGTCCTGATACTTGAAGCAATCGAGCAGGACCTTGGCCGACGAGCCGAGCTTGCCCTTGAACCTCTTCAGCTCGGGGATCTCGGCCTTCAGCTTGGTGAACGCCTCCTCCCAGGCTTCGTCGTCGGCGAAGATGTCGGCCGTGCGCCACTTGAAAGAGTCGTCCACATCGGACCGCTCGGGGATGGCGGCGGCTGATTTCTCGGCGGAGCCGGCAGGGGAATCGCTCTTCTTTTGGAGGGAAGTTTTTTTCGAGCAATCGGGACAGGTGAATTTATCGCTTTCACATTTTTCGCACGATGCGGTCAATCCCAGTATCAGAGCGAAAAGGGCCATGAGAGCTCCAGTCATGATAATCTGTTTTTTCATCGTATTCGTTCCTTTTGAGAAAGGGGGAGGCCTCGGCCTCCCCCGTTGTCGGAATTATTTCTGCTCGGCCGCGTCTTCGGCCTGGGCCGCGTCTTCGGCCTGGGCCGCGTCTTCAGCCGCGATCTGTTTCCGCGCGGCTGCGGCGGCCACGAGATGGCAGATGACGCCGAGCAGGACGATCATGCCGAGGCCGATGATGGTGCCGTAGTGCTCGAACCAGTGGCGGCCCTCATCGGCGGCCTTCCAGACGCCGGCGGCGTTCTGGGTGAAGTCGTGTGAGAAGTTCAGGGTCTTGTCGATGGCGCCCTTGAAGCCCTCCACCTCGGTGAACCCGAGCTTGAGGTTCTCCTGGTCGAGGGTCTTGAGCACGGCGCTCACCACGCCCGCAATGGCCGCGCCGGCCACGAGGCCGGAAGCGACGAGGATCCCCTGGTTCTTGCGGGTCCCTTTCTCGCGCTTGCTCCGGCCGCGCCGCGACAGAAGCCAGGCCGCGAATCCGCCCGCGAAAACAGGCAGGTTGATGTAGATCGGGAGGTAGATGCCGAGGGCGAAAGCCAGCCCCGGAAGGGCCGTCATTTCGAGCATGACTGCGATGGCGGCCCCCATGGCGTAGAGAAGCCATGGGCTGTCGGCGCCGCCGAAGATGGCGTCCACGATCGACGCCATCAGGTTGCCCTGCGGCGCGGGCAGAGGGTTGGGATGATCGGCGTCGGCCACGAAACCGTAACCGGTGGACAGGACGTAAATCACCACTCCGATGCAGAAGGAGGCCACGACAATGCCCAGGAATTTCCAGCGCTGCTGACGCCGGGGCGTGGCCCCGAGCCAGTAGCCGATCTTCAGGTCGGAGATGAAGGCGCCCGACGTGGAGAGGGCCGTGCAGACGGCGCACCCGATGATGAGCACCGTGATCTTGCCGCCGTCTCCCTTCAGCCCCGTGGCGACGAGGATCGTGCAGGCGATGATGAGCGTGATCATGGTCATGCCCGACACGGGATTGACGCCCACGATGGCGATGGCGCGCGCCGCAACGGGCGTGAAGAGGAAAGCCAGGGCCGCCGTGACCAGGGTTCCGATGAGGGCCACGTCGAGCTGCCAGTCCGAAACATAGTAGAAGATAACGAACATGACCACCGTGAAGAGGAGCTCGAGGAGCATCACGTTGCGCGGGTGAATGTCGAGGTCGGTGCGGGGCGTTGCGCCGCTTTCAGCCTCTTTGCCGCCCAGGATCCCTTTGAAGCCGAGGCTGAGCGATCCGATGATGATCTTGCCCATCTTGATGATGCTGATCATGCCGGCCATGGCGATGGCGCCGATGCCTATGGGACGCACGTACCACTTGAAGATGTCGGCGGCATCCCAGTCGGCGATCCGGTCCTCGCTCGGGGGCAGGATCCAGTTGAGGTCGGTCCCCGACCCGATGAAATGGACGAAGGGGACGAGCACGAGGTTGGCCAGCACCGATCCGGCGCAGATGATGGCGGCGTAGCGGATGCCGATGATGTATCCCAGGCCGAAGAGGGCGGCCGTGGCCTCCATCTCCAGTATCATGCGGTATTTCTCGGCCACCTGCTCTCCCATGGAACCGAGGAGCTGCTTGGCCGTAGTGAGCCGCCCCTCCCAGAGGCGGAAGATCTCGATGCAGAAGTCGAAGAGGAAGCCGATCCCGAAAGCCGTGAGCAGCGTCTTGCCGCCCGTCCCCCCCGCTTCTCCGGAGCAGAGGATCTCGGTGGTGGCCGTGGCCTCGGGGAAGGGGAGGTTGCCGTGCTCGTCCCTGACGAAATACCGCCTGAGGGGGATGATGAGCAGCACGCCCAGGAAACCGCCGATGCAGCAGGCGAGAAAGGTGTCGAGAAAATCCACTTCGAGGCCCAGGATGTAGAGCGCCGGAATGGTGAAGACCGCCCCGGCGACGACCACGCCCGCGGCCGCGCCGATCGACTGGATGATCACGTTCTCGAGGAGGTGGTTCTTCCTGGCGAACATCTTTCCGAAGAAGACGGCCAGGATGGCGATCGGGATGGCCGTCTCGATCACGTTTCCGGCCTTGAGGCCGATGTAGGCCGCCGCGAAGGTGAAGACGGCCACGCCGATGCATCCCATGATGATGGCGCGAAGAGTCGTTTCCGGAGGCGACTGGTCGGCCGGCACGACCGGCTTGTAGATCTCGCCTTCCTTCAGTTTGGTGTAGGCGTTTTCGGGCAGGAGCTTTGATTTGGTGCCGCTTGGTTCCATCTGTCCTCCCTCTCTGGTTTGTCAGAATCGGTTTCTCATTTTTCGATGATCTGAACGAGGTTCAGAATCGTGCAAACGGAGAGCGCCATCGCTTTCGTGGAGACCCATTCCGTGGGGCCGTGGAAGTTGACGCCTCCGGCAAAAACGTTGGGCGTGGGCAAGCCCATGGCCGTGAGGCGCGATCCGTCGGTGCCGCCCCGGATCGGGGCGAGCTTCGGCTCCACACCGGCCATGGTGACGGCTTCCTTCAGCTTCGCCTCGATCTCGGGATGCTTGGAGAGCTCGTCGTACATGTTCCGGTATTGCTTCTGGATCTCCACCTCGACGGTGAGGCCCGGCTCTTCGGCCGTCATGGCGTTCGCCATCTCTTTCAGCCGCTCCCCCCGCTTCTCGAGGGTTTCCACGTCGAAGGCGCGCAGGATCAGGTTGACCGTGCTTTGCGCGGCGTCGCCCGACATGTCGGTGGGCATGAAGAAACCATCCCTGCCGTCCGTCGCCTCGGGGCTCTCGAGCCGCGGGAGGCGCGCCAGGAACTTACCCATGCAGGTCAGGGCGTTGACGAGCTTGCCCTTGGCATAGCCCGGGTGGACCGACACCCCTTTGAAGGTGACGATCCCCTTGTCCGCCGAGAAGGTTTCCACGTTGATCTCGCCCGTGAACCCGCCGTCCATGGTGAAGGCCAGGGGCGCGCCGAAGTCGTCGAGGGGGAACTTGTTCGCGCCGCGACCAACTTCCTCGTCGGGGTTGAAGCAGATGCGGAGCGTGGGTCTCGAGATGTCGGGATTCTTCGTGATGATCTCGAGGGCGCCCATGATGGCGGCGATGCCGGCCTTGTCGTCGGCGCCGAGAAGGGTCGTTCCGTCGGCGGTGATGATCGTGTCGCCCAGGCATTCGAGGAGCTCTGGCGAATCCTTGGGATCGATGACGACGTCGTCGTCGAGCTTGATCGGTTTGCCGTCGTAGTTTTTGTGAAGCCGGGGCTTCACGTTCGTGCCCGAAAAGGCCGGCGCCGTGTCGACGTGGGCGCAGAGCCCGACGACACCGTCCCGGTCGCCCTTGAGCGTGGCCGTGCAGTAACCGTTCTCGTCAACGGCCGCGTCGTCGAGGCCCAGCTCCTTCAGCTCCCCGGCGAGTCTATCGACGAGGGCTCTCTGTTTTTCCGTGCTCGGGCAGGTCTCGCTCTTCTCGTCCGACTGGGTGTCCATCTTGACGTATTCCAGGAAGCGGTCCACAAAGGTCGAGCTGTCAAGGATTTCCTGCGGGTTGTTGAAGGCTTTCATTTTTTTCTCTCTTTCTCAAGTCGTGTCTTGCCGCATAGCGAACGCCCTGTCCGGTGACCGGCGCGGCCGTGCTTATAAATTGGGAATGGTTCCGTAGTAGTCGGCCCAATAGCCGATAACGATAAGCCCGACGCCGATGTAAGCGAGGGACGTGATCAAGATCGATATGCGCGTGAGAAGCGAGGCGATCCTCTTTTGCGCGTTTTCCAGGAGCTCCTCGCCCGTTTCCTTGAGCGCCTCCTCGAGGTTGCCCGTCTCCTCGCCGATGGAGAGCCTCTGGGCGAAGGCGTCGTCGGGGAGGCCGATCTCTTTCAGGCAGGCCGTGAAGGATTCGCCCTCGTTGAGGGGCTTCAGCGCGTTCATGACAATCGCTTCCAGAAAAGGCGTTCCGATCATGGAAGAAGCCCGCGTCGCCGCATCGTCGAGGCGGACGCCCGCCGCATAGAGGGTGTGAAGGAGGGAAAAGAATTCCCCCAGCTCGCTCTCCCTGATGAACCGGCCCATGTACGAGCTTCCGAGGAGCCGGTTCCGCGCGTCCGGATCGTTTTTGTATCCCGTATAAATATTCCAAACGGTCAGTAAAACCGCATAGAAAGGAATGATGATGAGGGTAAAGCCGATCCCGGTGAGGAGTGTGACCTTTCCGATGAAGAGGAAAACAACGGCCACGGCCAGCGCCACGTGAACGAGAAGGGCGGGGTATGCCATTTTTTTCTTGAGCCGCTCCGCAAGGGCCTGCTGCCTGTCGTGGGCGGCCACGAGACGCCGGAGCGCTCCGGACCAGGCGCCCGTGATTCCGGCCGCTTCCAGTGTGGCCAGGTCCCTGTGAGGAAAGACGCCCGGGCCGGCTTTCTCGAGCGCTGCAGCCAGGGAATCTCCCTCTTCCATGAGGTCGGCGGCTGCGGCGAAGAGGGGCCGGGCGCGGCCGATGCCCTCTCCGAGGCTCAGGCGGCGCAAGGCTTCGATCGGCTTGCTTCCCGCATCGAGCAGGCGGATCAGCCCCGAGTAGATCTCCTTGATATCCCGGATCTTGAGTTTCGGCTTTCCCATGGCCTTGGCGCCTCCCTTTTCGATCTCACTCGGAAAACCATTGGGGATACTGTTTTCTCACGCAGTGAACGATCTCGCGGTCGTGGGATGTGAAAGCCCCCCTCTCGATGAGGGCCTCCATGCTTCTGTTGAGCACGATCTTCCTGTTGCCCGTGGGGATGAATGCCGGGTAGTACTCGTTGGAGAAAAAGATGCGGAAGCGCTCCCGGTCCTTATCGTTGCCGAGCATGGAGCCGATGGCGCGTTCCAGCTCCGCCCCCTCGAGCCCCTCGAGACTCTCCTTGGGGGAAGCCATTTTCTTGATCGATGTTTTCAGGTCGGTCCGGCACTCGAACTCCATCTCCAGGTGCTTGGTGATGCCGAGTGAATCGACGATCAGCACGTTGACAATGAAGGATTTGCCGTCTTTGCCCACGGAAACGCCCTTCATGTCGGGGTAGAAATAGTTGTCCGAGATCGCTCCGAAAGCGCTCACGCCGGCCGCGAAGGGATTGGTCAGGATGTCGTGGATCGTGAAGTAAGGTTTCCGCTCGAATCGGGCGTCCTGGATCGCCATGAACTCGTCTTCCGTGTAATGGAAGCGCTCGTTCCAGAGCTCGTCCGGCGAGAGGTCCTTTCGGGTGAGCGTGGACTGGCTCGTAAGCATGCCGAGAGCGTGGCCGCCCCGCCAGACGAGGGGGAGAACGCCCACGGCCCACTCGGCCGATCCGCCGATCTCGCCGATCATGGACATGAGGCCCGTGCCGTTGGGGAATTCGAGCCCTTTCGCGCCGAGCAGGATACCGGGAAAGAGGTCGCCGTCCTTGTCGAATGGAGTGCTCACACCGAGTCGGTTCAGCTCGTCGATGGCGACATTGTGCCGCGTCCTGTCGAGAAAAAAGGCCGAGAGCTTGTTCAAGCTCTTCATTCCGTAGGCCCGGGCGATGGCGTTCGCCGATTCTTTGATCGTCGTATCCCGGGGATTGAATTCTTCGAAGGGAGCCCCGGCCATCCAGCGCTGCACGTAAATATCGGGGAGGTGGCGTTTCACGTGTGATTCCGTGACGAAGAGCGCCGTGAGGGAGCTGTGAATCCCCTTGACCGACTTGCTCGTGCCGTCGATCACGTCGCTGCCCATGCTGAGCTGGGTCACGTAGGAGGGCGTTCCCCTGCCGTAGACCTCGCGGTGCCGCGGCTTGCCGAAGAGGGCGCCCACGGAGATGGTGGGATTGCCGCCCATCTCCACGCCCGGCTTGACGCGCACGCCTTCCGTGATGGCGGACTCGATGACGACTTCCTCTCCTTTTTCGAGGGTGTCCGCCGTGATCTGGAGCACCTCGGACATCACCTGGGCCGCCGTCCGGTCGTTGGCGCGCTTGAGCTGGTTGGTCAGATCCTTGGTCCGCTCCTTTTCGGGATACTCGTTGAGCGAGCCAAGCCCGTGGAGCGCCACCGCGGCTGCGGGAAGGGCCGCCGCGAGGAAGACGGCCTGGCGTATCTGCTTCGACCGGAAGCAGCCGAGGTTCGATTTATTCCGGATCTCACCGTCGATCGTGTAGACCACGAGGTTTCTGAGGCTGATGTCGAAGTGATTCAGCACCTCGTGGTGCCTCTGGTTGAAGGACGAGATCTTTTCCTTGTAATAGGGAAAAGCCTTCTTCCTGCCGTGGTACGAAAGGCGTTGATCAGTGATGTTGAACTTGAGCGGGGCCGTCATTATCCGTCTCTCCCAATGGCTCCTCGTTACGAAATTGATAGGTTAATAGGATACGGTGCCTTCACCCGCGGTCAAACCCAGAATCGGAGAAAATGTACGCGGATTCCCAATCACTTGGTGAGTACGATTCTGTCCACTTTCAGAGTGCGGTCGCCTATTTTTTCGGATGTGAATTCGAGCCGGAGGCGCGACCCCGCCCAGAGAGCGGAGTCCTTGAGCCTGAACTTCCTGGTTTCCTCTATGCCCGGAGCCTTTCCGCGGAAGAGTCTCTTGCCCCATGCGTCGCACCGACCGTAGCCGCTGCGCGTGATCTCGACGAGTATCTCCTCCGTGTCGGGCGACACGGGGAAAGCGTATGTGAAACTCCCCTCCGTGACGGACCGGCATTTTCCATTCCCGGATACAGCGGGCTCCACCGAGGAACCACCCGTATCGGTCAGGTATTTTTCGCCTCCCTTCTCGCCCTCGCCGCAGTCGACGGTAATCGTCTCCCAGTCGTAGATGTCGATCATGGTGAAGCGCTTCTCCCTGAAGAAGGCGGTCGCGTCCCGACCCGAGCTCCGCGTGAAGTAATCGGCAATGACGCTGTTCGCCTCGATCCGGTCCCGGGGCATGAAGTAGGTGTTGTCCTCCATTTCCTTTCTGAGGAGGGTAAAATAGTCGAGGATCCAGGTTTCGCCCAGGAACCCTGACAGCTTGTAACAGAACCAGTTGGATGACGAATAGCCGAGGCTGGTCAGATCGCGGCCGTCGGGCAGCTTTCCCCAGTAGGGGAATTTTTCGGTGCCCCAGTGCTGGAGGAGGTTCTCTTTTCCCTGTACGAGCTTGTCGAAAGCCGCCTCGCCGTTGATGACGGCGTCCTTGGAGATGGGTGTTTGTCTCGACCGGTACCTGCCCCTCGTTTCCTTCGTGAACCTGAGATAGAGCGGGAAGCTCTTCCCCTCGCCGAACCAGGGCGGGTTGAATCCCACACCGCGGTCGAAGTTGTGCGAGAGCTCGTGCATGAGCGTCGCAATGTTCCTGATAGCCACTTCCTCGGGAACGAAGAGGTTGTCTCCAGTGGCGTATCCTCCCTTGTGCGGATCGGCCCAGCACTCCCTCGAGATGAAGTTGAAATAGAGTGGATCGACGGGCTCGAATCCGTAGTGCTCCACAAGATATCCGCGGATCACTTCGAGAATGCCGAAGATCTCTTCCTGATCTCCGGGAAGGCTCACTCCGGGTGAGAGGCGGATGCGGAAGTGGGGAGCCGCGTCCGAGTCGAGGAGTTTCGTTTCCTCGATGGGTGCGTCTTTCTCCTCGGAAAGGACGAGCCGGTCGAGAAGGATCCGGTTGCCCATGATCAGCCTGCCGGGGAAGGCTTCGATTGCTTCCAGATGGATGCTGTGCCATCCCCACGGAAGGAGGCCGATCTCGGTCGATGTGTAGGTGAAATCCTGAACACTCCCCGTGGGATGGAGTTCGAGAGGTTTGTCGAGTCTTCGTCCATCCACGGCAACGGCAAGGGAAACCGCGCGGGGCGGGGTATCACTTGTCGTTGCCGGGGCGGAAGTCATGCCGTTGTCCGGCGAGGCCTTGGCGCCTGGAAGAGAGTACCGGAGACTGAGCACGGCTTTTTCCATGGCGAGGGTGTTAAAGCGGAATGGAAGGGCTCTCCCGCATTCGAACGCACCGATCAAAGCGAGGCCGTTGTATGCGAAGGGCTGTTTGCGGAGGCGGCCTTTCACTGTGGATTCACCCGACTTGAGGATTTCGCATTCCACGACCTCGAGCGCGGGGACACCGAACCGGGCGATGAGGGATTCGTACTCACCCAGCCTGCCGATAGGCTGGATTGCAGTTCTTCCGAAGGATCCTTTTCTGCCTGCCGAAACGAAGAAAGCGGCCTTCCCCTCGGGTGGGGCGGGAAGGACCTTGGTGAATATCGATTCTCCGTTGAGAATTACGGTGAGACGATTCCCGTGAACGAGACAATCGAGGTCGATCCACTCCGCCGAGGAGAGAAGGTTCCCGGTACGGAAAAAGACCGGCTGTCCGTTTCGGAGGATCTTGATCTCCTGTTTCTTCATGAAGCGGAAGAGAGAGAGGTCCCACGTCTCGTCGTTGATGAAAAACCGGATCCCCTGGTCGATATATGAACCGGACCCTTTCTGTCGCGTTTTCAGCAGGTACCTGTGGAAGAGCGGGAAGGGCGGCGACTCGATCCAGGCGAGATCCGGTCCCGGATCGGTGTTTAGCACGCCTTTCTCGACAAACCATTTTCTGCCTCTTTGCGTCCAGCCCGCGAGGTCTTTTCCGTCGAATAGGGTGATTTCGCCTTCGATGCCGCGCTCGGCGAGAACAAGGCGCGCTCGGAAGTCTTCGACGAGCTCGCCGCGGCTTTCAAGAGCCTCGAGGGCTTCGAGAATCGATCGGGCTTTGGCGGTCTGTTTCTCGCGAAGCGCGGTGTTTCCGGCAAAGATCACCCGCTCTGTCCAGGCCTTGGCGCATTCGTCGATTCTCTTTCGAGCCTCTTCGCCCCGTTCGGCGATCGCGGCGGCCGTTCTCTGAAGCTTTTTGAGCTCCGGGCCATCGGGTCGCCCCTCGCCGAGCAGGTCGAGAAACTCGCAGGCATACCGGGCCGCCCGGTCGCGGCAGTTCAGCTTCTCGAATACCACGGCAAGGAGACCGAGCGGGTGAAGGGCGTTCTCATCCGCGGCACGCGCGCGGAGGAGAAAGGCCGCGGCTCGGGCGGGCTCTCTCTTTTTTTGAGCGGCAAGAGCTCGTTCCACGAGAATGTCCGTTTCTATCCGAGTCAGCAATGGCTGCTTGAAAAGGACCCTTCCCCGGGCATAGAGGCCGGGATCGGCTGGTTCAAAATTGTCGATCCGATCGAGGAGGAAGGGCTTCCCGCCCAGAAGAACAGTCAGGCCGCTGCCATGAACCCGGGCCGTGACGGAGAAAGATCGTTTCGAGGGAAATCTTTTCTTTGAAAAGGGACCGATGGCGCAGTCTTTCTTGAAGTCGTAGAGAGCGGCACCCTCCTCGCCGAATATCACACCGATCCTGTTTTTACCGGACCTGCCGAGAACAATACCGGCCGTGCCCCCCTTCTCGATCCTGAATTCGACCGACAAGGAAAACCCCCGGTCCGTCTTCGCCCCGCTCGATGAGAGGATGATACACTCCGATTTCTCGGAATCGCTCTGGATGCCGAGCGCCAGGGCTTCCCACTTTCCCTTGACCTTCTTCCAGCCTTTGAAGCTCTTTCCGTTGTAAAGCGGGATGGTCCTGTCCGCGGCGTCGACAGGAGCCGACGGGAGCGGAATCACCCCAATGCGGGAATCGAGTTTTTTCTCGATCGTCTTTGCCATTTCCTTGCCGGGATCAAGTTGGAAACCGATCCCGAGGGCGCGCTTCGCCTGGATGAGGTGCCCCTCGTCGAGCATCTCCCCGGCCAGGGAGAGAAACTCGGCAGCGGCCTCGCTTGCTGAATACCCGGTTTTTTCATCAGCGGCAGTGCTGCTCCAGGCCGTTGCAGAGAGGAGGAGGAAGAGGGTCAGGCTTTTATTTCGGGACAGCATGGAGATAGATTGTACCCGGCTCGATCAGTGCGGATGAAGGGATTTTGGCGGGGAGTTGTTTCGAGCAAACATAAGGAATGGTTAACCTGCCGGTCGGCAATTGGTGTGTTTATGTCACCCTTCGAGCGGGGGGCATGGATTAAAACTTGACTGTTTCGATCGAGGGGCAGCCGATATTTCCTATCTGGCCATGTGGGTAAATCGATGCAGAAGTATTTTCTGCACCGGACATGCTATCTCAGGCGTTGCGAATAGATCCTTTTTCTATTTCTTCGGTCCTCAGACCGTGGAAACTCCAAATACGATTCCCTTAGGCATCCGGCCGGTTCAGCTTCAATGGGGCCACGGTCAGATGACCGTGGAAACCTTGTTCGATCGACCCCTCTCGGATTCTGCGAAGCCAGGCTTCAATGGGGCCACGGTCAGATGACCGTGGAAACGCCAAGGAAGGCCGACGGTCTTACATTCCACTTTTGTGCTTCAATGGGGCCACGGTCAGATGACCGTGGAAACTTGCCAATAGATTTTCTTGGCATCATGCTCCACCCTGCGCTTCAATGGGGCCACGGTCAGATGACCGTGGAAACTCCGTAGTCAACGTTCGTCGGAAATAGCTCGTTATGGCTTCAATGGGGCCACGGTCAGATGACCGTGGAAACCTTCCAAGCGCCGAGAACCTCAGCTCTTTTTATCTGCTTCAATGGGGCCACGGTCAGATGACCGTGGAAACGGAACGGCCCATAATTCGGTATTCGGGTTTGCCGCCTTGGCTTCAATGGGGCCACGGTCAGATGACCGTG
>CAZWHE010000052.1:0-23838 GCA_964633825.1 uncultured Phycisphaerales bacterium | reverse complement strand
ACCAGGGATTTTCGGTCAAAAAGGGCCGGCTCGTCTTCACCGCTCTCAGAACAACGGGATCGGGGCCTTCTCCGTTCGACGACCGCGTCGGATTCCGCCTTGCCCGGAACTTCAATCCATCGTCGCCGCTCTCTCTTTCCTTCGAGTACACTCCCCCACTGACAGGGGAAGGGCCTTGTTGTCTTCTTCTCTATTTTTTCGGAGAGAGCCTGGGGATCAGGAGTTTTTCCGACGCGTCGGCCCCGGGCCAGGCCGCGGCCTGGTCGGGAGATCTCAGCGAATGGAGAGATCATTTCTTCTTTCCCGGCCTCGGCGAGACAAAGCCCAAGAAAGGGCACCCCGTCCCCTTTGGTTTCAATCGGGGGGAGCGGTATACGATCGAGATGAGGTGGGACGGCGCCGAGCTTCTTTTGATCGTCGATGGAGAAACGATTCTGAGAAGGCGTCCCGCCGGTCTGAAGGGTCGTTGGTGCGAGATCAAACCCGTTCTGGATGCTGTGTTTGATGATCTTCGAATCCGGGGTGAATTCCGGGGGAATTGAGGCAAATGCGTTCGGCCTGGCCGTTCCTTTTCATTTTCTTTTCCGGTTGTCTGCAGACGGAAGTGCCGAAAGAGAACAAGGACCTTTCCCCCCGGTTCGGCGAGCTCCTTTCGCAAGACGCCGCATTGAGAGAGAAAGAAGCTCGGCGGTTCAAGGAATTGCTCGGTAAAGCGCCGGGGGAAAACCGGGCCGGCGCTGAAGAAATTCTGGCCCGGCTTCCGGCGTTTCCATCAGGCGTCCGAATCGAGTTGAGGGGTCAGCTGGCCTTGGGGGGCCCCTGGATGCCGGGGGTTTTAAACGCTTTAAATCGCGGCGGCAAGACGGCTCGTGAAGCCGCTTCGATTCTGCGGACATCTCTGGAGCATCGGGCTCTGAAGAAAATTCCTCCGCCCCGGTTCGGAACTTTCCGGCTCTTTGGTGAAAGCGTCGGATTCGATTTCAGGGGAACATGGCCGGGGAGCGTGCCTCTCGACCTGTTTCTGGACAGGGTGAACGCGCACGCCGACCCTGTCTATCCCTTTGTGCTTTCCCCCGAGCTCGGGAGGGAGGCCTCCCTGAAAATGGCTCTCACGGAACCTCCGCCTTCAGGCCCGGCGCCGATGGTTGTCGATTTCGTTCTCATGGAGAGAGGGCTCGGCGTCATGCTGCTCGAATCGGTCGCCCTCGTCACACGAGATGGAAAAGCTTGTTCAAAACTCTCGTCGGAAGATCAGGAATATGATGCTTTTCTCCTCGATAAGATCATCCGATCCTGTTCAGGGACCGGATCGCGGAGCCGGGAAAGGAGAACGGCGGTCAGGGCCCTGGCGCATCTGGACATTCCCGGGTTTTTCGAAGGTTATTTTCTCCGATTCCTCTGCGGAGACCGGACGGCGAGCCTCGATTACCTTCTTGCCGGGAGAAACAAAGCCCGTTTGGCCGCACGGCTGGGCGCCGAGGAGGACGCTGCTTCGGCTTTGCTTTTCTTCGACGCTTGGTTGAAAGAAAAGCCCGGATTCAGAAAAGAAGCTCTCTTCGAATTGATTCTGCAGATCGATCCGGATCTGAGAGACGGCGTGCTCGACAACATGCCTGCTGCGGCCGGTCCGGCCGGCGTCCTTTTCCGGTCGATTCGGGAAGAAAGCGGCTCGGTCGCTGATATTCTCGCTCTTGTCGAAAAAGGAAGCGGAGAAGGTCTGAGGACAGGTTTGATTGCCGCACACCACGTTCTCATCCGGTCCGAAAGAGTGAGGGAAGCCCTGATCGCCCGGATTTTGAAAGGGGATTTTCCCGATCAGGCGGCAGCGGCGCTCATGGACAGATGCCTCGTCAGGATGGGGCGAATACTCGGCGATGACGGGATCGCACCTCTTCTCACTGCGGATCGAGCGGTCATTCAAAAGGGAATCTTCGAAACGGCGGAGCGTTTTGGAGGGGAAAAATGTCTCGACGCGATCGTGGCGCTTCTCGGCCGCAAAGGGGCCGAAACCTCCGATGCTCTCCGAGCACTGCTCGGGATCTGCGAGCGCCTCGGGATCGATCCGGAGATGATCATCGGCGATGAAAGCAAGCTGACCGAAATCAGCCGGGCAGGATTGATCCTGGCCGCGGGAAGAGATAAAAAAATCCGCAGACCGGCCGCCGACGTTCTCGTCGGAAGGATGAGGAAAAAGAGCGGGGATGACGGAGTTTGTTTGGATATGCTGTCTCTCGAAAACAGGGGGCGAATCGCTGATTACCTCGAGCCGTGGCTCAGAGAATGCCGCGGGAGAGGGGAATTGATTCCTCCACAAGCCCGCAAGGCCGTTATCCGCTCCGCCGTCATCTCCTCCCGGTTCGATCCCACGGCCTCGGCCAGAATCGTGCTCACGTTGAATGAGATCCTTGGAACGAACATGGACCCTCAACTGGATCAAGCCCTGAAAACGGTATCAGATACGTTTCAGGTCGGTTCCTGGCGTATTGAAATGCGGTTCTTTTAATCAGGGCTATTGTTTTTTTGGAAAAGCCGCCTAAACTGTGCCTCCTGATATTCTATTTTGAAGATATGACGGCAGCGATTCCCCGAATCGGTCTTTTCTGGAGCGACTTTTGAGAGTCCTGATTCTTTCCAGGCGGAGCTATTTTTACTCCACCATGAGGTTAAAAACCGCGGCCCTTGATCGCGGACACGACGTGGTCGTCGCCGATCCCCTTTCCATTTCTCTATCCGTCGACGGCGACAAACCGGTTGCCTGGCAAAACGGCCAGGATCTGAGCACCATTGATGTTGTCATTCCCCGTGTCGGGCTCTTTGCCATCGAGTTCGGTGTGGCTGTTGTCAAACAGTTCCAGATGATGGGAATTCCCGTTGTGAACCGGTCCCTGTCCATCATGCGGGCCCGCGACAAGCTGCGGTGTATGCAGATCCTGACCCGGAGGGGGATCAAGGTGCCGCACACCGTAATGACGCGGAATCCGGCCGATCTCAAGTCGGCTGTCGAAAAAGTGGGCGGACTGCCCGTGATTCTCAAGTTCCTGCAGGGAGCCCAGGGAGTGGGCGTCATCCTGGCTGATTCTTACAGGACGGCGGAATCGACGCTTGACGCTTTCTGGAGTATGAATCAGAACCTTCTGATCCAGGAATTCATTGCCGAGGCGGAGGGGAGGGATATCCGGGTCATCATTGTGGGAGGCAGGATCGTTGCCGTCATGCAGCGGGAAGCGAAAAAGGGGGATTTCCGGGCCAATATCCACAGAGGGGGATGGGCTCGGCTCGTGCAGCCGTCGCAAGATTTGTTGAGGGTTGCCGTAGAGGCAAACGATGCCGTCGGCCTCGATCTGGGCGGAGTGGATCTTCTCATGTCGAAGCGCGGTCCGCTTGTGATGGAAATCAACGCGTCCCCGGGGCTCGAGGCCATTGAAAAGATAACCGATCTCGATGTGGCGGAAGAAGTTGTACGCTTTGCCGAAAAGAAGGTTGAAGAAAGGGTTGGAAAAAGAACGAAATGACATTTTTTGGTTATAGTTAGGGAATAAACCCTGTTGATATGGAGTCGATAATAGATTCAGCCTATTCACAAACTCATGTGATATCGCGGTTGAAAAATGCTTGGGAGTCAAATCGATGTTATCCCCTGAAAAGATTACGATCGCCATAGTCGTTATTTTCGTGGTTGCCTTGGGCTTTCTCCTGCTTGAGCTCTTTGGAGACGGCGGTGGAGAGCAGGAGCTGGATTCCACTGTTCGCGAAGAGAGCGAAGAGGAGGTTCTGGAGCCTTTTGCGGACATTATCAAGGACGATTCCGATATGGGGAGCACCAAAACAAAGCCCGTTCGTGAGAAGCTGGCGCCGACTGTCAAGTTCGAAGAGGGCCAGAACCCGGGCAGCGTAATCGGCCGGGTCGTGAACACCGAGGGAAGATCGATCTTAGACGCAAAGGTCTCTCTCTATCTGGGGGGCAATATTCTTTTCAACCATCCCGGCTCGCGTAAAAAGCTCGGCATCGATGATAAGACCGACAAATCGGGACGATTCAAGCTCTTTGGCCTGGCTCCGGGAAAGGAGTATTCCATTGAGGTGGCTCATTCCAGCTATGCCACTTCATATTATTCCCCTCTCATTCTCCAGCCCGGAATGCAGATCGAGATCGCCGACATCATCATGAGCCACGGCGTGGGAGTGCATGGAAACGTGACGACCGAATCGGGAGCTCCCATCACGAATGCCATGGTTCAGCTCTTCGACACCAACAGAACCGCCTTTCTCACGGAGAGTGAAAAAACACCGGTGAATGAGATGAAGACGAATTCCGATGGAGAGTATTCATTCGCCAATCTCTCCTTTACGGCCTTCGAGATTCGCGTCTCCGCCGATGGATACGGCACCCAGAAGAAAACAAAAAACCAGATCGAAACCCAGCGGAGGACGCGGATCGATTTTGAGCTCGGTCCGGGAATGGAAATCGGCGGAATCGTGATCGACACCGACGGAGTTCCCGTTGTCGATGTGACGGTGAGCGCTTACCGCCGCGCAAAACAGAGCGAATATTTTTCAAGCGGCTCGGCTCAATCGGAGAGGGGCGGAACCTTTACGATCGAAGGGTTGGCCGATGGACAGTACGTAGTCCGTGTCGATTCGGGAGGTTATTCCGTAGCGGCTCGCCAGATGGTTCGAGCAGGAACCGACGACCTCGAGATCAAGCTTCAACGGCGCGGCGGTGTTGCCGGAGTCGTTCGCGATCAGACGACGGGAAATCCCGTCACCAGATACGAGGTGGAAATTTTTCGCCTCAGGGGGAATAAACCGAGACAGAAAACAAGCGTGGTCAAGCAGGTCGAGTCAAAAACCGGGAGTTTTCAAATCAACAACCTCGATCCCGGGAACTTCAGCATAGAGGTCACGGCTCCCGGATATGCAAAATGTTCTTCGTCGCTCTTTCATGTCGAGCGCGGTGAGATCAAAGAAGGCGTTGAAATTTTGATGAACGAGGGCGGCGTTCTTTCGGGACGAGTCGTCGGCACCGCCGGAAAACCGGTGTCGAACGTCTCGGTAGAGCTGCGTTTCAATGATTACGTGGATATCGATATCTTCAGGTATTTCGGCAGCGGCGATTCCGGCTCGCGCGGAGACAGCGGAACCGTTGCCGTGACCGATTCAAAGGGCTACTTCACGAAGAGGCTCATCACACAGGGGACATACCAGGTCTACTTCAAGCACAACAGCTATACAGAGAATACCGTGAACGACATCGAGATCTTCGAGGGCAAGAGCGCGGCAACCGATCTCGGGGTGGTCACGCTGACCCGGGGAGCGGTTTTGAAGGGGAAAACGCTCGACTCTAACGGATTCA
This sequence comes from uncultured Phycisphaerales bacterium, assembly GCA_964633825.1. Taxonomy (GTDB): domain Bacteria; phylum Planctomycetota; class B15-G4; order B15-G4; family CAYZWU01; genus CAZWHE01. The sequence continues at coordinate 18,485 of CAZWHE010000052.1, read as the reverse complement.
CCATGCCCGGCGCCATGGTGACTCTCAACAGGAAGGATGGGTTTCATCTCCAGGTGATGTCCGACAACAAAGGTTATTTCAAGTTCCCCCACCTGACCCCGGGCGAATACACCGTCATGATTCAATCCAACCAGATACAGCAGCAGTCGGATGGAAACATCAACATCTTCGAGCAGCTCTTTCTCCAAGAACAGAGTAAAGTCACGGTTGTTCTCCATGAGGGTGTTGAAGAGGAAGTCGTCGTCCGTCTCTCGCAAGGGCTGTGATAAATCACCGTTCGGCATTTATTAAGCTTTTTCGGTCGTAGCAAACTCCGAATCGGCGTTGAAAGGGGAGATTTCCCTCAGGCGGGTGATGATCTTGGTAAGCGCTTCGGCGGCAATATCGATTTCATCGGAATTGTTGTACCGCGACAGGCTGAACCTGACCGATCCGTGAGCGGCCGTAAAAGGGATTCCCATGGCTCTCAGCACGTGTGAAGGCTCGAGTGATCCCGAGGTGCAGGCGGAACCCGATGAGGCACAGATACCGTATTCATCAAGCATGAGGAGTATCGCTTCTCCTTCGATATATCCGAAAGAGATGTTGAGCGTGTTCGGCAAGCGGTGTTCGGGGTGCCCGTTCAGAAGTGTATAGGGAATCTTGTCGAAGATCTTCGTCATGAGCCTGTCGCGGAGCTCTCGAACGGCGGTATTTTCTTTTTCTATGTTATTGCCAGCCAGCTCCGCGGCAACTCCCAGCCCGACGAGCGAGGCCACGTTTTCCGTACCGCCCCGGCGGCCTTTTTCCTGATGACCGCCGACGATTAACGGGCGGCACTTCGTTCCTCTCCGGATGTAGAGGGCGCCCACTCCTTTGGGAGCATGGAACTTGTGCCCCGACAGGGAGAGAAGATCGATGTGGGATTTCTCCATGTCGAGCGGGATTTTCCCTACGGCTTGAACCGCGTCGCAGTGAAAGAGGCATCCTTTCTCCTTGACGACGGCGCCGATCTCTTCGATCGGGAAGACGGTTCCCGTTTCATTGTTGGCGTACATGATGGAGACGAGGGAGGTTTTATCGGTAATCGCATCGCTGAGCTCGTCGAAGTCGAGCATGCCCTGCCTGTCTACCGAAAGGTAGGTGACGCGGAATCCTTTTCTCTCGAGTCTCTTGGTCTGATTGAGAACGGCGGGATGTTCCACGCGTGTCGTGACGATATGTTTTTTATCGGGCAGGGCGTCGAGAACCCCTTTTATCGCAGCGTTGTCGCTTTCCGTTCCGCCGGAAGTGAAGATGATTTCAGTATCCCGAGCGTTAATGAGTCGTGCGACCTTGGAACGTGCTTGAGCAATCGACTTGCCGACTTGTCCGGCAAAAGAATACATGCTCGATGGATTGCCGTAGAGCTCACTCAGGTAAGGGACCATGGCCTCGAAGACCTCGGGAGCCACGCTGGTCGTCGCGTTGTTGTCCAGATAGACGATCCCGCTCATTATTTCACTTCCTCCACTTCGAGATCCTCGGAGACAAACTCCTTGAGTTTCCGTTCCACGGAAAAGCGCAGCGTCACACCGGCGCTCGGACAGGAGGAGCAGGCTCCGCGAAGAGCGACCTTCACTTTGTTCCCTTCCACGTCGATCAGCTCGATGTCGCCACCGTCTTTCGCAAGGGATGGTTTGATCTCGCTGTTGATCGTTTCCTGGATCTTGGCTATTTTTTCTATGTTGGTCATTGCGCTTTTGATCTCAACAGGCTCCGGAGGCGCCCCTGCGGGCTTCGGCTCATCCCTTTCCTCTTTAATGATTTCTTCGATTTCCTCGTGACAGGAACCGCAGCCCCCGCCGGCTTTGCAGTAGTAAGTCACCTCTTCAATGGACTTGAGATCGTTCTCTTTGATCACCTTTCTGATGAGGTTCTCGGTAACTCCGAAGCAGGAACAAACGAGACGGCCGTGGTCTTCCTGTTCGTCGCGGCCGCCGGTCTTTTCGCCGCGGTAATATGCGATGGCGGCCTCGAGTGCTTCCCACCCCATAACGGAGCAGTGCATTTTTTCTTTGGGGAGCCCGCCGAGGTGATCGGCGATATCCTGGTTCGTGATCTTCAGAACTTCTTCCAGCGTTTTACCGATGATCATCTCCGTAAGGGCCGACGCAGAGGCGATGGCGCTTGCACATCCAAAGGTTTTGAATTTGGCATCGATGATGCGCTCATCATCATCGAGCTTGAAGGTGAGGCGGAGGGCATCCCCGCAGGCCAGCGATCCCACGTCTCCGAGACCGTCGGGGTTTTCGATCTCACCCACATTTCTCGGATTGAGAAAGTGGTCTTTGGCTTTTTCTGTATAATCCCACATGCTTTTCTCCGAAGGGACGGCAGAAATTGAGCATTCTCTTTTTAAATCAATCCACTAATAGCCGCAGTTTAGGCGATATCGGGCGCCAATCAAGATTTTATCTCGTCCGGGATTGGTCCGCGGGCTTGAACTTTTTCCTGAATACTGGTTTGCTGAAGCCTTGAGCTGTATTGGAGATCGAATGCCGCTCGAGCGCGGCTCTGGCAGGAGAAATAAATGAAGTCGGACCTTGAAATAGCACAAAGAGCCAAGCTGATTCCCATCGAAGAGATCGCCGGCAATCTCGGCTTAAAAAAGACTGAGATCGATCTTTACGGCCGGTATAAAGCCAAAATCAGGCTCGATGCGGGCAAGAGATGCAAATCGAGGAAGATGGGGAAATACATCCTTGTTACGGCCGTCACTCCCACGCCGCTGGGAGAAGGAAAAACCCTGAGCACGGTGGGGCTCTCACTCGGGTTGAACAAGATCGGGAAGAAGGCGATCTGCACGCTGAGGCAGCCTTCGATGGGACCCATCTTCGGACTGAAGGGCGGCGCCGCGGGAGGGGGATTCAGCCAGGTCGTTCCCATGGAGGATTTCAACCTCCATCTGACCGGCGATGTCCACGCCGTGGCCGCGGCGAACAACCTCCTGGCCGCCCATGTGGACACCTCCATACTGCTCAAGAATCCTCTCGAGATCGATCCCTTCACGGTCAAGGTCAAGAGGGTCCTCGATATGAACGACCGGGCGCTGCGCAACGTTCTGACGGGATGCGGCGGGAGAAAAAACGGCGTTCCGCGGGAGACGGGATTCGACATCGTTGCCGCCTCGGAGGTCATGGCGATTCTGGGGCTTTCGACCGATTACGCTGATATGAAAAACCGGCTCGGCAAGATCGTGATCGGCCGGGGCCGGGACCGCGAATTCATCGACTGCCAAAGGCTTGGAACCGCCGGGGCCATGGCCGTGATTCTCAAGCACGCGCTCATGCCGACCCTGATGCAGACCCTCGAAGGAACGAGCGCCCTGATCCATACGGGCCCCTTCGCCAACATCGCTCACGGAAACTCGAGCATCATCGCCGACGAGATCGCTCTCCGTCTCGCCGATTATGTCGTTACGGAAGCCGGTTTCGGCGCCGATATGGGGGCGGAGAAATTTTTCAATATCAAATGCCGGATCAGCGGGAGGTCGCCCGATGCGGCGGTCGTGGTCGTCACCACCAGGGCTCTCAAGGTCCACGGCGGCGACATCCCCGTTCGACCCGGAGTCCCCCTCGACCCCGTCCTGACGCGCGAGGATCCGGCGCTTTTGAAAAAAGGCCTGCCCAACCTGGCTAAAATGATCGAGATCGTCCGGCTCCACGGCGTCCCCGTCGTTGTTGCCGTGAATCGCTTTCCATACGATACGGAGAAAGAAATGGAGGTGGTTCGCGAATCGGCGCTCCGTCTCGGCGCCGATGAGGCCGTGGTGAGCGATGTCCACGCTCGCGGAGGAGACGGTGGAACGGCCTTTGCGGAAGCCGTTCTCCGCGCTATCGGAAAGGGGGCCCGGTTCAAGCATCTCTATCCGCTCGATCTCTCCATCAGGGAGAAGGTCGAGCTTCTGGCGACGCGGATCTACGGGGCGGAGCGGGTCAAGTTCTATGACGAGGTTCTGAGAAAGATGGAAAGATTCACCGAGAGAGGATACGGCGGCATGCCGATCTGCATGGCTAAAACGCAGTATTCGCTTTCCCATGATCCTTCGCTGAAGAACCGTCCCGAGGGGTATGTTTTCACGTTAAAGGACATGAAAGCCGCCGTGGGGGCGGGCTTTATCGTGCCCATGGCGGGTGATATCATGCTCATGCCCGGCCTCACGGCCGAACCCGCTCTCACGAGCATGGACCTGACCGAAGAGGGCGAGATTGTCGGGCTTTTCTAGCGGCCGGATGACCCAACTTTTTCCTGTGCGGGGCGTATCAACCATGAAGAGCCGAAATCGATAAGGAGTGTGTCATGTGTCTCCTCTATATTGTTCCCTTCGGATTCCACGATCCTTTGTTCTGGATCGTTCTGCCCGGTCTGATTCTCATGATCTGGGCTCAGTTCAAGGTGTCGAGCACCTTCTCGAAGTACTCGAAAGTTCCTTCGCGATCGGGGGCGACGGGAGCGGAGGTCGCCCGGATCCTCCTTCGCGCCAGGGGAATCGAGATCCCCATCGAGAGAGTGAAAACGAGACTCGGCGATCACTACGATCCGATCAAGAAGGTTCTCAGACTGTCTCCCGAGGTCTATGGATCGAGCTCGGTCGCCGCTCTCGGCGTGGCCGCCCATGAAACGGGACACGCCCTCCAGCACGCCGATGGATATGCTCCCCTCGTGGCCAGAAATTCCTTTTACCCCGTGGCCGGTTTCGCTTCGAAGGCGATGTTGCCCCTCATCATCCTCGGTTTTCTGACAGGGTTCAGGTTTCCCATGATTCTATATGGTCTTCTCTTCTGTTTTGCCGCCTATGCCTTGTTTGCCATCGTGACCCTGCCCGTCGAGTTCAACGCTTCGTCCAGGGCTCTGGCGCTTTTGGGCAATGCCGGAATCCTCACAACGGAAGAGAACTCCAAGGCGCGGGCCGTCCTGTCGGCCGCGGCGCTGACCTACGTCGCCTCGGCCGTGTATGCCGTTCTGCAGCTCATCAAGATCTTTCTCTATACACGCGATTGATGGGGTGAAATCATGCACTTGACGGAAGCCCTCGTCGATTTTATCGATGCCTGCGCCGACCGGAAACCGACGCCCGGAGGAGGGGCTGCATCCGTGCTGGTCGGCGCGCTCGGGGCTTCCATGGGGGAAATGGCGGCGGCCTACAGCGAAAAGAGTGAAGAGAAGGAAAGGATCAAGGCGTGCCTCGAAAAAATGAGCCGTGTGCGCGAAGCCCTTCTTCCTCTTATCGAGTCGGACTGCGAGGCTTTCGAGCGGGTCCCGACCGCCTATAAGCAATCGAAAACAGCCCCGCAGGGAGACGAAACGCCCGACGAGCGCATCCAACATTCCCTCAGGGTTGCCGCCGAAGTTCCCTTGCGCGGAGCTCGTCTCTGTCTCGAGGGGCTGGAATCGATCGGCGCGGTCAGCGACGTGATCAATCCCAGGCTGATCACCGATTCGGCGGCGGCGGCTCTTTTCCTGGCCGGCTCGTTCCGGGGGTGCTGGTTCAATGTTCGGGTCAATCTCAATTCGATCGACGACAAGGAGCACGTTAAAAGAATTCTCGACGAAGGAGAGAAGATGATCTCCCGCGTGAACGAGCTTGAAAACAGAATCCTGACCCGGGTCGAAGCGGTTTTGGCGGAATGATGTAAAAAAACCTGCCGCAGCAGGTTTTTGAGTTCTGGTGGATGGTATGGGATTCGAACCCACGACCTCTGCGATGCGAACGCAGCGCTCTCCCAGCTGAGCTAACCACCCTTGTCAAGTCTGGCTGCCGGATAAGATCCAGGCAGGTGGTATTGTACTTCAAAGCGTTGAACATTTCTGCACGGAAATTTTCGACGCTTTGAGGTAAAGCCCCTTTGATCAAGGAAAAAGATGGAATCACTTATGATCTGACGGTGTGTGAGAATGCCCGGCCGCCGGCTGCTCGGAAATGGAATACAAGCTTAATCGATATAATCGTGTTTCCTGCTTCGAACAACGAGAGAATAGACAAGGGGGATGACAAAGAAAGTCAAGAGCGCCGATGATAAGAGTCCGGCAATCACCGTGACGGCCATGGGCGCGCGGATCTCGGCGCCCTCTCCCATTCCGAGACCGAGCGGGAAATGCTCGGCGTAGGGAAGGAGCCCCAGGATTCCGGTGAGGGGAAGGAGACCCAGCACCGTGGTGGCCGTGGTCATCAGGACCGGCCTGAGCCTGGCGGAACAGGCCTGGACGATGGCGTCCTTTTTTTCCAATCCCCGATCGCGAAGCCTGTTGATGTAGTCGATGAGCACGATCGCGTTGTTGACGACGATTCCGGCCAGCATGATGGCGCCGATGAAGACCACAACGGAGAGAGGGATGTCCAGCAGCCAGAGGACGAGAACGACTCCGACAAAGGCGAGGGGGATTGTGCAGATGATGATGAAGGGCTGGATCAGCGACTCGAACTGGGAAGCCATCACCACATAGACCAGAAAAATCGCCAGGTAGAGTGCGAGCTTCATATTTTCCAGGGCGCCCTCCATCTCTCGGCCCTGTCCGCCGATTTCGAGGTTGAGGTTCGTGCCCTCGCGTATCTCGACCAGCCTGTTGCGGATTTTGCGCGCCGTGCCACCCATGTCGAAGCCCGTCAGGTTGGCGTTGACGATGGCTGCGCGCTGTCCCCAGATGCGGCGGATTTCTCCGGGCCCCTCCCTGATCTCGATGTCGGCCACGGCGCTCAGCGGCAGAGGAGCGGAAGACTCCGGATTCACGGCCATGTTGCCGAGGTCCTCTGCGTTGCCCGAATCCACTCCCTCGAGCCTGACGAGGATATCGACTTTTCGCTCGCCGCTCTGGAAAAGGGTCGGGACCTTCCCCTTGACCATCTTTGTGATTCTGTCCGCCACGGTGAAAGTGTCGAGTCCGTAGCGGGTCAGCTCTTCCCTGTCGAGGCGGATAATGATCTCGGGAGTTCCTTTGTGGACCGTCGATCGGATATCCGTCAGGCCGGGCATCGATTTCAGGAGCGTTTCCACTTTCCGGGTGGCCCCGGCGATCTTGTCAAGATCCCGGCCCTTGATGTCGACCTGCAGCGGCGCCTTGAAGGAAAAGAGCGTGGGTCGCGAAAACCGGAGCTCGTGAAGGCCGGGATAGGTTGTGTAAATCCTTCTGAGGCTTGCCAAGGCCTTTTCCTCATCCTCCCGGATCTGCCGGCCTGTTTTGATTTTCAGGAAGAGCTTGGATGTGTGTTCGCCTTCATCGGCGCCGGCGATCTCGTCGCGGGGGACGCCTGTGGAGGAAGAGACCCACTCCACGAGCTCTGTTTTCAAAGTGCTCTCTTCGGCGCGGTTCACAAAACGGCTCGTCTTTTCGAGGGGCGTTCCCGGCGGCATGGAGATATGGGCGATGAGTTCACCCTGGTGGACTTCGGGCAGCAGTTCCTGGCCGAGACGGTTTGTCACGATCACGGCCGCGGCCAGTGCTGCAATCGTTCCGGTGAGAAGGAAAAGGGCCGCCGATCGGCTTGTCAAAAGCGTTCTCAGGATCCGCGGGTAGATCCTCATGAGCAGGGCATATGTTTTGTTGTATAGCTTTGTAAAGGGATAAAGAACTATCTTGATGAAGACCAGGATTACCCCAAGGAGAACGGCAGAAGCCTTGAAAAGGAAGCGGTTCAGATAGTAAAGAACGAGCCCGAGGCTTTCGAAGGACAGGTTCAGGAGGAAGGGAGGGAAGAGGAAAACGGCTTTCATGGGAATGACGATCACTTTCCGGAATAAATCCCGGAATGGTGTGTGTCTTTCCCGGAGATGTTCGCGTCTTTCCTTGTCTCCGATCACGTATTTTATGTACAGCCCGAAAGCGCGGAAGGTACAGCGCACGCTCTGTTCCCCCCTTTTTTCCGGAAGCTGTCTCGAGGCAAGCATGGGAATGAAAAAGAGTGCCACGGCGAGCGACACGAGAAGGGAGAAGACGACGGTCAAAGCCTGGTCTCTGAATATCTGACCCGCGATCCCTTCCACGAAAGCGATGGGAAAGAAGACGGCGACTGTCGTCAGCGTCGAAGCCGTGGCTGCGCTCCCGATCTCGCTGACACCGCGGACAGCCGCTTCCCTGAGAGAATGGCCTTCTTCGCGGCAACGGAATATCGATTCGAGGACGATTATGGAATTATCGACAAGCATCCCGATCCCGAGGGCCAACCCGCCGAGAGACATGATGTTCAGAGAAGTTTTTGTCAGGTACATGGGTGCGAAGGTGGCGATGACCGAGATGGGAATGGCGAGAGCGATGATGGTGGTTGAGACGAAATTCCTGAGAAAGATATAAAGAACGAGAACAGCCAGAATCCCGCCGAGGATAGCGGAATCTTTTACTTCCCTGATCGAATCCTGGATGAATCGGGACTGGTCGGAAAGAACGCGAGCTCTGCAGCCCGGGGGCAGCTGCGCATTGATAAAGGAAAGCATGGTGTGCTTGTTTTCCACTTCCCCTCTCAGCTTGGCCAGTTCAGGGTCGTCGTCCATGGAAGCGAGGTTTCTTCCGCGTGAATGACTTTTTCTTTCTTGAGGCGAGGCATCTTTTCGTTTTTGGGGAGGTTCTTTCGGTGCTTTTTCCCTCTCTTCTTCTTTTGTCGCCCGCGCTTCTTTGAGTGCTTTTTCGGGATCCTTGATTGCTCCGCTCAGAAGATCTGTCCTGTATTTCCGCTGTTTGGCGGTTCCGAGAAGGAGCTCTCTCACCTTCTCAGCCACGGTGACGATATTTGCGTCGGCTTCCTTGAAGACCTGGATTTCCACGCTTTCACGGCCGTTGATGCGTGAGATGACGTCCCGCTCTTTGTGGAACTTTCGGATTCCGGCGATATCGCCGAGCCTGATGGCGTTGGCGGCGTCGCGGCGAATGACAAGGGCGTTGATCTCATCCAGATTCTGAAACTGGTTGAGAGTGCGGACGAGATATTCAACATCTCCTTCACGAATCGTTCCCCCGGCCATGTTGATATTTTCTTGGGAGAGGCGCCTCTCGATCTCGCTGATGTCGAGATCGAGCTCACGGAGCTTGAATCCGTTCACTTCAATCCGGATCTCTTCCTCGAGACCGCCGCGCACCTTGACGGCCGCCACCCCTTCTATGGTTTCCAATCTGCGCTGGACTTCGTCTTCGGCGATTTTTCTGAGTTCGGCCAGACCAAGCCCACCTGCGGTGGAAATCCGCCCACCTGCGGTGGAAGTCCGTACATCCCCAATCGATTCGAAAACACCGATTCGGATGATGGGATCGAGTGTGGGGTCGTACCGGAGAATGACGGGTCTTTCCGTGTCCTCGGGAAGTTCGACAAGATCGAGTTTTTCCCGGATATTTTGTGTTGCATAGGGGATGTTCGTGCCCCATGAGAACTCAAGGACCACATCGGAAAGTCCGGACTTGGAGACGGACGAGATCTGCTCCAGGCTGGGCAGAACGGAAAGGGCTTCATGGATTTTCTTGGAGACGCGCTCTTCGACATCCTCCGGAGCGGCCGCAGGGTATTCGGTCCTGACAGTGATTGTGGGATAGGAAATGTCGGGGAGGAGGTTAACGGGAAGCTTTCCCAGGGAGATGCAGCCGAAAGTAAAGACGCCGAGGACGATCATGATGATCGCCACGGGGCGATTTGCCGTGAAAGCAAAAAATGAAGATTTCGCCCTTTCTCCATCGGCGGGTTGGGCGGTCGCTCCCGATGTGGGTTTTGTCATGGAAGTTCGTCCGTGGCCTGGATCGTGTCTGAGATCTGGACCGCATCGCCGTTCTTGAGGTTGTCCTGCCCGACCACAACAACCGGGATTCCTTCTTCCAGAAGAATTTCCTCTCCTGATTCATACCTGGGATTGACAATTTCAAGGACTTTGCTCGTCGCCGCCCCTCTGTCGAAAAGAACCTTTTTCGCCGCATTTTCGCCGACGATGAAGAAACAGGGTATTTCGTCCTCATAAAAAACGGCTTTTCGCTGGACCAGCCAGGCCGATTCCCGTGAGGAAACAACAATTCGGGCGGAAATGAACATACCCGGTCGCAAGCATTCTTCCGGATCGGACGGTATGCGCACCCGGATCTTGATCGTACCGTTGGTCGGGTCGACGACAGGGCTGACAAGGTCCACTTTCCCCGACCAGACTTTCCCCGGCATCGTATCACAAGAGAAATAGACCGGCATATCCTTCCGGATTCGCGGGATGTCTTCCTGTGGAACGAAGAGATTGGCGATCAGAGTTTTTCTATCGACTAGTATGAAGAGCTTCGTAGAGGAGGTTACGGTCATTCCGAGCGCGGCGTTCCGGTATGAAATAACACCGTCCCACGGGGCTCGGATCGCGGTTCTCGACAGCTTGAGCTTGCTGTTATCCAGGGCGATTGAGGCTTTTTCCGCAGAATTGGACGCCAAGTCGGCGTCGAGAGCGGCCTGCTGCTCCTCGAGCACACGGAGATCGAAGTCGGAAACAGCCTGTTCCCATGTCAAACGGTCGGCGGACAGTTCCTTGTCGGAGAGGATCCCTTCCTGCGCCAGTTCTTTGCTGGCCATGTAATCGCCCAGAAGCTTTTCTTTCTGGATCTTGGCGGCTTCAACGCGTTTCTTGGCTTCCCTGAGGGCAATCCCGGATTTCGTTTTGTTCTTGAGGGCTTCTTTATAGTCGGCTTCGGTCTGGCGGAGCTCGAGGCGTGTTTCTTCGCTGTCAAGGCGCGCCAGGACGTCTCCCTTATTGACAATGCATGCTTCGTCGACGAGGATCTCCTCGATCTTGAGGCCGCTCAGTTCGGGATAGATGTCCACAACATTGAGTGATTCAATGTCGGATGAAACCTCGATATGCGATGTGATGGGGCCTTTCATCAACGGAGTCACGATGACGAGAGTTTCGTTTTTCTCAACTTCTTTTTCTTCTCCTTGTTGAGCCGTCTCGGGAACCTCTTGAGGTGTTTCGTCAGACCTTTCGGCAAACGCTTCTTCGGATTCGTGAGCAGGTTTTGCGCTGCTGCTGCTTCCGGGACCGCAGCCCGGCAGTAGGAGAAGAAAAGCCAAAAGAAGGATTATTGGCGCGGCTGGTTCAGTGATGCTGGTTCTGATAATCTTCATCTCGATTAGTATAATGTAATATACGAAGGGAAAAAGAAGTAGATGGATCATTTCAAAAGATACATTTTTCCTGAACCGGTATAACGAAAGCACTAAAGCAGAGACCGCGAGAGAAAGGATTTTGGTATTGAACAGACAGCTTATTATCCTGGCAATAGGTATTGCTTTCTTCTCCTTGGCCTTTCCTCCTGCCGATCTTGGTTTTTTAGGTTTTGTGGCTCTTGTTCCTTTTATCATCGCCTGTCACGAACCATGGAGCCGGAAGAGTTATCTCTATTTCTATCTGTCCGGAGTCGTTCTTTTTTTGGTCGCTTGTGCCTGGCTTGCTGAAACAGCGTTTATCATCCTTCTCGGGATGGCGGTCGCTGAAGGGCTGGCTCTGCCCCTTTTTGCATTTTTATACAGAACCGGGATCCATCATGCCCGGCTCCCGGCGTGGTTCTCTGCTCCCCTCGCCTGGATATCAGTGGAATATTTCCGTTCCGTTTTTCCTCTCGACGGATTTCCGTGGCTTTTGCTCGGGTATAGCTCGTGCTTTATAGATCCCCTGCTCCAGACGGCCGACCTGTGCGGTGTCTGGGGCCCTGGATTTCTATTGGCGCTTTCTTCCGGTGTGGTTGCCGTCTATCTCCTCCCGCACATTTCCGGTCAAACTCCGGCCGGCCGATTGCCTGCCGACCGAACGCCGCTGTCCGTGATAAGTAACCGTTATGCCGGGACGGGACTTTTTCTTGTTCTCTTTGCAGGGGCTTTGATTTACGGAACCTGTCGTCCGTCGACCGTTGTCATTGAGAAGGGCCCTGTCCTGGCGACGATACAAGGCAACATTCCGCAGGAATTGAAGGACGATAGTTATCGCTTCGAAGAAGTTTTCGGACGGTATTTGAATGCGACGCGGGAGTTGCTGTCCGGGGGTTTCAAGAGTCCCGATCTCGTGGTCTGGCCGGAAACGATTTACGGCCTGCCGGTCAGCGACGACACCGCCGGTGAAGTCTGGCACAAGGACGAAAACGGGAATGAATATGGAGATGCCTACTGGAGAGCCCGCGAAAAGGAACTGGTCGTTGATCTCGTTATCGAGGATGTCGTCGGCCCCGCCCATGCCTGGTTTCTGATGGGGGCCGGGACGTACAGGCTGGGAGCGGACGGCCTTCTCGAGAAGAGAAACAGCGCTATCCTTTACAACCCGGAGGGGAATCGTTGTTCTTCATATTCCAAGACGGTTCTCGTTCCCGGAGGGGAGTATCTGCCGTGGATCGCACGCCTGCCTTTTCGGGAGGAAATCGAGACTTGGGTAATGGATTTGGCCGGTTTCCTGCCCAACCTGAAACCCGGGCAGGGGCCTTCAGTTCACACCATTGATGCGGGCGGCAAGAAATACTGTTTCGGTGTCCAGATCTGTTACGAAAATTCGTACGGCGATTACTGCCGGCGGTTTGTCCGAGAGGGGGCCGAGTTCATGATCAACCTTTCGAATGAAGGCTGGTTCGGCCGCTCCTCCGAATTCGACCATATGATGGCCATGTCGTTCTTTCGAGCTGTAGAGACACGGCGTTCTTATTACAGGAGCACCAACACAGGGATCAGTTGCGTCATTGATCCGCTGGGGAAAGTTCCACAGGGCGGACGCATCGTTGTCAACGGCGAAGACAGAGATGTCGCCGGTATTCTGAGTTGCGAAGTTCCTCTTTGCAGAGTGCGCACCTTTTATATGGAACTGGGCGACTTTTTTCCGAAAGTGCTTGTTCTTTTTCAGGTTCTTGTCATATTTGTCTTTCTGGTAGGAAGTCTTGTGGTTACAAAGATTTCCAAACAGGATACATGACTTGACAACCGGAGAAGGACTGCGCATTTGTAACCTTTATGCTAACTTCATTATTGAGGAGAAGTTAGCAGTGGAAAACAGCTCTTTTTCAGCTTGACATACATTGAACCGTTTCTATAATCAGACCCAATTTTTTAAATACGAACTGTCTTTAATATTACTAAGGTTACAGCTTTTTCATCTCCGTTTATCGGGATGGAATAGAGCCCCTCTTTTTTTAATAACGAGGAGTTTTAAATGAGCGGCATCGGGAAAATATTCATCATCCTGAACCTGGTCTTCAGTCTGGTCATTGTCGGCGCTGCTGCGAGTTATCTATCCAAAGCGGATAACTGGAAGCAGGAATACGAAAATGTGAAGGGTGAGTTCGACAACGCGAAGGAAGACTGGTCCGATCAAAAGTCGAAATTTGAGGCTGAAAGATCCAACCTGGAAAGCGAAATCGATGACAAGAAGAGCAGGATCGAAGATCTGGAGGTGCAGAACGGCAACCTCACGGACAGGGTCGAGAGCCAGAGTGTCGACAACCAGCAGCTTCGCAGTGCCGTGGATCAGATCCAGGCCAATCTGGATGATTTCCGCCAGAACATGAACGACCTTCAAAACAGGAACAATGCGCTGGCTGATGAGAATGCAAGCCTCAGGAACGATGCGCTCGATGCACAGGGAAAACAGCGTCAGGCTGAAGACGACAAGCTTCGTCTGGAAGGCGATCTCGCTCGGGCCAACCAGAGGATTTCGGATATCGAGGTGGCCATGGCCGGGTTGGACAAGAAGAACGGCCATCTGGAAAGCCTTCTCAACATCGCGCAAAGCAAGGGATTCGATATCTCCAGCCTCGAAGCCATGCCTGAAATCGCGGCCAAAGTTCTCGATGTCGACAACGAGCTCGGCTTTGTGATTCTGAGTGTCGGTGCTGATGACGGTGTCAAGAAAGGCTGGACCTTCCAGGTCTATCGCAGTGAAGAGTACCTCGGCGAAGTCGAAGTGGATGAGGTTTACAAGAAGCAGTGCGCCGCGAAAATCCGGTTCTGTGCAGAAGGATCGGAGATCAAAATTCAGGACAACGCCACGACGGTTCTCTGATATCGGTTCAAACGGAAGAGTCCCGGACAGGCCGAAGGCAGTGTCGCTTTAACAAAGTAATGTGAAACAAACAAACCTCGAAAAGAGGAGATGACAAGAAATGGCCTCGAAAAGAAGAAGAAAGCTGAAAGTCGAGGATGTTCAGGAAGCAAAAGACTCTAAGCCCTTAATCAGCTTTCCTGAAGCCTGTATCTTTGTGACAACACTGGCTTTGATCCTGGGAATCGCCATGATTCTCTTTAAATATAACGGTAATTTCGGGCTCTGATCGAATCATCCGACTGTGAGCAGAACCGCCTGATCTGAAAATAATTAATGGGGCCGGGCAGACCAACGAGTTTGTCCGGCCCCTTCTTTTGTTTTGCGGGCAAAAAGAGATAGATTTTTCCGGTTCGGACCGTGTAAACTAATGGCGGTGCGGTTGTTTTCCTTTTATCAATTGCCGTCCATTTGTTGAATGGGAAGCCATGGAACTTACACCCAATCTCCTCAAACCTGTCGAATGGATGATGGGGAAGTTCTCCATCGATATGGGCATCGATCTGGGTACTGCCAATACCCTGGTTTGTGCACCAAACGAAGGAATCATTCTCAATGAACCTTCAGTCGTGGCTGTAAAAAAAGGGACGAACGAGGTCCTGCTGGATGGGGATGCCGTAGGGCTTCAAGCCAAGGAGATGCTGGGTAAAACTCCGGGAAACATCGTGGCCATTCGTCCCCTCAAAGACGGCGTCATCGCTGATTTCGAGATTACCGAGAAGATGCTCCGTTATTTCATTCGGAAAGTCCATAACCGCTCCTATATGGTCCGTCCGCGGATCGTTATTTCCATTCCTTCGGGTATTACCGAGGTGGAGAAAAAAGCGGTGATCAATTCCGCAGAACGCGCCGGCGCGAGAAAGGTATATCTTGCCCAGGAACCCATGGCGGCCGCAATCGGCGCGGGCCTTCCGATTTATGATCCCGTGGGCAATATGATCGTGGATGTGGGCGGCGGGACGACGGAAGTCGCTGTCATCAGTCTTTTCGGTCTTGTGACTTCCAAATCGATCAGGACCGCCGGAGACGACATGGACGAAGCCATCATCAACTATATGAAAAACAAGTTCAATCTTCTGATCGGCGAACAAACAGCGGAGCGGGTTAAGACAGAGGTCGGATCCGCCTATCCCCTGGATCAAGAAATGGAGATGGAAATTGCCGGACGCGACCAGCGAACCGGGTTACCCCGCAGGGCGGTCATCGATTCTGAAATGGTCAGAGAAGCTCTCGACGATCCTGTACGCGCTATTGTTCAAACTATTCGGGTGACATTGGAGACGACACCTCCCGAACTATCTGCTGATCTGGTGAACAACGGCATAACGCTGGCAGGCGGCGGCGTGCTTCTCAGGTCGATCGATCGCAAGATCGGTGAGGACGTCCAGCTTCCTGTCAGGGTTGCCGAAAACCCGCTCGAATGTGTTGCTCGTGGAACGGGGGAATTCCTGAATCAGCTGGATGTTTACAGCAAAGTTCTGGAGAGTAGCGAAAACTAGTGAGCCGGTTTTCCAAGGCCGATGATCCCCAAGCGGTTTTTTCAAGCAGTCGTATTGTGTTACGCACTCCTTTCTCTCATTACTCCCTTGTCACATCCCGTTAGAGCGGTTGAAGCCACCGCTCTCATTCTGTCCCGGCCCTGGGAAATCCTCTTGACCCTGGCATCGGGAGTGCAATCGCCGTCAGGCGGTGAAGGCACCGCCGGAGAGTTTCAAGGACCGGAAAAGCTCAGGGATAACTGGTGGAAGCCTGTTTTCACCGGGTCGCCGGTGCGTGAGGGAAAGATTGCGCTCGGGGCTCGTGTTTTCGGGGTTCCGCAGCGGGGGTGCTTGCGGCTGAAAGCCGACGTGGGGCAAGCGCCTCCCATTCTCAGCGACGATCCCGTTGTTCACGGCAATGTGCTCGTGGGATTCGTCGATCGCGTCGAAAAGAATGGGCTTGTCGATTTGCTCCTTCTCGGTCATCGGAATTCACGCATCATAGTCGCTGAAACAAGCGAAGGAATTGCCGGGGGCAATGTCTTTTTCACGGTGGGCGGAGGGAGCACGGACGGGAAGATCCGTGTCGAATATCTTTCTTCAAGATTCGGACTCACTTCGGGAATCAAAGCCTTTACGTCTTCTCGATATAACAAAGCAGACATTCCATCAGGCCTCTATCTGGGGCGGCTCGATGCGAGCCCGAACGGCGATGGAGAGGTTGGAGAACATGTCGGGATCGTTCCGCCGTTTGAAGGGCGGGACCTTTGTCGGTTGGCTGTTCTCGTTCCGGGGGACAGAGCCGGAGCGCTCGACCGAAAACCTGTTCCGCCGCTCCGGATCAAGTGCGTGCCCGTCGTACTCCGCCTGCCGCCCGGGTTTATTTTAGCCCACACCTTTATCCGTATATCGTCGGGTTTCGAAGCCGGAATCTCGTTGGATGATCTTCTCGTTTCCGAAGGGTATCTCGTAGGAAAAGTTACGAGAGTGGGACTCTTATCCTCAAGGGGCGAGTTATTCATGGCGCCGGGGGATGAGCGAACCCTGCTCGATTTGAGTGGGCCGGCTCCGCGTCCTGTTCGTGTCCGCGTCGGCAAAAGATCCAGCACGATTTGCTCAATTACAGTCATGTCAATAGACGGGAAACGGCCCTCGGGAGGAATGGAATTGTCACCTGATTCTCTGCTTCACTTATCAAGCGGAGCCTGTTCGGGCGGAGAACTGTATCCCCTATGCCGTATTCTCAAAGGAGGGCCGACGGGAGAGTACTTGGTTCGCTGTGGTGAAATCGATGCTGAAAGAGGGGGCTGCTTGGTGGCGGCAAGATAATGAGGTATTTCATACTCTGTTTCATTCTGACGGCGGCCCTTGTTGTGGAGGAGATGCTGCGGACTCTTCCCTATGTTGGATATCTCTCTCCAAATCTTGCTCTCCTTTTTCTCATGGTCTACGCGATGAAAGGGGATGGGGAAAAGTATTGGGCGATCTGTTTCCTGGCGGGTCTGCTCAAAGGGAGTCTCTCCAGCGAGCCCTCGGGATTCTATATTCTGACATATATCGCTTTAACCTGGTTGATATTACGAATTCGCGGGCTTTTGTATGTCCGCAACATTTCGACGCAGTTTGTATTGATAATATTCGCAGGCTGTCTCATGGAAGTGATCGCCCTCTTGTTTCTTGCGGCGGGATGTCTTCCCGAAACCGGTGTCGGAACGATTGCGAGGCCTCTCTGTTCCAGTATATCAGCCGCTTTTCTCATGCCGCTTGCTGTCAGGTTATATGATCAGTACAGGTTTTTACGGATTCTCATCGAGAGATGAAAAAAACGAAAATCGACCGCTTTCATTTTCTTTTGATCCTGACGTCACTCCTGTTTTGTCTCGTAGTCGCCAGGCTTTATCTCCTGCAGGTCATTCAACAAGAATTCTGGGAAAAGGAGGCGTTGAAAACACGAACATCGGGCAGAACGATTCCATTCGAAAGGGGGTGGATTCTCGCCCGCGATCTTGCTCCATTGGCGGTTACCGAGAACACCTACGATCTTCGATTCGTTTTCGGCCACTACCGCAAGGAGTCGCCGGCGGGCCAGGTCAGCATGATTTACTACATCCTGAACGGCCGCCGTCCGGACCTGAGGAGCGTCTATGACAATCCGGAATCATTTGTCGGCGAGGTGCTCGGCCTGACGATGAGTGACGTTATGGGTACGGAGAGCTCTCTCAAGAAAGGAGACTTGCTTTTTTACATCGAAAGGCTTTTGAACCTGCCCGACGGGGACAAGCTCACATCTCGAGCAGAGGCGTCTTCAGGCGTTTCTTTCGCTTGCTGGCCGTCGTTGAGCGAAGCCGGAGCCGATATTTCTTTCCGAATCGAGAGGGAAAAAAATGCTTTCCTTTCTCTCGAAGAAGATCTCAGTCTCGAAAAGGGAACGCTTCTTCGTAAACCGGGTGCCAGTGCGAACCGGGCCGATGCCCGTGTCAGGGATCGCATCGATCGGGAAGAAGAAGAAGCCGTCTCCTATCGGATCAGGCGGCGCTATCATTCTCAATACGATTATTACGAGGAGTTCGTGCTGCAGAGAATTCCCTACAACGCCGTGATGCGCATCGTCGTGCACGAGGATCTCTATCCCGGCTTTTTTGCGGTGGAAAGCACTCAAAGAGTCTACCCTTCGGAAGTGGCCGATCTCTGTCCCGATATCATCGGCAAGATGGGAAAACCTTCGCAGGAGCTGCTGGCTGACTGGGAACGCCACAACAAGAGGCTGGCCGATCTTTCCCTGCTCGATGAAAAGGGAGAGGAGGAGATCGTTGAATTCGAAAACCACCAGATCTGGTTAAGGGAAATCGATGTCCTGCCCGGGGAAGAAGTGGGGGGATTGGGTCTTGAAGCGTATCTCGAGCCGGTCCTCAGGGGGAAAAGAGGATTTGTTTTCGAAGAGCGCGAGCGGTTTAACAAACGCAAAACC
>CAZWHE010000051.1:0-23954 GCA_964633825.1 uncultured Phycisphaerales bacterium | reverse complement strand
GGAACCGCCGCTGATATCTTTGATCTCAAAACCCTTGTTCCTCTGGAATACGTACAACATGCTGCCGTAAGCCTTGGCGCCCCATGCCGCCGGGCCTTGAGCGTTCAGTCTCACGGGATTCGTTGGATTTGAAATGTCGTACGTTTCCAGCCCGCCGCCGAGGCCGACGAGAACGTAAGCTCTGTCGCCCGAGATCTCCACATCCATGAGGTGGGCGCCGTTGACGCCGTTGTGGCCCTGAAAGGCGAGATTGTCCAGGCGGGGTTTTTTCTGCTTGTCTACGTCATCAAAGCCGGCGGAGAGCAGACAAAGAAGGGAGAAAAGAATCAAGAAGAGGTTTCTCATGGGTGTTCTCCTTTTCTTGGCTTGCGTAATCACCTCGTGGCCCGCCTCATGACCTCATGGGCTGTCCCACGGCAAATTCACCTGTTTGAATGCAAATGCTTATCAGGCCGGAACGATAAAACATCAACAAAGAAAATCATATCGTTCTCGTATGGATTATAGCACTGAAAGAGAAGCTTGGTAAAAAGTTTTTTTCAAGGACGGGGCGGCGACTCCACCATTTCGCCGACAGCGCGGGCCCCTTTTTTCATCAGAAACTCGATGATTTTCCTCTCCATGACGAGCGGGTCCGTTCCGCTGATCACTTTCGATTGAATCGTTGAGCGCACTCTCTTCCCATCCCTGTTGAAGAGAGTGACCCTACACTTTCCCTGGAACAACAAGACCGACGATTCGGAGGAGAGGAGGTCGTCGCCGACCTCGCAAATCTCCATGGCAAAGGCGGCCGAGAGGTCGGCGCCGCTTTCTTCGGCAAGCACGAAATCCTCCCTCATGAAGATCGCCAGCAGGCCGGCTTCGATAAAGGAGACGTCCCTGTCCAACCCGCCGTCAACAGAAACCGAAAGGGAAAGCCTCCGTCCCTTTCCGAACAGAACGGCCGGGTCGCCCAGAAGCGTGTGGCAGTCCCCGCACCCGAAAAGGTCTCTCGAGGAAGGATATTCAGGATTCAGTTTAAGGTGGCAGCCGTTGCACCCGTGGTGGGCGGCGCTTCAGAGGGAGGGGAGATCGCTCATCGCCCTGTGGGCGAAGGAGAGATGGCATTCGCTGCAGGCCCGGGGCGGCTCCGCGCCATGGCCCCGGTATTCGTGGTGGCATTCGGTGCACGCGATCCCGCACCCCCCCTCTTCCTGCGGCCCATAGTGCAGGCGGTGATCGAAGATCAAGGGACCGGCCCTGTCCGTTTTTTCGCTGAGCAGAATCCTGTCGAGAGCGCCTTCGCGCCGCTCTCGAGTTATTCCCCTGATCGTCTCGGCAAGGTGCTTGTTGAACTCATCCGGGCGCTCGAGCATCAAAAAATGCCCCGTGTCTTTTATGATCACGGCCTCGAAGCCGGGGGCGTGCCTCTTGTTGCCCTCCACGTTTGTGGGCCACAAGTCGCCGTTGACGCACCGAACGGGCGCCATGACTTTTTCCATCTCAGCCGCCATGTCGTAAAAGGAAAACATCTCAAAAATGGGGAGACCCACCTCGGGCCGTGCGCGGCTTATCTTCTCCAAGACCCAATTCACCAGTTCCGGGTCGGCGCTCTCCCAGAAAGCTCTTCGCACCATCGTCTCGCAGGCGCTTTTAAAATCTTTTCTAAAGGACTCCGTTCTTTTTTTCCATGCTTCCTCGTTCCACTCTCTCTCCGCGTCGTGCAGCGAATCCACCCCGATGACGCCCAGGACCCGCTCCGGCATCAGCTGCGCCGCTCTCAGGGATACGGGGCCTCCCATCGAGTGTCCGATAAGGATAAGGCGATCGAGATCGAGAGCCTCGACAACGGCCTTCACGTCTTCACCGAACGCTCTCAGCGTCCACTTGCCGCGCCCGGCGCCCGATTTCCCGTGGCCGGCAAGGTCCAAGGTGACAACCGTGTAGTCTCCGGCGAACGCTTTCACCTGATGAGACCAGAAGTCTTGGTCGCAAAAACCGCCGTGGATGAACACCAGGGCCGTTTCGCCTTCCCCCTGTTCCGTAAAGGCGATCGGAACGCCGTCCGCCGAGACGGCGCTTTTGGAGATCTCCCGAGCTGATTCAGCAAAGCTCGAATCATCAACCGATTGCGCGGAACAAGCTGTGATCATTGCACAAAGAATCAGAAACATTGCGTAATACACGGAACATCGCCTTTCCTGAAAAGTTTGTCGGTTTCAATGCAAAGTAGATATGTCCCCCTTTTCTGTAAAAAGGAACCGCCTTTTTTCCGGAAGATCTTCTCAGTACTGGGCGCAAAAAGCACCGGCGCTCGTTCCCACGAGGAGGGTCCCGGCCGGTTCGTCGGCGGCTATGGAATGGGCGTCGAGTGAGAGGAGGTCGTTGCCCGCGCCGGCGCCGAGCAGGCCGAGGTTGCGCTCGGCCCAGGACCGACCCCAGTCGCTGCTTTCCCAGACACCGTTGTCCGTGGCGGCGAAGAGGCGGCCGGGGGTTCCCTTGAGCAGGACCATGTCGCGCGCCTCAAAGGGAAGAGCCGTGCTCATGTCGATCCACGTGGCCGCGTTGTCGACGGTCAGGTAGATCCGCCCGCTGTTCGGGTCGTACAAGGTCCCCATCCAGATGAAACCCGGCATGCCGGGCACGGGCCGTAGAAAAGAGACGTGCGTCCCGTCGAAGGCGGGGTGGGCCGTCCATGTGAGCCCCCCGTCGGCCGAACCGTAGAGGCCGCCTCCCGGAAGAGCCATGCCCGTGAGCGATGATTCTCCCAGGGCGGCGAGCAGAACCTGTGAGCTCGCGGGACCGACGATCACATCCTGCACCGGATGGGGAGACTGCCAGAGCCGCGTCCAGGTCCAGGAGCTGTCCCGCGTCCAGAGTCCGGGATCGATGGCGGGAACGGTGAGCGACCGGTCGTGGCCCGCGTAGAGCCGTTCCGGATCGTGGGGAGAGCGGATCACGCAGTGGGGCCGCGGCATTCCCTGCTGGCACTGGTTCCACGTCGATCCCCCATCGGGGGTGTATGCGAGGGTTCCGGCGATGTAATCGCTGCCCACGTGCAGTTCCTGCGGATCGGCGGGCGAGAAGAGGGCGGCCGTCACCTGGCCCTGGCCGGGCCACGAGCCTTCCATGTCCCTCCAGGTCAGGCCCGCGTCTTCGGAGAGAAAGCGGTGCCCGGGCCCGGCCATCTCAACAAAGAGATAGTCATCGGTTCCAACGAACCAACGGCCGGAACGATAGGGATCGGCTTCAACGACCACGACCCTTCCGCGGGAGGGGCCGTAGGGATTCCATGTGGTCCCGTTGTCAATGGAGCAGAAGACGCCGTTCCTGTCGAGAGCAACGGCCAGGACCCCGGCCCCCTGGAAGAAGGTCGCGTCCCAGGCCATGATCTTGCCGCCGGGAGAAGTGAACTCCTTGACGAGATGCCAGTTGAGCCCGCCGTTGAGCGTGGCGTAGAAGGCGCCGTTTCCGTCGGGCAAGGCCACGCCCTGGGCCACGGCCGCGTTGGGCAAACCGACGAACTCGACCGGTCCCCTGATCTTGGGCTGATCGAGCAGGGTCCAGGTGAGCCCGCCGTCGGCCGACCGCAGAATCCGCGTCTTGAAATTGTCCGTCGTCCCCACGGCGATCACCAGATCGGGATCGCGCGGGTCCCATTCGATGGAGGTGACGTGGAGCGCGGAATCAACGCGGCCCCAGCTTGTTCCGCCGTCGTTCGAGCGGAAGACGCCCTTGATCGACCCGCGCGCGCCGGCCAGGATCACGTCGGCGCTCAGGGGATGAACCGCCACGTCGGTGAAAATGATTCCCTGCGGCGTGTTGGGATGGATCGAGCTCCAGGTCAGGCCCCCGTCCCCCGAAGCCCAGAGGTCCTCGTAGGCGCCCAAATAAATCCTCGACGGATCGGCCTGGGAGTACCCCATGCGGTAGTAGGCATCGCTGTCGGCGCCCGGATCGGGATCGATGAGGTCCCAAGTCTCGCCCCAGTCGGTGGAGCGGAAAACGCACCCATGGTGAACGGCGTCACCCAGCGTCACCGAAGCCAGGACGAGGCCGGGAACTCCATCGACAGCGACAACATGTCCGAAGACAATGCCGGGCCAGAGCTGGGGCGACACGGCCGCCCACTCGCCGCCGGGCCGCCTGATGACCAGCCCGTCACCGCGCACACCGGCCGCTATCCCGCCGTTGTTCATCATGGTCAGGCTGTCGAACAGCTCCGAAAACTGCGGCTCCAGGCGCCGCCACTCGCTGATCTGGGGAAGGGGCGATGCCCGAAGGGCAGCGGTAGTGAGAACGGCCGCGATCAGAGCAAAGCACAACGGTCTGATTGCAGAAATCCGATAATCCACGGCATCTCCTCGCTTGATCGGCTTATTCGCAATATCGTGAGCCGCCGAAAAGGCGTTAGGCTTTCGGGTATATGCCGTTGCTATCTCAGCACCTCGAAGGCATCGACGAAAACGAGCTTGCCCGTGGAAGAGGGGTTGCTGTTGCCTGTCACAACGATCCGTATCTCGTGAAGATCGGATGCGCCCAGGCCGTTCATTGAAAACAGGTTCTGCCTCAGCTCGTATTGAGGCGCATAAAGGTCGACGAAACCCATGGGAGCCCCGTCGATATACAGATCGGCGATTCCGGCGGTGGGACCCCGCGCTCCGATCCAGGTGATGGAATCCCCCACAAAGGGAAAGGTGCAATCCGCATCCGTTTCGCCCGAATATAAAATGGACGACCCGCAGAGCTGGCCGTCGCCATAGACTCTCTGCCAGTTCTTGGTGTAGTCGATGAATTCGTAATCGTCTCCGAACCGGTGGATGTCCAGAAGCCGGTCCCATGTGCTTCCGCCGTCAACGGACCGGTAGACAGAGCCCCAGGCGGCCAGGTAGATCGTTCGGTCATTGACAAAATCAGGAGAAACAGAGACCGATCGGATAAAGACCCCCTTCAAGCCGGAGTAGCTCCAGTTGTCGCCGCCGTCTGTCGATTTGAAAAATCCGCTGCTCTTGGTGGCGGCGAAAACCGTGCGGTCCGCGGCATAGCCGGGTGAGAGAGCGATATCCTGAGCCGACAAATCGTCGATTCCGTTGTTGATAAAGCTATAGGTATCGCCGCCGTCCGTTGATTTCATGAGACCTTCATCCATCAAGGCGATGAACACCTCTTGGTCCGTAGCAAAAGCCGGTGAAATCGCCAGACCCAACACCCCTCCAATGCCCACGCCGGGATCATACCAGGTGACGCCGTCGTCGTAGGAACGGCGGATTCCGTTTCGGTTGGCGGCAAAAATCGTCTTGTTATTCGGGTAGTCCTTCAAGAGCCGGATGCTGCGAGTTCCCTTGAAGGGAGTGGGAACCGGTGTGAAGGTCGCGCCGCCGTCCTGTGATTTGTAGATGGCGTGTTGGTTATAGGGCCCGCAGCCGATGAACACCGTCTGATCGTTGGCATAATCGGGAGAGGTCGCCAGCGCCCTTATGGTGACCGATTTCGCCGGATCGACGGGAATCTTGAACCACGCCCCTCCCCCGAGGGTCGATTTGCTGGCATAGCCGTTCTTGGAGGAAGGAGCAAACACGACACCGTCCTGCGCAAAGGCCGGGCTGAAAGCGAAATTGCATCTCAGATACATGTTGGGCAATCCCGTATCCACTGCTTCCCAGGTGTCGCCCCTGTCGCTCGACCGGTAGACCCCGCCCCCGTAGGCGGCCGCAAAAAGTGTATTGTCATTTACGAAATCCGGGCTGATTCCCAAACCCCGGATCACGTTCACTCCGTACATCTGGAGATGGTTCCAAAGATCCCCGCCGTCCGTCGACTTGTGAACCCCTTCCCAGCTGGCGAGAAAAAGGGTCCTGTCCAAGCCGTATTCCGGCGAATAAACGATTTCGAAGTAGTGGACATTGGTTTGGACCGCCTGGTCGTCCAGGCCTTCCATCCGAAGGGTCCACGTGTCTCCCCCGTCGGCGGAGCGGAGGATTTCGTCCGATGTGGCGATAAAAACCTCTTGGTCGGAGGCATAGTCGGGCGACACGGCCATATTCGTGATGCGCGTCACCATGTGCTTTCTTTCCCAGGTCGCGCCGCCGTCAACGGACTTGACCACGCCGTCCCCCCAGGTGCTGACGAACAGCGTTTGGTCCTGGCTGTAGGCGGGCGACAACACCACGTCGGATATATTCCTGTTCTTCTGCAGATCGATGGCCGGATCGAACCAGAAGCTCCCCCCGTCAACGGACTTGAGCAGGCTGCTCTTTGTTCCGACGAACAGCGTTTGGTCATTCGCATAATCATGCGAAAGCTCGATCGAATGAACGTTCTTGTCGTTCAGGCCGTTGAGACAGGCAACCCAGGTGGTTCCCCCGTCGATCGATTTGAAGACGCCGTCGCCTCCCGTTCCGATGAAGAGGGTTTGATCCACCTGAAAGGAGGGCGATAACACCATGGTATGAACGGGCACTATGGTCAGGCCGCTGTTGCATACATCCCAGGAAGCACCGGCATCGATCGATTTGAGAACCAGACCGTCCAGCGTGGATGCGAAAGCGATTCCGTCCTGACCGAATCCGGGCGACATGCGGATGCAGGTGACGTAGCTGTGAGGAAGTCCGATCTGAGACGGAAACCAGTTCACACCTCCGTCAATGGATTTCATGATGAGACTGTTGGCATCGGACATGCCGCAGAGCAGCGTCCGATCGTTGGAATAGTCGGGACTCACGGCCAGCCCCACGATCTTGTCGTGAGGCGTGTGTGCGCCGGCCTGCGCGCCAATGAACAAAATGACGAGAATAGATGCTGCGGCAGCTCTGTTCACGTTGATTCTCCTTAACATGAATAAACCGGTCAGGTCACTCAACCTCTAATACCGATTTCATAGCTGGTCTTTTGACTACTTCAATTAAAGGCTATTGATAAAATGATATCAAAATCGGCGCTGGTATTCAACATTTAAAGGCAACGACGAAACCAAATCACCGCCGGTCTGCAATCGTCCGGCGATAGGCCTCGATTGTCAGGGAAGCCGCACGGTTCCAGGAGAGATCTTCACGGGCCGCGCGCGCGGCGTTTTGGCCGAGGCGCCGGCGCTCCTCCCCGTCGGAAAGAAGCTTCATGATCGCGGCGGTCAATGCGTCCACATCCCGCGGCGGCAGGACAATGCCGGTCACATCGTTCTCGACCATCTCGGAGAGGCTGCCCACATCGGTGACGATGACGGGCTTGCCGAAAGCGAACGCCATGGGCGTCACGCCGCTTTGGCTCGCTTCGAGGTAGGGCAGAACAACGACGGATGAACGCTGGAAGTAAAGGGCGACCTCTTCGTTGGGCAGAAACCGGTCGTGAATCTCGAAACGGGGATTGCCGGCGATCCGGGGCTTCAACCGATCGAGGTCCTCGCCCCTGCCGGCCACGATGATCTTGTAATCCGAAATCCTCTCGCTCACCCGCGGCTCCGACTCGATCAGATATTTCAAGCCTTTGTATGCCTCTATGCGGCCGAAAAAAAGAACCGTGTGGGGCTCTTCCTCGGGAGGCGGAACGCTGTCGTCGGGCACGAAAGAGAAGAGACTGCCGATGGGAACCACGAAGAGATCATCGGGATTGCGCCCGTAAACCTTCATGAAGAGCCGCTTCAGCGATCGGCCGTGCAGAATGATCCCCGAGGCGAGGTGCCGGCGGATCTTGCCCATGACCCAGACCTGCCAGCCTTTCACCGTGTCCGCGTCGTTCCCGGGATGAATGAGCACATCGTGGACGGTCAGGACCTTGGGCCTTCTCGTGAGGCAGAGAAAAGCCAGGAGCTTGTAATTGAGCGGCTCCTGGATATGAACGATATCGGGATCGACCCGGCGGAGCAGTTTCAGATAGAAGAGAACGGTCCGGATAAAATTGAGAATCCTTCCCGAGCTTTCGGGCATGAAGGCATAGGTCAGGCTGGGATTATCGGGCTTCTTCAGATCGTCGCCGATGGTTTGGGCGATCCTGTCCGGAGAAAGGACCAGGTGGACCTCGTGCTCCTTTGCCAGGGCTTCGGCCAGTTCGATCCCGTATTCGGCGAAATGATGGGCAACGAGGACGATCTTCATAAAGGGCACGCGATCTCGAAGCTGTCACAGAATTCAACACGCAGGCATGTCCGCCTTGATCACGGTGTTTACATTATTCCCCATCCGCTTTCAAGGTTATCACCCCGAAGCAACACCCTCGAAAAGGGAAGGGATGGGTGCGGTCATTCCACCTGAACCGTTGAACGCCGGGAAAAGACTGTTAGAATCGGGCCTTTCCGAATTGCCACGGGAGAAGTGACGATGAAGGCAATGATCACGGGCGTCACCGGTTTCGCGGGAAGCCACCTGGCCGAGTTTCTCCTCGAAAGGGGAGATTACGAAGTTTCGGGCATCGACGTGCCGGGCTGCGGTCTCGAAAAGATCGAGCCGATCCGGCAAAAGGTCGACCTCATCGAGTGCGATATCCGAAACGCCCTTTCCCTGACGAAGGCGTTGAAATCGGCCGGGCCGGATAGGATCTTCCACCTGGCCGCCCAGGCTTTTGTCCGCACATCCTGGCAATCACCGGCCGAAACGATGAACACCAATCTCGTGGGGACGCTCAACCTCTTCGAGGCGGTCCGGTCGATCGGGCTGGACTGCCGGATCCTGGCCGCCGGCTCGAGCGACGAGTATGGAAAAACGGGCGATTCCCCCGTGGACGAAACCTGTCCCCTCCGCCCC
Source organism: uncultured Phycisphaerales bacterium (assembly GCA_964633825.1). Taxonomy (GTDB): domain Bacteria; phylum Planctomycetota; class B15-G4; order B15-G4; family CAYZWU01; genus CAZWHE01. Next base: position 15,243 of record CAZWHE010000051.1, on the reverse strand, counting down.
CTCTCGCCATACGGGGTCAGCAAGGCGGCCCAGAACCTCCTGGCCTATCAGTACTGCCAAAGCTACTCGCTCGATATTGTGTGCACGCGCGCCTTCATCCACACAGGGATCCGGAGCCCCGAGGTCTATGTCGCCTCGAACTTCGCCAAACAGATCGCCGAGATCGAAGCGGGTCTGAAACAGCCCGTGCTCCTGGTGGGCAACCTCGAGGCTGTCAGGGATTTTTGCCATGTGAAGGACATGGTTCGCGGCTACTCTTTAGCCCTCGAAAAAGGAGAAGGTGGGGCAACCTACAACATCTGTTCGGGCAGGGGATTGTCGATCCGACAGGTTCTCGACATGCTCCTCGAGATGACGGACGCCCCGATCGAGGTCCGTCAGGATCCCGACCGCCTTCGGCCGTCGGATATTACCACCCTCGTCGGTGATTGCTCGCGCTTCCGCAAGGCGACGGGCTGGAAGCCCGAAATTCCCTTCGAGCAGGCGCTCAGAGAGCTCCTCGATGACTGGCGGAACAGGCTGGGCCGACCGTAAGCGTTGAAAAGATCAATCCAATGTTGTTACAATCTCCGGTTCAGCCCGGCGCTGCACCATGGCATGACAGGATGACAAAGTAACTTTGAACAAGATCATAAAATAAGAGGTATTGTCCATGAAAGTACTGATAACGGGAATCACGGGGTTTGCGGGAAGCCATCTGGCCGATTTTCTCCTGGAAAAAGGGAACGTGGAAGTGATCGGCATCACCCGGTGGCGCAGCCGCCTGGAGAATATCGAGCACATTCTCGACAAGATTCACCTGGTCGAGTGCGACATCCGCGACCTGAGCTCCTGGAAAAAGACTCTCGATTCGGTCAAGCCCGAAAGGATATTCCATCTGGCGGCCCAATCCTTCGTGCTCACATCGTGGCACGCGCCCCAGGAGACGCTGACCACCAACCTGACGGGCGAGCTGAACCTCTTCGAGGCGGTTCGAGAGCTGAACCTCGAATGCCGGATACAGATCGCGTGCTCCAGCGAGGAGTACGGAATGGTCTACGAGAACGAGCTTCCCATCAAGGAGACCAATCCCCTCCGTCCCCTCTCGCCCTATGCCGTGAGCAAGGTCGGCCAGGACCTGCTCGCTTACCAGTATTTCAAGAGCTACGGCACAGACGTGATCAGGACCCGCGGGTTCAACCACACGGGCCCCCGCAGGGGCGATGTTTTTGTCACATCCAACTTCGCCAGGCAGGTCGCCGAGATCTCGAAGGGGAAAAAACCGCCCGTGATCCATGTGGGCAACCTCGAAGCCATCCGGGATTTCACGCACGTGAAGGACACGGTGCGCGGTTACTGGATGGCTCTCGACAGCGGCGAGGCGGGCGAAGCGTACAACATTTGCTACGGCAAGGGTTATGCCATCTCCGAGATCCTCGACATGCTGGTCAAGGAGGCGGGCGTCGAGGTCGAGATCAAGCAGGACCCGGCGCGGATGCGGCCCTCGGATGTCCCCGTGCTTGTGGGCGATAACAGCAAGTTCTCCAAGGCAACGGGTTGGAAGCCCGAGATCCCCATGGAAAAGACGGTCAAGGAAATCTACAAGTTCTGGCTGGACCGCGTGTAGTCAGGGATTATTCCGCCGATGCAAAATCTGCGGAAAGGCGGATAGTCTTTTCTTCTCATCCTTGAAAAACACCCCTGCAGGGTGTTCTAATATATTCTCGGAGGGAATAATATGCCCGGCGACAGGGACGGCAAAAAAAAACTCAGCGAGTCGGAAAAGATCTTCCGCCAGTACCTGAAGCGGCGTATGGCAGGGGAAAAAGTCTCTCCCGAAGAATATTACCAAAAGTTTCCCGAGCTGGAGGGCGACCTCCACAAGCTTTTCGACAAGATGAAAAAGAACGGCGTCGAGGAAGTCGATCTTCTCGATGGAGGTCTTTCAGAGAAGCCGCCCACCGTAATCGGTGACTTTCGCATCCTTCACGAAATCGGCCGGGGCGGCATGGGCCGGGTCTACGAGGCGGAGCAGGTATCGCTCAACCGCAGGGTTGCCCTGAAAATCCTGCCCGCCCACCTCAGTTTTTCCGACACGGCCGTGAAAAAGTTCCACCGCGAAGCCGAGGCCGGCGGCCGCCAGAGCCATCCCGGCATCGTGGCCATTCACGCCGTGGGTGAACACGAGGGCATCCACTACATCGCACAGGAACTGATCGAGGGAGGCCGCACGCTCACCGACCGGCTCGACAAATTCCGCAAGGATGTGAAAAGGCGGCCCGGCTATTATCGTGAAGCGGCGCAGCTCATCATCGATGTGGCAAATGCGCTTCACCACGCCCACGAATCGGGCGTGATTCACCGCGACATCAAGCCTTCCAACATCCTTCTCGCCAAGGACGGCAGCCCCAAAGTGACCGACTTCGGCCTGGCCAAGGTGGAGGACGCCCTCGCCCTCTCGCGCACGGGCGATTTCGCCGGGACACCCTACTACATGTCGCCCGAACAGGCCATGAGCCGCCGCATGGGCATCGATAAACGGACAGACGTCTACTCGCTCGGTGTCACCTTTTACGAGATGCTGACACTGAAGCGCCCCTTCGAGGGCAAGACCTCGCACGAGGTGCTGAAGAAGATCATGTTCGTCGAGCCCGTCGATCCCTGCAAGCTCGACGCCGGCGTGCCGCGCGACCTCTCGGTGATCTGCCTCAAAGCCATGGAGAAGACCACCCATCACCGCTACCAGGACATGGAAGAGTATGCCGACGACCTGCTCCGGTATCTGAACGGCGAGGTGATCCTGGCCAAGCCGGCGAGCCTGGCGACCCGCATTACAAAACGCATCAAGCGCAATCCCGTTGTGAGCGCGACCTCGGCCGTGATCGTGCTCGCCGTGCTCTTCGCGGCCGCCAACGCTCTCTGGTCGTACTCGAAGGTCGTGGCCGAAAGAAACAAAACGATAGCGGTCAACGAATTCCTGGTCGGTATGTTTTCTTCGCCCGATCCTGACAGAGACGGCAAGGACATGAAAATCGTCGACTTTCTGGAACGGGCTTCCGGCGAGGCCGATAAGACCTTCCCCGAAGAGCCCGAAACCAGACAGGCCCTGCACACCGCGATCGCCAAGACTTATGAAGCCCTGGGCGACTACCGCGCCGCGGAAGCCGAGTACCGTACGGCCCTGGAGATTGTGTCCGGCGATGAGGGTTTCGACGAGGAGCTTGTTTTTGAAATAAAAAACAGCCTGGCCAATGTGCTCATAAGCCTGGCCGGGTTTTCCGAAGCGGATATTCTGCTCAGGGAAGTCCTGGAAAAGTGTCTCCGTGATCCCGGAGAAGAGCACGAGATCACGCTCAACGCCATGAACAGCCTGGCATACGTTCTCTGGAAAACGGGCGAGCACTTGGAAGCCGAGGTCCGTTACAGAAGGGTTCTCGAAACGAGGCGGCGTGTTCTTCCCCCCGACCACGAGGCAACGCTCTCAACAATGAACGACCTGGGAGTCCTCTTGACCGATCTGGGTCGCTTCGACGAGGCCGAGGATTTGCTGAGCCGCGTCCTGGAGAAACGCCTGCGCGTCCTGGGAACGGAACACACGAACACCCTCCAGTCGATGGACAATCTGGCCTACCTCTACAGGCGGATGGATAAAATTTCCGAGGCGGTCGAGCTCTACTCCGAGGTCTTGAAAATTCAGTCACGTATCCTGCCGGAGAACCACTCGGACCGTCTCACAACCATGAACAACCTGGCACTCGTCCTCAATGCCGTCAACAAATCCACGGAAGCGCAGGATCTCTATGAAAAAGCCCTGGATCTGAGACGGCAAACCCTGGGAGGCAGCCACCCCGACACCCTCCAATCGATGAATAACCTGGCTCTCTTTCACATGAAGAGGGAAGAGATCCCTCGAGCCAAGGCTCTCTTTCAAGAGATGATAGACATGCTGGACCGGAATCCCGGCAAGGACTACCCCCCCGTCGACAGGCTCGAATGGATCAAAAACGCGGCCTGGCTGTATCAAACACAAAAAGAGTATTCAACGGCCGAGCTGCTCTGGCGGCAGGTCCTGGAAGAGCTCAGGGTGTTGTACGGCAAAGAGGATATGCGCTCCCTCGACGCCATGAACTACCTGGCGTTCGTGCTCCTGAAACAAAAAAAGTATTCAGACGCCGAGAAGCTGCTGAGCAACGGGATCGAGATCGCGGGGAGAACCCTCTCCCTGGAAAACCCGACCCGGATCGAGCTCCACAACATCCTTGGAAAGACCCTGAACGAGCAGAAACTTTACGGCAAAGCGGCGGAACAGATACGGGTCTGTTACGAAGGGACGAAGGAGTCCAGAAACCCCGATGCCCAGACCTATCTCAAAATACTGATCTCCCTCTACGACAAATCCGATCAGCCGGAAAAAGCGAAAGAATACGAGGCTTATCTCACTTCTCCCGGAAAAGGAGAGGTGAAGTGATTTCATGATCAAGATCGGGATCAGTTCGAAAGATGCGTTTTACTTCTGTTCCACGTGAATCGGTCGATCAAAAATGGAGGCCTGAAATGAGCAGCAACAAACTGGGTGGATCATGCCATTTCGACGTCGTTGCCAGTGATACTGAAACGGCCAAGACCTACTATCAAGGGACTACGGTGTGGCAGATCGAGGAAGGTGATTCGGGTTACAAAGTCATTAACACGGGCGGTCCCATTACGGGCGGGATCTGGAACAACGAATCATTTCTGGGCAAATTGATTCACTATTTCCAGGTCGAAAGCGTTGAGGATTACGTGGCCAGTCCGCCTGAAGGCATCACCATTATCGAAACCGGCACACATCCGACCGGGAAAGCTTATGCCATAGTCAAAAACACCTACAATATCGTTCACGGTGTCATGAGCACCGGCGGTTCCGGCACCACATAGGCTTGTCATTAAGGATAGACGAGCTCCAGGCCGTTCGACATGGCTACGCCCTGCGCCGCGCCTGAGTCGTAGATGAAAGCCTGAACGTAGAAGGCTGTATTGGAAACATACTGGGTGGCCGACTGGGACCACGTTCCCGCGCCGGGAACACCGGGGGTTCCGTCGAGCACGATCGGTATCTTTCCGATAAAGGGATAGCCAACGAGAAGCGTCCCGCCGAGCACGGGATAATTAGCCCCGCTCGGCCCGACAACGATTGTTCCCTGCGCGCCGCCCAGACCGTTCACCAGGCCGACCGTGACCTGTCCGCCATAGATGACGTCACCCGATCCGTCGAGCTCGGGCACGAACCCGCCCGAGCCGGCGAGCCCCTGGCCGTACTGCGTTATCGTGCCCGTTTCGACGGAGCAGGAAAAGAAGCTGCGGCCGTAGGTCCCGGCGAAGAGCTCCCGGTTCGCCTCGTCGAGAGCGAGGGAAGTGACCACCACGTTGGGCAAACCGCTTCCGAGGACGTTCCATGTTCCGCCCCCGTCTAACGTCTCGAAGACGCCGACATCGGTGGCCGCGAAGCAGCGGCCGGGGACGTCCGGATCCGCAATGAAATCGTTGACGGGCGCATCGGGAAGGTTTCCCGAAATCGAAACCCAGACGGCGCCCAGATCGGTCGTCATGTAGACGCGCGGCAGGGGCTCGGCCCAACGGAAACCTGATATCGTCACGTAAGCGGTCTCGCGCGAAGTCGGATCGGCCCTGACGGAAGTGATCCACCGGTCGGGAAGCACGGCTGAAACATCCGTCCAGCTGCCGCCGCCGTTGACGGTCACGCTCACATGGCCGTCGTCGCTGCCGGCCCAGATAACGTCCCCGTCGAGCGGAGAGACGGCGAGCGTGGTCAGAGTCCCCATCACCTGGCCCGACTGCCCCATGTGGGATCCGCCTGTCAGGTCGGGGCTGATGGCTGTCCAGCTCGTGTTCGATGAACTGCGATAAACCTTGTTGGTCCCGAAGTATCTCCGATCGGAGTCGGTGGGATCCTGGATGAGGGGCGAGTTCCAGTTCCGGCGATCCAACCCGCTGATCCCGCCCGTAGCGCCGCTGAAGCCCGAGCCGCCGTTGCTCGAATAATAGAGGCTGCCGTACTGGTACTGGACCCAGATCCGGTTCGAGTTCAAGGGATGAACAAGGGACTGGAACCCGTCGCCTCCGAAAATCATGCTCCAGTTGCTCGTCGACCCGGTCAGGGTCCGGCAGGTGCCGTTGTCCTGTGCGCCGCCGTACAGCGCGTTCGCGTTGTTTGCGTCGAGGGCGACTCGGTAGATCTGTGTGATCGGGAGGTCGGGCAGCTTGGACCACAAAGTCCCGCCGTTGATCGATCTGTAAACACCGCCGTCGTTGCCCAAGAAGATGACGGGATTCGATCCGGGCCACAAAACGAGTCCGAGAAGCACCACGTACAAGAAGAAGAAAGACTTGGAGTAGGAGCTCCCGCCGTTGATCGATCTGTAGAAATCGAGCCCGAGAACAAAGATCCTGTCCGGGTCGGCGGGATGGGTCCGAACGTTTCCGAACCACCACCCGTAAGAGGCGAAAACATACGAGAGCGATCCGTCGTTTGTCCGGGCCCACGAGTCTCCGCCGTCGATGGAGCGGTAAAGCCCGTCGAAGTAACCGGTCTTGTCCGCATAGATCGCGTGCATCACATCGGGCTGGGCGGCGCAGAGGCTCAAGCCGATCCGGCCGCTGTTCGACGTGGGTGTGGGAAGACCGCCGCCGAGCAGGCTCCACGTGTCGCCCCCGTCAAGGGACCGGTAAACGGCGCAGTTCGAGCCGCCGTAGCTGTAGTACTCGGGGCGGCGGACACGCTCCCACATGGCGGCCAGGAGGACGCTCGGATTGTCGGGCCGCATGATCAGGTCGACGCACCCTGTCGCGTCATCGATATAGAGAACGCGCTGCCACGCCGTTCCGCCGTCCGTTGTGCGATAAACGCCGCGCTCGGAATTGTTCTCCCAGAGAGCGCCCATGGCTGCCGCGAAGATCCTGTTCGGATCATTGGGATCGATCCGGATGCGGCCGATCGCACCGCTCTCTTCAAGGCCGATGTACGTCCACGTATCGCCCCGGTTCTCCGACCTGAAGAGTCCGGCACCGCCATAGGCAACGCTGCCGCCGCCGGGATTGACCTCGCCCGTTCCGGCATAGATTCTCATGGAATTACTCGGATCAATGGCGAGCGCCCCGATGGCTAGTGCGAGCTGGTCGTCGAAGAGCGGGGTCCAGGTCTGTCCCCCGTCGAGGCTGCGAAGAACGCCCCCTTCGGCCGCGCCGGCGAAAACGATATTCTCGTCAACAGGATCAACGGCGATATCGGTCACCCGGCCCCCGATATTGGTCGGTCCCCGGGGCGTCCATGTCACAGAGCGCCGTCCTTCTTTTTTCGCTTTGAGGTTTGCGGCCCGGTTCCGCGCCTCTTTCCAGCGTTCGTGCGGAATCCTGCCAAGAGGGTAGGCCCGTTCGATATAGAACCAGGGATTGGGAGCACGCGGCGGGAGACCGTCCCCGCGCACACGGGACCGCTCGTGGAACCGTTCCTCCGGGGACGCGCCCTGACCGCTCCCGCCGGCGCCGCAGGCTCTCTCAACAAGGCCGCACCCCGTCGGTAGAATGACACAGAGCAGTCCCGCGATCGCAGCGAGCAGAACCGTTCCGCCATTCACTCGCGAGAGATCGGAATCATTTCGGTTTGAAGGGGGCATGGCTTCTCTCCTCTGCATGTTTTCAAGGGGCGCCTTGTTCACGAGCCGGTTAACATGACCGGAGACTTATTTATGCTATCACGGTAAGCCGGGAGCCGGTGATATAAAATGTTGAGGAACGCTTAGCCTCAATGCAGGAAAACAATATAATGAGCCGAGCTTTGAGTCCGGCAGAACGGTTTCATCACAGTCGATATCATGCGTGAAACACTGAAACATCTGAGCATCGGCCTGCTCGCCGGTATCGCCATGGGCGGCATCCTGGGGTGTGTCGAGTTCTACATCCTGGTCAAACCCTTCGGGATGCATCTGGCCGATCCTTCCGAGATGCTGATGATTCTTTGCATATACAGCGCCCACTGGGGCCTGGCCATGGCCGTCGTCGGGATTCTGCGAGGCTTCCTGAACAGAAGCGATTCCTGTCAAAAGGGAGCTCTCTATTTTTACTATCTGTTGTTCACGCTCATGGGCGGCGGCTTCAGCTACGTTTTTTGCCTGATCAACAAGAAACGGCTCACCAGCGCCGGCGCCTCATCGACCATTATCACCAATATCGTTCTTCTCGTCGTTTTCGCGGCGCTTGTATGGATCATCGGCAAGATCTCGACAAGGACCTCGCCCAAGATCGGCAAGATCTCTTTCTTTTCCACCTTCGTCGTCTGGATCGCGCTCATTGTTATCGGCGTGGGATGGCTCAAGGCAGCGGAGAAAGAAGACGGGACATCCGACACGGCTTTGGATCCGTCGCGGCCCAACGTTCTCATGGTCCTCGTGGACACACTGCGCGCTTCGCACCTCGGATGCTACGGATACGAGAGAGACACCAGCCCGAACATCGACGCTTTTTCCAACGAAGGGATCTGCTTCAGCCGGTGCATTGCCACAAGCTCATGGACCCGGCCGGCCACGGTGAGCGTGTTGACCGGAATCTTCCCGGCAACCCACAACCAGAACCATCTCTTCTCGGTCCTGCCTTCCAGGACCCTCATGCTGCCCGACGGGGCCGGCGACCTGGGATGGAGAACGGCTTTCATCGCGGCCAACTCGCTCGTGAGCAAGCCTTACGGCTTCGCCCAGAATGTGGATTACTACCGCGGCGTGGGAACAACGATCGATTCGAGCCTCTCCAGGGTCCTGCACTGGGGCAACAACATCATCAACAAGATCGTAAAAACGAAAGGGAAGGTCTACATCCTCTCGCTTTTCAGGTTCATTCGAACCGCCTGGGGGGACTCGAGCATCGAAAAGCGCGACGCCGACTCGATCAACGCCGAATTCCTTTCATTTCTGGACATGAATCCATCGGCGCCTTTTTTCGCTTATCTTCACTATATGGATCCCCACACCCCTTACGATCCGGAGCCTCCCTATGACGGGATGTTCGCCGACCCTCGGTACAGCGGGCCGATTATGACCCATCCCCCGCAGTCGCCGATGGAGAAGGAAATACCGCCCATCTCGTTTCAAAAAGAGCTGGAACAGGACCAGGAGAACCATCTCCGCAACCAATACGACGGCGAGATCGCCGAATTCGACGCCCAGTTCGCAAACCTGATCAAGGCCCTCAAGAAACGCGGTATCTACGACAAGACCCTGATCGTCTTCACGTCCGATCATGGAGAAGCCTTCTATGACCACGGGGTTTGGGGCCATGGGAACACCCTCTTTCAGGAAGAAATCCACGTACCCCTCATTTTCAAGCTTCCGGGAGGAGAGCACGGCGGAAAGGTCTATTCCGGCATCTGCCGCCAGGTCGATATCGCTCCCACAATACTGGAATTCATGGGAGCCGAGCCATGGCCGCAGGTGCAGGGCCAAAGCCTGGCAGAGGTGATGAAAGCGGAAAAGGAGGATTGGCCCGGTTTCTGGGCAATCAGCGATGTCACCATTGTGGACTACTATTTGAGCTCTTACACCGAAGCCGGCAGGAAAGTGGTCCACATCGAGGGGCCGAAAGAGCTCTGGCTCTTTTACGACCTGATGAAGGATGTCAACGAGCAGACGCCTATCTCCGAGGAGAACAGGGCCGAACTGGAGGCGATGAAGGAGGCGTTGCGAAACCGGCTCGACTTCTTGAAACAGGACAAATGGCGTTCCTCGACGCGAAGCGTGAGCTCCGAGGACCTGGAAAGGCTCAAAAGCCTGGGATATGGGTATTAAGAGGGGGACACAATACGTAGTTTTCCGGTAGCAAAGTTAATACGGCAATTTGTATTGTTACCGGAAGACTACGTATTGTGTCCCCCTAATACCTATTGACCTTTCTTCATAGCTCAGATAAGATATAAAGATGCGTCAAAGCCTTCTCTCTGTCATTCTCTTTTTACTCCTCGCTCCGGGCGCGGCGATCGCCGACGACGACATCATGCTCCAGGGTTTCTACTGGGATGTCCCGGCGGGCGGTTTCTGGTACGGCGCCATTGCCAACCACGCCTTCGAGATCAAGAACAAGGGCTTCACCGCGGTCTGGCTTCCCCCGCCCTGCAAGGGGATGGCGGGCGCGTACTCGATGGGGTACGACATCGCCGACCACGTCGACCTCGGCGCCTTCAACCAGTACGGAACAATAGAGACGCGCTTCGGCAGCTACTCCGAGCTCCGCAACTGCGTCTCTCTCCTGCACCAGACCGGCGTCGCCGCTTACGCCGACATCGTGATGAACCACATGATGGGCGGCGAGCTGGAGTACAACCCCTACACGGGGACGAACACGTGGACGCGCTTCGACTACGTTCACGGGCTCTTCGAAAAGAACTACGAGCACTTCCATCCCAACGCCGTCCATCCCGATAACGATCCCCCCTACCACTCGAAGGACTTCGGCGAAGACCTCTGCGTGGCCCATCCCGACATCAACCAGGGGCTCAAGCTCTGGGGAGACGCGGTCACGTCGGCCGTGGGCTTCGACGGATACCGCCTCGACTTCGTCAAGGGAATCGAGCCGTGGTTTCTCCGGGAGTGGCTCTCCTTTGGAAACATGAACGGCCGGTTCGCCGTGGGCGAGTACTGGGACGGGAACCGCGATCTCGTCCAACAGTGGATCAATGACACGGGAAGGCTGGCGTCGGCTTTCGACTTCCCCCTCTTTTACACGCTCAAGGATATGTGCAACGACACGTCGGGATCATTCGACATGTCGAACCTCGACGGCGCCGGGCTCGTGGCCATCGAGCCCCTTAAAGCCGTCACATTCGTCGAGAACCACGACACGGACAGGGACGATCCCATCGTCACCGACAAGATGATGGCCTACGCTTTCATCCTCGTATCGGAAGGATACCCCTGCGTGTTTGTGAAGGATTATTACGTCTACGGACTGGGACCGCAGATCGACACCCTCATCTCGATCCGGAAAAACCTGGCCGAAGGAACCACGTCCGTCCTCCACACGGACAGCGACCTCTACATCGCCCAGAGAAACGGTTCGGGCTCCCTTTCGGGGTGCATTATCGTTCTCAACGATCATCCCACGGACTGGAAGGGCGCCTGGGTCACGACCAAATGGCCGAGCACCCTCCTCCATGATTATACGGGACAGGCCCTCGACGAATGGACGGCCGCCGACGGCCGGGCCGAGCTCTGGGCGCCCCCCCGGGGGTATACCGTCTACGCGCCATAACAAGGAGAATCAACATGTCGAGTCTAATCCGCTCATTCTGTCTGGCCGGTCTGTTCATGGCCGTCGTTGCGAACACCGCCCCGGGGCAGTGGAATCCGCCGGAGAGAATCACGAACAACAGCTTTGATGAGACAACCTTTCCCGGCAGCCTGGCCATCGACGGGAACGATTTGATCCACGCCGCCTGGAAGCAGAGCGATTCCGGCACGGGTGACAAGAAAATCGTTTACACCACCCGCCGCGAAGGGATATGGGAGCCTGCCGTGGAAATACCCTCATCGGTCCCTGACTGCACCCATCCCGATCTCGCCGTCCACGTGAACGGAAGCGCCCACCTCGTCTGGATGCAGGGCACGGGGGACCTGGGCGATATCTTCTATGGAACGAACACCTCGGGGAGCTGGGTCGCCGAGCGGATCACCAACAACGCGACAACGGACCTCGATCCCGTTGTCGCCGTCGACGGCGATAACATTCCACACGCCGCCTGGGCCGGGTTCGATCAGTCGAGCGGCGAAGGAAAAATCTTTTACGCAAACCGTTCCTCGGGGAGCTGGGCGGTGACGGTCCTGTCGGGCTCGTCGATCGGCTCGTTTTGGACGGGAGCGGATCCCAGGATCTCCGTCTCCCAGGCGGGGGTCGTCCAGATCACGTACCGCGGCGGCGATTACGGAACGTATCACATTCATCACGCAACGAACCTGTCGGGCGGCTGGATCATTCAGGTCCTGACGAGCGGCAACGGAAACGACTTCACCTCGTCGGTGCGCACCGATTATGCCAACCGCTGTTTTCTTGCCATGAGCGGCAACGACGGATGGGGAATGCCCGGAAGCGTCTACTCCACCGAGAGCGCGGACGAAGGAGCGAGCTGGGCCGCGGGAGAATTGGCTTCGGGCGGCTACAGCGCGGCCGGCGCCGTTCTCGGAACCGACTGGAAAGGAAAGATGCACCTCGCCTGGATGGAGACGAGCGGCAACATGTACACGGGAACGATCTTTTATTCCACGAACAGGGACGGATCGTGGACCTCGGAAACGATCGCAACGCAAGACGAAAATTCCGGACCGTCGATCGTTGTGGACGGGTCGGGCGGTGTTCACGTTCTCTATGTGAACACGAAGTATTCGGGGGGCCTCGTTTCCGAAGTCTATTACCTCACCGATTCCGGTCCCGGGCTCACCCTCTCCATGCTTCCCAATGGAAGCACCGTGGTCCCGCGGGGAGGCGCTCTCGACCTCGATCTCGTCGTCAAAAACGAAACGGGCAACGCCATATCGGCCGATTTCTGGGTGACGGCCATCCCGGCCGCATCGGGCGCGGAAGCCCTTGTCCCCTCCCAGTTCCTTAAAATTCCCAACCCCGCGCACGGTACGATTCCGGCGTACGCGGTTTTCACCGGAACGGACATTCTCACAATCCCTCTCAGCGCGCCGATTGGTCTGTTTACTCTGACGGGCAATCTCGGGAATTACACGGCAGACACATACATCGACAGGTCCGCCGTCTCCTTCCGTATCATTCCTTGAATGATACGCCGGATCATTCCTTGAGCCGAAACGAAGTATCTTTCTTTACGCATCGAATAAAATACGTACAATAGAAACATGAGCCGGTGACATCCAAGCATTCGTTCATTCTGTAAAGGAGGTCGCGATGAAGAATAACTTTGTGATAGCGGGAGGGATCGTCCTGCTCCTGTTCCTGTTCCAGGGCGTGGCGTTCGGCCAGAACACTGCCGCCAACGGGGATTTTCAGCTGCAGGACCAGGGCGCCTGGGAGAAAAACGGCAACAATATCGGTGTCGGTTGCATCGAGTACGACACGAACGGAAACGGCCAAAAATCATGGTGCTGGAAAAGAAAGCCCGGCGACAGCCCGTTCGGCGGCGGCAACGGCGGGATCACGCAGGAAGTTTGCCTTGTGGGAGGCGTGACGTATAAGCTGACGGCCAACATCTGCTATCACGCCGACTGCTGAGGCGGCGTGAATGAAGGCGGCGCTTTTGACGCCTTGATCAACGGGGTGTTGATCGACAGTCACGTTTGCGGAGACCTCCCCAGCATCAAGCGTGCAACCCTTTCCGGAACCATCACACCGCCAACGACCGGTTCCTATCTTCTCGAGTTCTACAACTGGCGAAACGCAAGCCCGAGCCACGACGTTCTCAATTACATCGACGACATTAAGCTCGAACCGCTGAATCCCGATCTTTCGGTCGGTACGGATAACATCAGAATCGCCACGGGCGGCAGCGTGACCATGTCACTCGATGCCGGATCGGCTCACGCCGGCAAAGACTACTTTCTCCTGGCGAGCTTCGGAAACCTCCCCGGGATCAATGTTGACGGGTTCCATCTCCTTCTCAACATGGACCCGCTCCTCAATTACTCGGCCAACAATCCCAACTCAGCGGTTTTTCAAAATTCGATGGGAGTGCTCGACGGGTCGGGACAGGCTACAGCGGTGTTCAACATGCCCGGGCCGGTGGACCCCGTTTACCTGGGAACGACGTTCACCTTCTCCTATGTCCTTCTCACCGGGCCGGGGATGCAGCCCGTGATCTTTGTCTCCATACCCGTGCTCGTTAATTTTATTCCCTGATGCGGGATCGAAGCGATATTCACTGTGACGCGCGATCTCCGGTCACGATGAATATAATACTTGTTGAACTTGATCTCCAACTCCTATATATTGCTTGCAGCCTGAATTTCTTGGGCTAAGTCAGACACCATATCCAAGCCTATTCACAAGATCAGGAGGAATAATCATGAAGCCGATCGCATTACTCTGTTTCAATACGCATCAATCAGACAAAATTTCGGGACCGGTTCATCTCCCGGCCCGAGTTACCATGATTTTGATCGTTTTTGCCGGTCTATTCACCGGCTCGGCCGCCGCACAGACACACTACTGGAACCACGACAATTCAGGAAACTGGAGCCTGGCTACCTGGTGGACCCCGGCGCAGGTTCCCAACGACCCGGGTCATTATGCAGCCATAGGCGTTTCCAGCGCGACCCCCTACATCGTGACGCTCGACATGAATGCGACCCTCGGGAATTTCGATTTCACGGCCGGCAATGCCACGTTTTACTCCAACGGCCGGACCTTCACGGTCAACGGGGCGTCCACACTCGGTCCGGGCGGAGGCACGACCGTCCAGTGGATCGGCTCGTCCTGGCAGGGAGCGGGGCTTGTCACCAATGCCGGTCTCGATTTCAGGGCCCAGGGAAGTTCGACACTCACCAACTACCTGAACAACGGACTGCTCCAGGTTCTCGGCAGCGTAAGCGGCAGTCACAGTTACCTCACCATCGTCAATCCCCTGACCAACAATGACAGGATTTATCTCACATCAATCGACGGGGGATACAGCAGCACCTTGACAATGAGCGGAGGCGGGCTTCTCACCAATGCCGGCGACTTCGAAATGCAACCGGGTACAGGTGGAAGCCGGTATTTCAACGGTTCGCTCGACAATCAGAGCGGCGCGAACGTGCTCGTGGATACCAATGCCAATTTCAACACCGGTCCGTTCACCAACAACGGATCCTTCACGATCACCACGGGAAACCAGCTCACCTTCGAAAACTATACAATATTCAACCAGCAAGCAGGATCTTTGACAGCGAACGGTACTTTCTACTTTCCCAACGGGACCTTCAACTTCGACGGCGGAACCGTCACCGGACCACCGATCCTGTACGATTCCACTCTGAACGTGGGTGTCGGTAACTCTGATCCGGGATCGTTCCGTTTCGTCGGCAGCAGCAACAAAGTGAGCGGCGATATCGCTGCCGGCCAGACGATCCACATCCAGGGCAACGGTTCATACAGCAACGCCTATCTCACCGCCCAGGCGCCTTTTGCCAACGATGGAACGATCCGCCTCGACTCGTCGGGCGGCGGTTACCACGAATATTTCTACATGACCGGCTCAGATGTGCTCACCAACAACGGCCTCCTCGA
>CAZWHE010000050.1:0-24010 GCA_964633825.1 uncultured Phycisphaerales bacterium | reverse complement strand
TTTCATCAGCGGCGGTGATCCGGACGGCCGACTGAGCCCGGCCCGCGAGGAGAAAAACCTCGAGGGATTCTGGATCGCCGAGCACGAGGTGACTGTCGGAGAATGGCTGGAATTTGTCAATGATCCGCCGATTCTGAGAAGGATCAAAACCCGCCTGAAAAATATCAGGCCCGGTTATGAGATGACGGAGGAGGGGGAGGGCCTCTACCTGCCCCGTTTCTACCAAGCCCCTCTCAGCCGATGGATCGAGCGGCCGGGTGGCAGATTTCAGCCCCCTCCGGAACACATACCCTGGATCCTGAAGACCCCCGTCTGGGGGATTTCGCGTGTTGATATCGAGAGATATATCGAATGGCTGAATATCCGCGATCAAGGAAAAGGTCTGGAATACCTACTCCCCAGCGAAGACCAGTGGGAGAAAGCGGCGCGAGGTGTAGACGGCCGTTTTTATCCTTGGGGCAACTCTTTCGATTGGTCGTTCGTCAAAGGCCGGCTCACACGTCCCCAGAACGAAGGAGATGTGGAGCCGGTTTGCACTATTCCTTACGATGAAAGCCCTTACGGAATTCGCGATATGGCGGGAGGGATCAGCGAATGGAGTGCCCGTTTGGTCCAATCAATGGAGATGTTACCTGACATCGCGGGAAGCAATCTCGACTCCGACATCAAGGGAGGTTCCTGGCAGAACATCGATCCCGACAGATTCCGCTGCACCTTAAGGGGTTTCTACCCACCGAGTTACCACGCCATCAGCGCAGGCTGCCGCCTCTGCGTCAGGTCAGTACGTTGAATGGGTGCCGTTGCCTGGTCCTTGGTTTTCAAGGGGTGCGTGGGGAAAGAGTTTGTGACCTCCTGCATAACCGGGCCAATCATTGGACATAAAGCCGCCGGCAACCGATTGCATTTTCCTCTTGTCGAGTATTTTCAGTCCAGGCTCGTGGAGGGGATAGGTCTTCGTTTTCCTGGTTTTCATTGCCTGCTCCCTGTAAGGACTTACGTTCTCATTTAGTATATAGTCGCCCGAAACCGGGGTCGTCACAAAACCAGAGTCTTTATTATACCAAACGACAAAGAGAGTTTATCTTTTCACCCGGACGGATATTTTCAAATTTTTTTTTCACTCGGTATTTTCCGTCCAATCCGAGCCGCGATTTCTCTTCTCATATCGGCTGTAATTTCCATAAAAGAACATTCTTACGCCGGCGCCTTTTCATTCTTCCTGGTCGCTCTTTTCATCAACATAATGGATAATACTTAAAGGTGGGTGTCCCGATAAATCTTCGGTCGATGGGCGTCAAGTCGAATGCTGAAAAAATACCCTCATATCCGGCAGCGCGATGAAACCGACTGCGGTCCAGCCGTTCTGGCCATGATCGCGCTCTTTTACAGGCTTCCCATATCGGTTGCCCGGATACGGGAGGCGGCCGGGACCGATCTGGGGGGGACCAATCTCTTCGGACTCTCCGTTGCAGCGGGGAAGGTCGGATTCCGGGCGACGAGCGTTCGAGCCCAGTGGGAGAACCTTCTGACCGACGTACAATATCCCGCTGTGGCCCATGTCCTGAACAAGCGGGGTCAGGGGCACTTCGTCGTCCTCTACAAGGTGACCAAGAAGTGGGTGCTCGTCGGCGATCCGGCCGGCGGAGTCGAGAGGTGGAATAAAGAAGAGTTCCTCAAGAGATGGAGGTTCCATAAGGGCTTGGAAGGCAACGGCAACCCGCACGGTATTCTCATGCTCCTCTCTCCCACGCCGGCTTTGCGCGAGACGGAGGCCTCGCCGTCCAAATGGCATCGTCTCTGGGTGCTGCTCAGGCCGCGGCTCCCGATCCTTTTCGAAGCCTTCCTTGCCGCGATCCTCGCGACCCTGCTGGCACTGGGCACGTCCTTCTTTATCCAGGTTCTCGTGGACAATGTGCTCGTCTATGAGAAGACGAATATTCTCAATACCCTGGCCCTGGGGATGGTGCTTGTCATCCTCTTTCGCACCGCCTTCGGTATTCTGCGGCAGTACCTCCTGGTCCATCTTGCGCAGAAGATCGACGTCGAACTGGTGCTCTACTACTACGGCCATCTCCTCAAGATGCCGATCCGGTTCTTCCGAACGCGCCAGGTCGGCGAGATCCTTTCCCGCATGAACGATGCGCAGAGGATCCGCGCCTTCATCGGGGGAACGACGCTGGGGCTTCTCCTGGATGCCACGATGTTCGTCTTCGCGTCCGTTGTCATGTTCTATTACCACAGCCGGCTGACCCTTCTGGTTTTCGCTTTCCTTCCCCTGTTTTTCTGCGCCTTCTACCTGCTGAATATCCTGATCCGCAGGATCCAGCGCAGCCTCATGGAGGAAACGGCCGATCTCGAGGCGCACCTTGTGGAATCCCTTTCCGGTATCACGACCTTGAAATCCTTTGCCGCCGAATCGTCGGCCCGGCAGAAGACCGAAGAGAGTTTTCTCAAGCTGATCAAGACCCAGTTCAGAAGCACGATGCTCTCCACGAGCGCGGCCTCGGCCGGGGCCTTCCTTTCCGCGTTCGGCGCGCTGGCCGTTCTCTGGTTCGGGGGGCATCAGGTCATCGCCGGGGAGTTGTCGCTCGGGCAGCTCATGTTCTTCAACTCTCTGCTGGCCTTCCTGTTCGGTCCGATGGAGAGGCTCGCCGAGGCGAACGTGGCCATACAGGACGCGCTGATCGCCCTCGACCGCCTTGGCGAGATTCTCGATCTCGATCCCGAACAGAAGGATGATTTCAGAGGCTTCGTCTCGGAGAAGGTGCGCGGGGATTTCTCGATCGAGAAGGTGACGTTTGCCTACGGCTACCGAAAACCCGTCTTGAAGAACATCACTCTCCCCATCGAGGCCGGAACAACGGTCGCCATCGTCGGCGAATCCGGCTCGGGGAAAACGACGCTCGCCAACCTTCTAGCCCGCTTCGACGATCCGGACGACGGGCGAATCCTGCTCGATGGAATCGATCTGCGCGATTGGGACATTCATTCCCTGCGGCGGGTGATGGGTATCGTGCCACAGGAGACCTTCATCTTTCGGGGAAGGGTGCGCGACAACATTGCGCTCGGCCATCCCGAGGCCGACTTGGACATGATTATGGAAGCGGCGGAGCGCGCAAACGCCCACGAGTTCATCGCCCGTCTTCCCGAGCGCTATGAATCCTTGATTGGGGAGCGCGGATCGGATCTTTCCGGAGGGGAAAGACAGAGACTGGCGATCGCCCGCGCCCTGCTCCACGACCCGAAGATATTGATCCTCGACGAAGCAACCTCGAATCTCGATTCCGAGACGGAATTCGCAATACAGGAAACTCTCAACGAGGTCAAGGTGGGGAGAACCACCGTTCTGATCGCTCACCGCCTTTCGACCGTTATGCATGCCGACCGCATCGTTGTGCTGCACGATGGCGAGCTTATCGAGAAGGGGACCCACGACGACCTGATGAGCCGGAGGGGCAAGTACTTCTCGCTTTGGCAGCGCCAGATGCCGGTCAAAAACGAGCTTGCTCCCGACCGGTCACGGGAGCAGCAGCACCGCTTGGAAGGACTATCGAGAGAAAACGGTCCAGAGAAAGGAACCGGATGAGATGACCGATCGACTGATCGATCTGACAAAAGGAAGCGAGGTCGCTGAAATTGTTGTCGGGCGTTCCCCGCGCTGGATCCGCGCTTCGATCTATCTTTTGGCAAGCCTGTTCATCGCCGTGCTGGTGTGGGCGTATCTGGGACGGGTCGATACATATATTCCCGGGCGCGGGGTTGTTCGCCCGGAAGGAGATATCGTCAAGGTGCAGCCGTTGGTGGGGGGACGGCTCCAGGACGTCTTGGTCAAGGAAGGAAAAGCGGTGGAAAAAGGGGATGTCCTTTTTCGAATCGATGGAAAAGAAGTCGGGGCAGAGCTGGAAAAAATACTTACCCGCCTCGAGTCCGGCAGACAGCAGCTGTCCTTTCTGGAAAAGTCCAGAGAAGAACTGCTTCGGCAGCATGAACTCGAAGCGACAAAGGGTGGAATAGAGATCGAGCAGGCTGAGTGGGAAGTGAAGAAAGCGGAGAGCAGCGCAAAACAAGCCGAAGCTTTGCTGATCGAAGCCGAAGCAAAGCTGGCGGACGCCGAGGCTCAGTACGAGCGTGCAAAGGGTTTGCTGTCGGATGGCGATATCCCCCAAGTGGAGTACGAACAAAAGGACACAGCAAGGCAGGTGGCGGCGGCGGTTCGGAACAGCGCAAAGGCGACTCTGACGACCTCCGAGCATGAAGTCTCTCTCCTCGGCAAGTCGCTCGACCTCAAGAGAAAAGAGGTCTCCGTGGCCGAGATGGAAAGGCAGATAGCTCTCGAAGATTCCAAGAGAAATATCGTCGCCTTGGAGCATGAGATCGACGAGCTGGAACTGGATGAGAAAAAAATACGCAAGCAACTGGATGATTTCGAAGTCACAGCGCCCATCCCCGGAGTCGTAACCGAAGTGACGAACAAATCTGCGGGCGAGGTCGTTCAGGCAGGGGACACGGTCGCCTTGATCGCGCCGAAAGATGCGGACTGGATTGTAGAAGCGTATGTATTCGACCGGGATGCCGGTCCTCTCAGAGAGAAAATCGGCCATGAGGTGAGGCTGAAGTTCGACGCTTTTCCGTTTCGCGATTACGGAACAATCAGCGGCTGGCTCGAGAAGGTATCGCACGACGCCGTTTCTCATGAAACGCTCGGAACTGTTTTCCGTGTCGAGATCGGGATGAACTCACTCACTCTCCGGAGAGGACGCCGGGAAGGAAAGATCGAACTGGGGATGACCGCCTCGGTGGAAATTCCCAAGGAAGAAGAGAGGATATTGTCTCTCCTGTTCAGGGAAGCGCGGGAACGAGTTTCTTACGACTAAGTGGTCCGTTTCGTAAATCCGCTCCGACAAACGTCACCGTATTTACGAAAAGGACCACTAAGAACCTCAAGCCAAACCGCGTTCTAAAAATTTCTCCAAAAGAACACGTCCGGTTCGAGTCCGGGTTTCTCTACGTCTATGGACAACCTCTCGAAAACATACGGAACGGGTCGAAGGACCTGATCCAGAGGGGTCGCTTGGCTCCTGCATAACACCGCTCTTATCGAAAGGAGAAAGAACCATGAAAAAGAAAAAAGCCAGAAAACTCACACTGAAAAGGGAGACCTTGAGGGCTCTCGACAAAACAGAGTTGATGAAGGTGGCAGGCGGTGCCCAAGGGAACAACGGCGACAAGCCGATGGCGAAGTTCTCCGATTGGCCCTGGGATTGTTGGTACTGCTTTGATCCTTGATCGTTCGTGACGATGGTTCGTCTTCGGATCAATAACCGAAGATTGCTGCGCCCGATTCTTGCGGTAGGCCCGGCGTCTCTGTGGCGCCTGCTTGCCGCCATGACAAGGAGAAAAACATGAGAAGCAGAAAGACGAGGAAGCTCAAGTTGAAAAAGGAGACCCTGCGGGCCCTCAATAGGTCCGAAATGATGACGGTGGAAGGGGGTGCCATGGCGAATTACTACAGCACCCATTCATCGTGCAGCGGCTCCTGCAGCGGCTCGTGTGTGACCGCGCATTGCACAAGAGGGATGGTCGCCCTGTAAAACCCGATTCGGAACGAAAGGAAAGCCCTGTCCTTACGCTTCGAGGCTGACATCATCATCCCAGAGCAGATCCCCAGACGCTCTTGGGAAACGGACGCAGCGGGGCCGGCAGACTTTCTTCATGCTCGGCTTCGCTGCTCTGCTTATAATAGTCCGGTACGGCAGCGATGGGATCTGTCAGCTGAAGGGAATACGAGCCGCATGGATTCTGCATCTTCGAAAGATTCATGCCGGGGCTGGCAAAAAATACTCGCTGGCACGGCGGAAGAACGCGCTCGGGAGGCGGTTTTGGCCATTGCAGAGAGTCTCCCCGGCAGTCCGCCGCCCGCGGTCCCTGGCGGCGCCCCGGAGGACGGCCGAACCGTAGAGACCCTTTCGCTTGCAGGAGGCCTGGCAGGGCAGGCCCTTTTCTTCACTTATCTTGCGCAGGCGTGGTCTCGGGACGGGGACCGGGAACGGGCCGTGCAGTCTCTGGAAGAGGCCGTCGATGCACTGACGGAGGTAGAGATGGGTCCCTCGCTTTACAGCGGCTTCACCGGAGTCGCCTGGGCGGCCGAACATCTCCAGGATCGGCTCTTCGATCCCGATACTGAGGATCCCAACGAGATGATCGACGATGTGTTGCTCGATTACCTGGCTCAATCGCCCTGGACAAAAGAGTTCGATCTCATCGTGGGACTTGTGGGGATCGGAGTATACGCACTGGAGCGTCTTCCGCGACCCGCGGCAAAGAAATGTCTCGAGAGCGTTGTCGATCGTCTCGCCGAAGCGACTGAAAACAAACCCGAAGGCACCGCCTGGCTGACCCTCCCCGGGTTTTTGCTTGCCGGCCAGCGAGAAAGATTTCCTAGGGGTTACTACAACTTAGGACTCGCCCACGGGATTCCGGGAGTGATCGCTTTCCTGTCCCTGGTCTGTGCAGCGGGCCAGGCCGTTTCGAAGGCCCGGCCCCTTCTCGACGGTGCTGTTTGCTGGATGCTGTCGCAGAAGCTGCCGGGCGGCGACGGCTCCAACTTCGCCTATCACACCGGGCCGGACATCGAATCGGTTCCGGCCAGATCGGCCTGGTGCTACGGCGATCCGGGAATCGCCGCCGCGCTCCTTTATGCGGCCCGCTGTGCCGGCGAGCCGGCGTGGGAGAGTGAGGCGATCAGAATTGCCCGCGATGCAGCGAAACGCCCGTTGAAGGAAATGGGCGTTCTCGACGCCGGTCTTTGCCACGGGGCCGCCGGACTCGGCCATATCTTCAACCGTATGTTCCAGGCGACGGGTGAGGAAGACCTCGAAGAGGCTGCCCGCTTCTGGCTGGGGCGCGCGCTCGAGATGAGGAAGCCGGGCCGCGGGATCGCGGGATTCTCCGCATGGCTCGGCTCCGAAGAACGATGGATAAATGATCCGGGACTTCTGACGGGTACAGCCGGCATCGGCCTGGCGTTGCTTGCGGCGATAACGCCCGTCGAACCGTTGTGGGACCGGATGTTGCTTGTTTCGATCCCGCCGCGTGATTGAAGGCTGCCATGACAGATCCGAAGCAGGTGACCGAATTCAGGACCTCGGGTTTTTTCGCTTTTCGCACGCCCCTTCTCCCATTTGGAGAATTCCGGGGGTGGGGGGACGGCGTCGAAGCTCCCGGGGCGCTCGACGACTCCGAGCGTCTCGAACGGGCCTGTGCAGAGGACCGGCAGCTTCTTCGCGACCGTCTCAGAGCGATTACGGCACGGCCCGAGGTGCGCGAAGGGCTTTTCATCGCTTCACCCAGCCTAGACCGGAACATCGGGCTCTGGCTGCGCGATCCCGAGAAAGAGCGGGGCCGGAAGATCGAAAGGGCCGTGGTTCGCTATTTCGCGCGTATGGCCGGCCGGGCCACCCCTTTCGGACTCTTTGCCGGATCGTCCGTCGGCGCGATCGGCCCGGAGTCGAACCTTGTCATCGAAGCACGGGATCGGTACAAGCGCCACACACGGCTCGACATGGACTACCTCTGCTCACTCACCGACGCGTTGGTCGGTTCACCCGCGCTGAAGTACGCCCTGCAATATCGGCCCAACTCCAGCCTTTATCACGCCGCCGGGCGCATGCGTTATGTGGAAACGAGGCTTGTTGATCAACTTCGCTCTCATCATTTGGTTGCTGTCGAAACCACTGAATACTTGGAAACCACGCTGGAACGGGTGAAGGGGGGTGCGCTCCCCGAGGATCTTGCCCAATCCATCGTCGATGCCGACCCGCAGATATCGTTCGCCGAATCCTTGGAATTCATCGAAGAGCTTATCGACAGCCAGATCCTCGTCTCCGAACTCTCACCCACGGTGACCGGGCCCGAGCCGGTCCACGGCCTTGTAACTCACCTGAACCGATATCCGGCCGGGAAGGAAGCAGGGGAGCGACTCGATCAAACGCGACGTGAACTGGATGCCATAGACCGCACCGTTCTTGGTGTCGAGCCCGAGCGATACCGGCGCATCGCCCGGAACCTCGAAAGCCTTCCAGCCAAGGTCGAACTGACGCGGCTCTACCAGGTCGACATGATCAAACCAGCTGCCGGTGCGACCCTGGGAAAAGAGGTCGTCGACGAGATCATGATGGGCGTAGAGATCCTGCACCGCCTGACCGATACCCGCGGCCGGGATCCGATGAGAAACTTCCGGGAAGCCTTCATCGCACGGTATGAGGATCGGGAAGTACCGCTCGACGATGTTCTGGACGAGGAGGTGGGCATCGGGTTCGAGCGGTCTGAAATGCCCAGTGCCGAGTCCTCCCCCCTGTTGGAGGGCCTCGTTTTCCCGTCTCCGAGCCGCGAGGAGACCTTGCCCTGGGGCACCCGCCAAGCACTCCTTCTTAGGAAGCTCGGGCAGGCGCTTTCGGAAGGAGCCCGGGAAATCGTCCTTGACGAAACCGATCTGGAGAAAGTGGAAACGACCTCTCCGATACCGCTTCCAGGAACGTTTGCCGTGATGGCCAGCGTGGCGGCTTCCTCGAAAGAGGCGCTGAACAGAGGCGACTTTCAACTCCTCATCAAAGTCGCCGCCGGCCCCTCGGGTGTCAACCTGCTCGGGCGGTTCTGCCATGCCGATGAAGCGTTGCGGAGTTTTGTGGAAAAACACCTCCGTGAAGAGGAGGCGCTCGCACCCGGTGCCCTGTTCGCCGAGATCGTACATCTTCCCGAGGGACGGATCGGGAACATTCTCGCCCGCCCCGTTCTGCGTGATTACGAAATTCCCTTTCTGGGCCGCTCCGGTGCGCCTCGCGACAGGCTTATTCCCGTGACCGATCTTCGGGTATCGATAGCCGAAGGTCGCGTGGTTCTGCACTCGGCGAGCCTGGGACGCGAGGTCATTCCGAGGTTGACAAGCGCCCACAACATCGCCCACCCCCAGAATCTAGGCGTGTACAGGTTCTTGTGCATGCTCCAGGGGCAGGGGACCGCTGCTGGGCTGGGTTGGGACTGGGGCGCTTTGGAGAGCGAGCCTTTCCTGCCCCGTGTGGTTGCGGGCCGCCTGGTGCTGTCGCGGGCACGATGGAGAATCGACAAGGAAGAGCTGATCGCCTTCGGCAAGGCTCGCGGGGCTGCTCGCTTCGTGAAGATGCAAAGGTGGCGTGCCCGCATCGGGCTTCCGCGGTTCGTCGCACTCCTGGATTTCGACAACGAGCTCTTGATCGACCTCGACAATGTGCTGAGCGTGGAGACTCTTGTCCATTTGGTCAAGGACCGGGAACAAGCCTTGTTGGTGGAGATGTTCCCCGGTCCCGATCGGCTGTGCGTTCAGGGACCGGAAGGACGATTCCTCCACGAACTGGTCGTCCCTTTCGTGAGCACCCGGCCTGCCGGACCGGGACGGCCAGCTCCCGCTGCTGCAAAGCAGCCGCCGATCAAAGACCGATTCGCCCCCGGCTCGGAGTGGCTCTACGCCAAGCTCTATACCGGCACCTCGACAGCCGATCAGGTGCTGCGCGATCTGGTCGGACCCGTCACCGAAGAGGCGATCCGCTCCGGCGCGGCGGATCTGTGGTTTTTCATCCGCTTCGGTGATCCGGATTGGCACATCCGATTGAGAATCCATGGCGAACCACGCATGCTTCACGCAGAGGTCCTGCCGGCGCTTCAGGCTGCGGCTGCTCCGCTCCTCGAGGACGGCAGGCTCTGGCGGGTGCAGTACGACACCTACGTGCGCGAAGTCGAGCGTTACGGAGGTGCGGCCGGCGTCGTCCTGGCCGAACGTTTCTTCCATGCCGACAGCCGGGCCTCGCTGGCGATCGTCGAGAAAATATCCGGTGACAAAGGGGCTGACGCCCGGTGGCGGCTGGCGTTCCGCGGCATCGATATGCTCCTGACCGATCTCGGCCTCGGCCTGGACGGCAAGCGCGAGGTGATCAAGGGGGCTCGCGAGGCCTTCGGCAGGGAGTTCCAAGCCGACACGACCCGCTTGAAGCACCAGTTGAGTGAGAAGTTCCGGAAGGAGCGCAAAAAACTGGAAACCCTGCTGAATCCGGCATTCGACGAGGAGAATACGCTTCTGCCCGGCCTGGCCGTTCTCAGCCGGCGGTCCGACTGGCTGGCACCGGTGATCGCCGGACTGAAGAGCGCCGGGGGGAACGAGGAGCTGACGGTCTCCCTATCGGAACTGGCCTGGAGCTATATCCACATGCACGCAAACCGAATGCTGCGTTCCGCAGCGCGCGCTCAGGAACTGGTCATCTATGACTTCCTCAACCGGATTTATGAATCGCGGATCGCCCGAGTGCGAAAAAAGAAGTGACAGAGACTGCAACGTATAAATTCAGCAACTCAAACCTTTTATGGTTTTGCTCTTTTGTGGTGCCCCCTAGGGGATTCGAACCCCTGTCTCCAGGCTGAGAACCTGGTATCCTGAGCCTCTGGACGAAGGGGGTGCTTTCTCGCCTCCTTTTAACGAATCCCGTTCGGAGCCCTCTTCTGGATCGTGGTTTATCACTTTCCTCATACTACTTATAGAGAGAGCCGACCTTTATCAGGATCGAGATTTCAAAAAAACTTGGGATTCTTACTTTCCGATCAGTGTGTCGGTGAGATGGATGAGGGCCCGGCCGACAAGCTTGCGGGCTGCCTCTTGAGAGCGGTTAAGACGCTGGCCGATCTCCTCGTAAGAGTAGCCCTCGAACCAGCGCATGATGAGAGCCTCGCGCTGATCATCAGGCAACGCTTCGATTTTGTCGGCCAGGCGTTTTTTTTCCTCTCCCAGGATGGCGGCATGGCTGGGAGAGATTTGACCGGCCGGGTCCAGGTCTGCTTCGACCCCGGCCGATGAGCTCCAGCGGACCTTCTTGCCCAGATCACGTTTTTTCGAGGAGAAATACTTGGCTTTGTCCAAGATCTTCTGATGGAGCCTTGTGAACAGCCAGCGTTTGAAGGAGAGCTCACCGCGGTACTCGAATTTGTCCAGTCCCAAAAAGAGATCTCCCCAGACGGACTGAACGATATCGGTCGATTCCATTTCTTTGCGAAGCTTCCGCCCCAAGCGCATACGGACAACCTGGAAAGCCTCGGCGTAGTAACGCCGGTACAGTTCTTCAACGGCTTCTCGATCGCCTTTTTGCGCTGCGATGATGAGGTCGTACGAGTCGGATGGTTTCATCGGAACAGACGCTCCTGTCAGCGTACTATATCACGCTGTATCACTGAAGTTT
Source organism: uncultured Phycisphaerales bacterium (assembly GCA_964633825.1). Taxonomy (GTDB): domain Bacteria; phylum Planctomycetota; class B15-G4; order B15-G4; family CAYZWU01; genus CAZWHE01. Next base: position 12,755 of record CAZWHE010000050.1, on the reverse strand, counting down.
TTGAAAAAGATCGCCCGTTTTTGCGTCACAAAGCCTGTTGTCTTCCTGTTCCTTCCATGATGTACTGAAAGCCGCTCGGTACGAGTCTTTCCAACGGATCGAGGTTGAGTGGGTGAGATACGAAATCGATGGGGGAAAGAAATCGTAAGCGGACACAGGTGAATGTCGAAGCTCCCTTCGACTGGGAGTTCCGGCCCGCCGGGGGGGAGTGGGCGCCGATCGATGTTCCCGCCCCCTGGCAGAAGAGCCGTCCCGGGTTTCATGGCGCCGGGGTTTACAGGACCGCGCTCGCCAGGACCGATCGCGGCCCCTTCCTTCTCCGATTCGAGGCCGTGGCCACGGAAGCGCGCGTTCTCGTCAACGGCCGCGAGGCCGGATCCCATCTCGGCGCCTGGACTCCCTTTGTTGTCGATCTCACGCCGCACCTCTTCGACGACCTCTCGCAGCCGAACGAGGTCCTCGTCGAGGTGGACGAGAAACCGGGACACGCCCTGGCCGGTTTCCTTCCCGAGATCGGCGCCGCCTTCGGCGGGATCTGGGGCGATGTGCAGCGCGTGTCCGAGCCGCTGCGCGACGACCCGCCCACCGCCCCCGATCCCGGGATCCGCGTCGAGGGGAGCCGGATCATGCTCCGGGGCCGGCCCCTTCATCTGCGCGGCATGCTCCACTGGGGATACTACCCCGAACACGGCGCCCCCGCCCCGGCGCGGGCCGAGATCGAGGCCGAGGTGGCCTGGCTCAAATCGATGGGCTTCAACATGGTCAAGTTCTGCCTCTTCATCCCGCCCGAAGAGTACCTGCGCGTCTGCGACGCCGAGGGGATCTGGGTCTGGCAGGAGTACCCCCTCTGGAACCACCCCCTCGACGATCCCGCTCTCCTCGCCGAGTACGAGGAGTTCCTGCGAAAAGACTGCGGCCACCCCTCCGTGGTGATCCGCACGCTCACCTGCGAGAACGACCGCGTCGACCCCGGGCTGGCCCGCCGCTTCTCCTCCCTGGTCAAAAAGTACGCGCCCCACGGCCTCTTCCTCGACAACTCGTCGTGGCTCTCCCTCGAAAGGGTGGGCGACTTCCATGACGAGCATCCCTACCTCCACAACGAGGAGTGGCCCCATTACTGCGAGCGGATGAAGCGCGCTTTCAGGGCAAAACCGGAGAAGCCCTTCCTCCTCGGCGAGACCATGGCGGCCGACACGCTCGACCTCTCGGCGTCCCTCGACGTGGACGGCGATCCCGGCGTGAAGGAGCGGTCGGTCCGTATCGCCGGAAGCGTCAGAAAGTACCAGGCCGAGAAGCTGCGGCGCGAGCTTCCCCACGCGGGCTACGTGATGAACGCCATGCGCGATATCGAGGGGACGCCTCTCGGGTTTCACACAAAAGAGGGAAAACCCAAGTTCCGGCCCGAAGAGTGGGCCTGGCACAGGGAGACCATGCTCCTCTGCGACCTCGATCGTTTCAGCTTTCGCGCCGGAAGCCGTGCCCGCGTAGCTCTCCGAGCGTCCCACTACGGGCCGGAGCCTATCGAGGAGGAAGCCGTCTCCCTCTTCAACGGGAAGGAGGATCGTTTCCGCTTCCGGCTCGAGCCGGGCGAAACAGGCGTGATCGGCGATCTCGAGCTCGAAATCCCGCCGGCCGCAGAATCCCGAGCCTTCCCGCTGCGGATCAGGGCCGGCGCTTTCGAAAACAGGTGGAACATCTGGTCCGTTCCCGAGGCGGAAACTTCATCCCTTCCTGTTGTCGAATCTCTCGATCCCGAAATCCTGCGGCGCATCGAAGAGGGAGCGGACACGGTCCTTTGCGCCGGGCCGCGCAAGGGGAGCTGGAGATGCCCGACCTTCACCTGGTGGAGCCCGGCCGCCTGGTTCCGGGAAGGACTCTTTTCGCGCGGCCGGGAAGCTTCGGGCCGGAGCGCTGTTCTTTGTCCCGAGGAGCTCGTCGAGGAGCTTCTCGTTTTCGACCTTCTCTCGGGCCGCGTCCTCGAGCCGGCCCAGGGCCTGCGCCCCATTGTCGAGGTCTGGGACACGCACACCGAAAAGGGGCGCAACATCCGCCGTCCCCTCGTTGCCGAGACCCGGATCGGCCAAGGAAGGCTTCTCGTCACCGCTCTCAGGCATGACACGCCCGCCGGCCTCTTCCTCTTGAAGAGCCTGGCCGGGTATCTCTCCCTTTCCGACCCGCCCGAGCTCGCGTCTCCCCTCTCTTTTGATTCGGTCCATCTCGGAGGGTGGAAAGTTTCGCCGAAAGACTCGCTCGGCGCACCTCTTCCCGTCCGGGCCGGAGAAAGGTATATTCACGAAGGGTGGGCGCGGTTCGAAACGCGCTTCGATCTTCCCGGGGAGTGGCGCGGCGGCGAAATCATCCTCTGCTGCGAGGCCGTGGCGGACGCATTTCGGATCTTCATCGACAAAGAGAAAATCGGTGAGGCCGGGAACCCGGAGAGGACGTGGGACGGGACGCGCGACAAGGCGCAGCGATTCCGGCTCGGGCTGGAAGAGGGCGGTCACACGATCTGCATCGAGGCCAGGGACTGGCGGGGAGGCGGGATCATGGCCGGCCCCGTCTTTCTCACGCGTAATCCCGGTTCCTTGATATATTGAAGCGAGTTTTATAGCGGAGCCGCTATGGCAAAAGTCGAACTGGTCGATGTGAGCAAGGACTTCGGATCCCAAAGGGTGGTCCAAGAGGTGAACCTCCTTGTCGAGGACGGCGAGTTCGTCGTTTTCGTGGGGCCCTCCGGATGCGGCAAGTCGACGGTGCTGCGGATGATCGCCGGGCTCGAAGAGGTGACGAGCGGAACGATCTCCATCGACGGCCGCGTCATCAACGACCTCGAGCCCGCCCGCCGGAACGCGGCCATGGTCTTTCAGAACTACGCTCTTTACCCACACATGACGGTCTATAAAAATCTCGCCTTCCCGCTCAGAATGCGGGGCGAGAAAAGGGACGAGATCAGGAGGCGCGTCCTCGAGGCCGCGGACGTGCTCGGAATCAGCGGCATGCTCGACCGCAAGCCCCGGACCCTGTCGGGCGGCCAGATGCAGCGCGTTGCCCTGGGGAGGGCGATCGTGCGCGAGCCCAAGGTCTTTCTTTTCGACGAGCCCCTCTCGAACCTCGACGCCAAGATGCGCGTCGAGATGCGGGCGGAGATCGCGCGCCTTCACCAGAGGCTCGGAACCACCATGATCTACGTGACCCACGACCAGGAGGAGGCCATGACCATGGGGGGGCGGATCGCCGTGCTCGACGGGGGGGTGCTCCAGCAGGCCGACACGCCGATGGAGGTCTTTCACCGGCCGGCCAACCGGTTCGTGGCCTCCTTCATCGGGAGCCCGGCCATGAACTTCTTCGAGGGCCGGATCGAGGGAGGATTCTTCGAGACAGCCGACTTTACGATCCCGGCCGGGGAGAGGGGGGACGGTCCGGTCCTTCTCGGCGTCCGGCCCCACGACATCGGGCTCGCCGAGCCTCTCGACGGAAGCGGGGCCCTCCCTGCCGGAAGCGCCGAGGTCCGCGTCGACATGGTGGAGCCTCTCGGAACGGGAACCCATCTCCACTGCCGCGCAGGCGAGGCGCGCTTTCTCGTCAGCCTCCCGGGGCACCTACCTTTAAAGAGGGGGGACACGGTCCGTGTCGTTTTCCAGTCCGAAAAGCTCCACCTCTTCGACGCCGTGACCGGGGAGAGGCTGAAATGACGAGGACCTTCCTCTTCGCGCTCGCATTCTTCGTCGCCCAGGTCGGACTTCCGGCAGCGGCTTCGGCGGCTCCGGCCGGGGACGAGATCGAGCTCATCGTCATGGTGACGGAGCCCACCTTCGAGGCCTACCCCGACTTCCTCGAGGTGGGCCGGGATTTCGAGGCCCTCCACCCGGGCGTGAAGGTGAAGTTCCTGAGCGAGTCGGGCTGCGGGGACAGCCTGACCAAGCTCAAGATCATGCTCGCCGCGCGCCAGCCCCTCGACGTGACCTGGATAGACATCCTCGACTTCTCGCAGTTCCTCGAAGACGGTGTGATCCTCGACCTCCAGCCTTTTCTTGACGCCGATCCCGATTGGAATCGGAACGATTACTTCGAGAAACCGCTCAAGGCCTTCTCCGACAGGGAAGGCCGCATCCACGGGCTGCCGTCCACGTTCACGCCCTATGTGATCTACTACAACAAGGACATCCTCGATGAGGCAGGCATCCCCTATCCCGAGCGTGGGTGGACGTGGGACGATTTTCACAGGGCCTGCCTCGAGGCGACGCGGGACCTCGACGGCGACGGGAAGGACGACCAGTGGGGGGTCTCGGTAACCCAGTGGATGCAGGCCGTGTCGCCCTGGATCTGGCAGAACAAGGGCCGCCTCATGGACGGGGGGCGGTGCACCCTCGACGAGCCCGCGGCGATGGAGGCGGTCCGCTTCATCGAACGGCTTCTCCACGAGGACAGGGTGGCCACCACGGACGCCACCTTCGAGTCTCAGGTGACGGAGGGGCTTTTCCAGGCGGGCCGGGTTGCTTTCTACGGCCCTGTCGGTTACTGGGAGACCTACCGCTTCAAGAAGATCAGGAAGTTCCGCTGGGACGTGGCGCCCCTGCCGGTCGGGAAGGAGGAGGCCACGTCGATGGCGCTTCGCTCCTACGTGGTCTGCAGCCGGTCGAGGCACCCAAAACTCGCCTACGAGTTCGTGCGCATGCTGGCGGGCGAGAAGCTCCAGCGCGCGCTCGCCCGGATCGGCAACGGAGTCCCGGGGCTGAAGAGGGCCGCTTTCTCCGAGGACTTCTTGAAGCCCCGCGTGCCTCCTGACAGCGAGCGCGTCTTTCTCGACGCGATCGAGACGATCCGCATCCCGCCCGTCTTCGCCCACTGGCGCGACATGAGGCGCTTCATGCAGGACGAGCTCGAGGCCTGCTTCCTCCTCCGGGAGGTTTCGGCCGATGAAGCGTGCCGCGCGATCGCCCGAAAGGCGAACCTCTTCATCGAGCAGCAGCAGAAAGACGGGGAACGTTCCCGTCTCCCCCTCGGTGCGGCCGCGGCCGTTGTCGCTTCGGGTCTCGCTCTCCTCGTTCTCCTCTTTGTCCTGCTCCGGGGTAAAAAGCCGGGCCCGCTCAGCCGCCGCGAGGAGAGGACGGCCGCCCTGGTTCTGGTTCCCTGGGCGACGGGGTTCATCTTTCTCACCCTCTGCGCCATGCTTGTCTCTTTCCTGGTGAGCCTCACCTTCTGGTCGCCCATCCGGCCGATCGAGGACGCGCGCTGGGCCGGGCTCGAGAACTTCTCCCGCCTTGCCGGGAGCGACGTCTTCTGGAAGTCGCTCTTCGTCACAACGGCATACGCCATACCGGCCGTGGTGATCGGGCTCTGCGTTGCCCTCTTTCTCGCCTGCCTTCTGAACAGGGCGCTCAGGGGGACGTCGATCTTCAGAACGATTTTTTTCATTCCCGCCATCATCTCGCCCGTGGCCATCGGCGTGATCTGGGTCTGGATGTTCAACCTCGACAATCCCGACATGGGACTCGTCAACCAGGCCCTGGCTTTCTTCGGAATCGAGGGGCCGGACTGGAAGAACAGCCGGCTCGGGCTCCTCTCCGTCTTTGTCCTGCTCGGGGTCTGGGGCATCGGTTTCCAGATGGTCGTCTTTCTCGCCGGGCTCCAGGGCATCGACCGCGAGCTCTACGACGCAGCGAGGGTGGACGGCGCGCCGGCGTGGAGGCGGTTCGTGCACATCACGATCCCCCAGCTCACGCCCGTCATCCTTTTCAACCTCATCATCGGCGTGATCAACGCGTTCCAGATCTTTGCCCAACCCTTTGTCATGACCCAGGGCGGGCCCGGATCGAACTCGCTCTTCATGGTGCTCTACATCTTCCGCGAGGCCTTCCGCATGAACCGGATGGGGTACGCGTCCGCCCTGGCCTGGGCGCTCTTCGCCATCCTCCTCGCGCTCACGCTCCTCATCCTGCGCTCGTCGCGGCAGTGGGCGCATTACGAAGGGAGGGCGGCGTGAAAGCATCTTGGAAGGCGGTCAACTGGATCCTGCTCCTTCTCTGCGGCGTCGTCTTCATCACGCCCTTCGTCTGGATGGTCGAGACGTCGTTCAACTTCGAATCGCCCGGGCCGGACGGACAGACGGGCCTTTTCGGAAACTACGCAGTGGCCATGGAGAGGATGGGCGACTTTCCACGGCTCCTCTTCAACACCGTCTTCCTCACGGCGGCCAGCATCGTCTTTCAGATATTCACCTGTTCGCTGGCCGGGTTCGCTTTCGCCCGGCTCCAGTTCCGGGGAAGGGATTTCCTCTTCGTCCTGGTGCTGGCCACCATGATGCTTCCCATGCAGGTCACCGTGATCCCCCAGTTCGTGCTCTTCCAGTCGCTCGGCTGGGTCGACACCTTCCTGCCCATCCTCGTGCCCGCACTTCTCGGCGGGAATCCCTTCTTCATCTTTCTCTTCCGCCAGTTCTTTCTCACCGTGCCGAAGGAGATCGTCGAGGTGGCGCGCCTCGACGGGTGCGGCACGCTCGGCATCTACTGGCGCATCATGCTTCCCCTGGCGCGGCCCGCCGTCGGGGCGGTGGCGATCTTCACCTTTCTCATGGTCTGGAACGATCTCTGGTGGCCGCTGATCTACCTCAACTCGCCCGAGAATGCGACGCTCACACTCGCTCTCGCCGGTTTCGCTAGGAGCTTCCGCGTGGCCGTGGACCTGCTCATGGCCGGCGCCGTCATCGTGATCATTCCCTGCATCATTGTATATTTCGCGGCCCAGAAGTATTTTATCCGCGGGATCCACCTCACGGGAGGCAAGGGCTAGGCCGGCTGGAAGCCGGTAAGGCCGGCAAGGCCGGACACAGCCCGGTAAGGCCGGGCACAGCCCGGTAAGGCCGGATAAATCCGGTAAGGAGGTACGAAAATGCTGAGAGATCTTCCCAAGCTTCGGAGCCATCTTCGCCGGCGGGAATCGAGCTACGACCGGTCGGGCGGCAACTTCGATTTCATCACCCTGCCGGCGGGCGGGAAGACCGAGCTCGCCGATATCGAGGGGTGCGGCCGCGTGACCCACATCTGGTGCACCATGCTTTCCAAGGAAAAGCACGCCCTGCGCAAGATCGTGCTCCGCGCCTTCTGGGACGGCGAGGAAAACCCGAGCATCGATGTGCCCATCGGCGATTTCTTCGGTGTGGGCCACGGCCTGATGACGAACTTCGAGTCGATCCCGCTCGCCATGTCGAGCGAGAAGGGGCGGGGGTTCAACTGCTTCTTTCCCATGCCCTTCGGGAAGAGGGCGCGCTTCGAGCTCGTCAACGAGGGGGAGAAGGAGCTCTCCCACTTCTTCTACTACATCGACTACGAGCTCCACGACAGACCCGAGGAGAATGTGGGACGGTTCCACGCGCTCTTCAACCGCCAAAACCCGACGCGCGGCATCTCAGAAAAAGGGTTGAGCAACCACGAGTTCCAGATGGACGGCGTCAACACGACGGGCGAAGGGAACTACGTCATCCTCGACGCCAAGGGGCGCGGCCACTACGTGGGGTGCGTGCTCGCCGTCTTCAACCTGCGGGAGACGGACGAGGACAACTGGTACGGCGAAGGGGACGACATGATCTTCATCGACGGCGACGAGCGGCCCACGATCCACGGGACGGGGTGCGAGGACTATTTCAACATGGCCTTCGGGCCGACGGAGAGGGTCTCGGCCCCGTACCACGGCCTCCCTCTTCCGGGCGGGCCGAACTATTCGGGCGCGGTCTCCATGTACCGCTTCCACGTGGAGGACCCGGTCTATTTCGCGAAATCGATCCGCGTGACCATCGAGCACGGCCACGCCAACCGGCGGAGCGACGACTACTCGAGCGTGGCCTTCTGGTACCAGGAAGAGCCGCACGTCCGCCCCTGGCCCCCCGTGCCGGTGGAGCGCCGCATCCCGAACGAGTAGGGGGACACGATACGTAGGTATATGAATTGTTTAGCTTACTCTGCTTGCAGGTTCAATAAGGCTTCATGCCAGGATCGGCCCACCACCGCTGCCGGTATCACTGATACCAGGTTCCTTTACCGATCCCCATCTGTTTGAGAAGCCCCTTGTGTACCAGCTGCTGGATATGATTTTTGATCGTGTTTCTGTTGGCGCCCGTGATCTTCACAGCGTCCCGGACCGTTATTTTTCCACGCCCCTTGGTCAACTCGAGGATTTCCTGTGACAACGGGGGAATGTCATTGACGAGGTTCTCGTAATGGAGCTTCGATTCCAAAACCGCAACCTGCTGCCTTAAAGAGCTCAGGAAAAAGGTTATCCACGAACCCAGCGTGCTGTTGTCTGTTTCGATCGTTTTTTGCGCCTGCCTCAGCGCCAGATAATACCGGTCCTTATTTTCCTCGACGATTCTTTCCAGCGAACTGTATTGGACATAATCGTATCCTGATTTCAAAAGCAGCAGTGTGGTGAGGATTCGGCTCAAGCGGCCGTTTCCGTCCTGGAAGGGATGGATGGCAAGGAAATGAACGACAAAAACCGCTGCCAGCAGAAAGTCATGAAGAACGCCTTCGTTTTTCGTCTCGTTGAACCATTGCACCAGATCTTCCATCTTCCGGGGGGTATCGAAGGGGGACGCTGTCTCAAAGATGATGCCCATGCTTTTGCCATCTTGATCAAAGGCTTCGACGTGATTCGGCAGCTTCTTGTACTCTCCCCTGTGCGGGGAATCCTTGGTCGAGTACTTCAGCAGATCTCGATGGAGCTGCTTGATATGGTTTTCAGTTATCGATATCTGTTCGAAAGAATCGAACACCAGTTTCATGGCTTCGGCATAACCCGCGACTTCTTCCTCATCGCGGGATTTGAAGGGCGTCGGCTGAATGCCCGAAAGCAATTCTTCGATCTGGCTGTCGGTCAACCGGGCACCCTCGATTCGCGTCGATGAGCCGATCGACTCGATTGTGGCGATCGTTTTAAGCGACTCCAGTTGGTCTGGAGATAACCGGCGGAGCGCCTTCCATTTCCCCTTGAACTCGTCGATTTCGGCGATCAGCTTGAGGTGTTGGGGAAGAATTTCAATCCTTGGATTATCCATAACAATATCCATATATAGCCATATTGGGCCATTTTCAAGAAAAATATGGGTATTTATGGGTAATTTTATGGGTATATATCATTTTTGCCAGGCTGGCGGCGGATCTGGTTGATCAGCTGTGTTACGCGTTCCTTCAGATAAACATATAACTCTTATGCGAAGGGATTATTACATTCATCCAGCCGGAAGGAGGATACTGTGCGGTGCCTGTCTTGTTTCACAATCTTTCTCTTTTTCTCGACCACAGGGTTTTCGGCAACCATTTACGTGCCGGATCACTATCCCACGATTCAAGGCGCAATCCTTGCGGCACCGTATGGTGATACGATTATCGTCAGGCCGGGGACGTATGTTGAGAATATCGACTTCCGGGGCAAGGCAATTACGCTCCAAAGCGAGCAGGGGGCGGCGGTCACAACCATCGACGGAGGGCAGATTGGGAGGGTCGTGATTTTTCAGAGCGAGGAAGGAGTCGAGTCGGTTCTTGATGGGTTCACGATCAGAAACGGGTACTTCGTCGCGGGCGGCAGCGGGATCTACTGCGACGACCATACTTCCCCGACCATCTTGAACAACATTATTACGGAGAACACGGGCAACGGTTACGGTGGTGGGATCCGCTGCGAGGGCTCCTCCTCCTCTCCGACCATCGCGAACAACACCATCACGGGGAACACGGCTCGCATAGGCGGCGGGATCTTCTGCGGCGGTTCCAACTCCCCGACCATCGCCAACAACATCATCACAGGTAATACTGCCCGTGATAAAGGCGGCGGGATCTGCTGTTATTACTCTTCTCCGATCATCACGAATAACATCATCTCGGAGAACTTGTCCGAGCGGCATGGTGGCGGCGGGATTTACTGCTACTCCTCCTCCTCCCCGACCATTTCGAACAACATCATCTCGGGCAACAGAGTTATCGACGACCACGGGGGCGGGATCTATTGCTACCATTTTTCATCACCGCTCATTTCAAACAATATCATCTCGGGCAATTCAATCGAGGGCAAGTATGGTTGGGGCGGCGGTATCTACTGCCGCGACAATTCCTCTCCGTTCATATCGAACAACTCCATCTCGGGTAACACTGCTCTCAACAACGGGGGCGGGATCTGTTGCTACGATTCCTCCCCGATCATCTCGAACACCATACTCTGGCAGAACAGCGCCCCGACCGGACCGGAGTGCTGGATCGGAAGCGTGTATTCCATATCCGACCTGACCATCAGCTACTCTGACGTGTGCGGGGGACTATCCTCGATCTTCGTTGATCCCGGCAGCACGCTCAATTGGGGCCCCGGCATGATCGACGCTGACCCGCTCTTTGTCGATCCAGTCAACGGCGACTTCCACCTCAGGCAGGACCCCTGTCAATCGGGAATAACCAACCCTTGCGTGGACACCGGAGATCCAACCACGATGTGCGGAGGGACAACAAGGACGGATGATGTCAGGGACATCTGGCCCGTTGATATGGGATACCACTATCCTCCCGAATTCCTCATCACCATCTACGTCCCCGACGACTACTCGCTGATCCAGATGGCCATAGAGGCTTCCTGGAACGGTGAGACGGTCGTCGTGCGTCCCGGTACGTACTATGAAAACATCATCTTCAAGAGCAAGGCGATCACGCTCCGGAGCGAGCAGGGAGCTGCGGTCACAACCATTGACGGAGGGCAGGCCGGATCGGTCGTCACATTCAACAACAATGAGGGAGCCGGATCGGTTCTGGACGGGTTTACGATCAGAAATGGGTACAATTCGGCCTACGGCGGCGGGATCTACTGCGGAGAAATCTCCTCCCCAACCATCATCAACAACACGATCTCGGACAGCGCATCCGACTGTGGCGGCGGTATCCACTGCGACTGGTATTCCTTCCCAGTCATTTCGAATAACACCATCTCGAATAACACCGCCGACAACGGCGGCGGGATTTACAGCTGGCATCTCTCCTCCCCAACTATTTCGAACAACATCATCTCGGACAACAACGCCGGCTCCGACGGGGGTGGAATCTACTGCTATAGGTCCTTCCCGATCCTCATTAACAACACCATCATAAGTAACGCCGCGAGTTCCGGCGGCGGCGGGATCTGCTGTGAGGAAGGGTCTAACCTAACCATAACCAATAACACCATCACAGGTAACACCGCAGGCTCCGACGGCGGTGGGATCTATTGCTATAGGTCCTTCCTTGCCATCACCAACACCACTATTACAGGTAACACCGCCGGCTCCAACGGTGGTGGGATCTACTACGACTACTACTATTCGTCCTCCAACTCCCCTTTTTTTACAAACACGATTCTCTGGCAGAACAACGCGCCGGCCGGTCCGGAATGCTGGATCGGTTCTATATCCAACGTGACTATCAGCTATTCCGACGTGCAGGGGGGGCAATCCTCGATCTTCGTTGATCCTGGCGGCATACTCATTTGGGGCTCCGGCATGATCGACGCGGATCCGCTCTTCGTTGATCCGGTCAACGGCGATTTTCACCTGACATGGGGTTCCGCCTGCCGCAACACGGGCGATAACTCCGCTGCCACCGAGCCTCAAGATTTCGAAGGGGATCCGCGCATTGCGGACGGGACCGTGGACATGGGTGCCGACGAGTTTCACCTTCATCTTTATTGCATTGATGATGTCGTGCCGGGCGGAAGCTTTACAGCAAGAGTTATCGGAACGCCCGGCTCGTCACCAATCGTTCTCGGTCTTGGATCAGGAATACTCGACCCGCCGCTTCCATCGCAATATGGCGACATCCATCTCGCCGCGCCCGTCTTGTGGCAATCCAATCTGGGAGCCATTCAATCCAACGGTCTGCTGGAGGCTTCGGGAACAGTGCCGAGTTTCTGGCAGCCGGGCGAGCAGTATCCTTTCCAGGCGCTGGCGGGACCGCTCGGCAATCCGGCTTCCGAGCTGACGAATCTCATGCCGCTGGTTGTTCAATAAAGCTTTACTTGGTTCTTAATTAGAGGGGAATGGGAGACGTGATCCCATTCCCCTCTTTTAATATTCCCATTATTTTTTTCGATCAGCCAACCGGCCAAGAAAGAAAAATATGGATATTAATTAGGTAAATATCGTCCTTGCCAGGCGAGCAGCGGACCTGTTCGGACCGTTCTTAAATCTACCTTCCGGAGGAGGTAGCCTCTCGTGTATAGCTCATTATACAAGAAAAAGTGACTTCACACCCGGCACCGCTGATCAGCCGTGTTACGTGCCTCCTTTACGAGACATATAAATACTATACGAAGGGATTATTACATTCATCCGGCCGGAAGGAGGATGCTGTGCGGTGCCTGTCTTGTCTCACCCTCTTTCTCTTTTTCTCGACAGCAGGGTTTTCGGCAACCATTTACGTTCCGGACCAATGTCCTACGATTCAAAGCGCCATCTATGCGGCGAAGAAGAGTGATACGGTTATTGTCCGGCCGGGGACGTACATTGAGAACATCGACTTCATCGGCAAGGCGATCACGCTCCGAAGCGGTCAGGGCGCGGCGGTCACAACCATCGACGGAGGGATGGTTGGGAGGGTCGTAACGTTTCAGAGCGGGGAAGGGGTCGATTCGGTCCTGGACGGGTTCACGATCAGAAACGGGTATTCCGGAATTTTCAGTTACCAGTCTTCTCCAACCATCACCAACAATACAATCTCGGGAAACATAGCTATCGGCGGCTACGGCGGTGG
>CAZWHE010000049.1:3911-24026 GCA_964633825.1 uncultured Phycisphaerales bacterium | reverse complement strand
GAAGACATGGTGCTGTGTCATGTTCGGATAGGGATTGACATACTGCCAGACCGTCGCCTTGTCGAGGGTGACCTCGAAAAAGAGGCCGTCCGCACCGCTGCAGATGAGAGTGTTGCCGTTGGGAAGGCGCTGGACGCCGGAGATGTGGTCCGAATAGAAGTCGGGCGGATTCGGGGCGGTATAGCTCCATAACGGCTGCTGCGGTTCGTAAGCCGTCCCGGGGGTGTACGAGTAGTTTCCGTTCCCGTCGACGGGGGGCTCGATCTCGTCCACCGAAGAGTAGGTGACACCGGGCCGTCCCGCACCGTTGTTGAAAACGAGAATATTATCGGCTCCCGGACAACCGGGCTCGATCCACTGCGCGTCGTGCTGCCCGTAAAACATCCGGTCCGAAGCGTTCCCGGCGCGGTAGGCCTGCGGGTTCCCCCACCGGTAGAGAAGGTCGCCCCCCTTGCCGCTGTTGCCGCCCGTGTGGCCGGCCGCTTCCGCCGTTGTCGTCGAGTGGTCGATGACCCAGATTTCGTTGAAGGTCCGGCTGCTGATCATGATCTGATCCAGGTCCGGGTTGTAATCGATCGAGTTGGCGTGAATCCAGTCATCGGCCGGCCGGGGGGGATAGTTGACGTCGACCAGCTCGGGATGGTCTTCCACGACGCCGTAGTTGGCCTTGGACGGATCGAAGTCCTGGATCAGGTGGTCCCAGACGTGCCATTCCCAGACGATGTCGCCGCTCGTCGGGCCGGTCGGCTCGACCTCGATGATGTGTTCCGGCGAGAAGGTGCTGCCCTGCAGGAAAGCCGGGTCGCGGCCCGCGAGGATGGCTTCGATGCGCGTCTTGTATTCCCAGGCGATCATGATGATGTTGCCGTTGGGCAGCACTTCCACGTCGTGGTGCTGGAGATAGGAACCGCTCGAATACTCGAAATACCAGACAACGGTTCCGTCCCAGGCGACCTCCTCGACGGCTCCGCCCGAACCGCCCGTGTTGCCCGCGATGTGGATCGTGCGGAGAAGGTTCCCGCTGTCGAGGAGATAGACGGCGTTTCCGGGCTGGTATGTGCCCGGCCACGTGTGAATCATTGTTCCGTTGTTATCGATCATGTATGTCGTTGTCAAGCTCAGGGGACTGAAGAGGGTGAATCCGGGACTCACGGCCCTGTTGTCGAGGAATTCCGAGGCGCCGGCTCCCGAAGGACCGAGCAGCGCCGCCAGGAGAAGGAGTGTCGGGAAGGAAAAAAGGGATTTCCGGCTTGTTTGTAATATCATCTGTCTCATGTCTGGCCTCGGCGGGGATTAAAATAATTGTGAAAAACCGGCGTTGAGAGCACCCCGAGATCGGGAAGCGCCGTCCTTGTGGTCAATAAACCCCGGTAGCATCCCGTTGTTCCGAACAAAATCGGGAGAAATACGGGATCAAAGGGAGCGGGGTGCCTCTAGCCCATTTGCTCCACGAAGGACCTCATCTCCTCTTCCCGGGATGCAATCGACTCGACAAGCCTGAACTGGATGCGGCAGCGGTCGAGGTTGTGTCCCTTGCGAAGGATCCTGAAATAAACGTCCCCGCTGAGGTAATCGGTCAGAAATCGGGTCCCGATGATGAGCGTGATCATCTTGCCGGCGAGCACGAGGTGTTCGCGCTCGATGCGCGTCAGGAACTCCCCGGCCGTCGACAGGTAACCGCGGACGATCTCCTCGAAGAACGACATCCGAAGCGTCACCTTTGCGAGGTCCCTCTCGTCCTCGGCGGCCGAGCAGGTCGCCGTGCGGACCATGTCGCCGAAGTCGTAGAGCGAGAGCCCGGGCATGAGGGTGTCGAGGTCGATGACGCAGATTCCGTCCTTTGTCTCGTCGTCGATGAGGACGTTGTTGATCTTCGTGTCGTTGTGGGTCGCTCTGACGGGGATCTTTCCCTCGGCGGCTTGTTTCGGGAGAACGTCGAAGATCGGGGCGTGCTTCATGAGGAAATCGATTTCGGCCCGGACCTCCTTCGCGCGGTTGTGGGCGTCGGCGTCGAGGGCCTGCATAAAATCGTTCAACCGTTTCGGGCCGTCGTGAAAGCCCGGGATCGTTTCGTGGAGCGGCGGGTCGGGCAGGTCGGCGAGCATGCTCTGAAAAGAGCCGTAGGCCCGGGCCGCTTCGAAGGCGAGATCGGGGGATCGGGCGACGTCATAGGTGCGCGCCCTTTCGATGAATCTGTAAGCGCGCCAGGAGTTCCCGTCCGTGTCCCGATAAATGTTCGAGCCGCTGCGGGCCGGCACGAGAGAGAGGACGCGGCGCGCGATGTCGTCTGTTCCTTGCGACACCAGCTTGGCGCGCACGTGGGCGGTGACGCGCTCGATGTTCTCCATCATCTCGGGGATCGCTTTGAAAACATTGCGGTTGATCCGCTGGATGATGTATCTCGTGCGCGATCCGTCCCGTTCGAATGTTGCGGCGAAAGTGTCGTTGATGTGGCCGCTTCCAAAGCTCTCGGCAAGAACGAAATCCCCGTCGATCCGAAACCGCTCGGCTACCGATCCGATGTCGTAATTCAACGCTGCTCCTCGCTGTCAGGCCCACAGCCTCTCCGGGTAGACTCCCTTCTCGATCATCCGGCGGATCCTGGCCTTGGTCGCATCCCTGTCCTCATGGTAAGTGACGCCGAACCAGGCCTCTTCCGTGGGGAGAATGTCCACACCGGCCTGATTGCGGGCGATCAGTTCGTCCACGGCATGGGGGATGTAGAACTCGGATTCGATGTCGCGGCCGCGCTCGCCGAGGAATTCCTCGAACAGTCTCTTCAGGTGCCCGAACAGGGAAGGCCTGAATCCCCAGAAATTCATGGAAACGGTCTCGTCCCCGGTGAGGGGGTGCTTTGTGTCGTTCTCGTCCAGATAGTAGGCAGCGGTTCCGTCCTTGAACACGCGGACGCGCTCGACGATCTTTTTCAGGCGTCCCGTTTCGTCGCGCTCGCAGATGCCGCGGGAAACGTATCCGTGATCGGAGAGGGTGTTGCGCAGGACGTATCCGGCCATGGCATAGCTCGTCTCCGAAGCCGGGCCGTCCGCCGAGAGAAAATCCGCCATGATCCCGAAGGTGTTCGCACCGTAGAAATCGTCTGCATTGGCCACGGCGAAGGGTTCGTCGATCTCGTTTTCGGCCGCGAGGACGGCGTGTCCCGTTCCCCAGGGTTTTGTGCGGCCCGAGGGCGGGTCGAACGCGCCGAGGCCGGAGCCGAGCTCCTGGAAGACGACGGCGCAGGATATCTTCTTCTCGAATCTGGCGATGATTTTTTCTTTGAAAGCATCGGCGATGTCCCGGCGGATGACGAAGACGGCTTTGCCGAACCCGGCCCGGACGGCGTCGAAGACCGAGTAGTCGATGATGGTCTCCCCGCCCGGTCCCACGGGGTCGATCTGTTTGAATCCCCCGTACCGGCTTCCCACCCCGGCCGCCATGATCAGTAATGCGGGCATCTCTCTTTCCGTATCTGTTCTTTGTCCGGGTTCGGGCGGGTTTGCAGCCGCAGGCTCCCGGCCCTCTCCCTTGTTTTTTCAATAGTGTAACCTTTCCCCCGGGTTTGGACCTCAATCCGTCAAAAATTTCCGAGCAGAAATGTTCGAGAGTGTGACAGTGGTAACTCCCGATAATGTGAAACTTTGGAAGGGATGAGGTCACGGGGGAGCGGGACCCGGAAGTCCCGCCCCCCCGTACGCTGCGGCCGGGCGATAGGATGTTGTTCCTCTCACAAGATCGAGGTTTCCACCACGTTCGACGCTCCGCCGTCCCAGGCTCCCTGGAACCAGATGTCGATGCTGGGCGCTGTCATCGGGATCTTGATGTCCCATTCGGCGATGCCGTGAGAGTTTATCTGCTGGGAACTGATCAGTTTCGGGGAAAGAATATTGACGTGAACGTTGAGCTGAGGCACCCAGACCGCGCCCATGCCGTTCAGGCTGTAAATGAGATAGACCGTCTCGAAGAACGGCATTCCCTTGACGAGCTTGAAGACCGCGTTGTTCCCCGGGACCAGGGGATCGGGAGTCACGGTGAGGTAGCCCTTTGTCACGTAAACGGTCTCCTCGTACCTGTCGCAGTTGGTCTTGGTCACGACGACGCAGACCGTTGTCGCGCCGATCCCGGGCGTGAGCGGCCGGTCGTAGAACTTGACGTTCCTCGGCGGGCTCGTTTCGTAGTCGATGAACTTGTTGATCATGGTGTGGAGCTCGCCGGTGTTCCGCGCCGTGATCCTGGCCACGTTGATGTCGGGAAGATCGTCGCCGTCCACGTCGGCGTAGATGTTGTCCGAGAGGCAGTAGCTGTTCCACGCCTTGGCCGGGACGTTGGCGTCGTCGCCGAGCATGAGGGCGGCCACGGGAGGCGTCGACCAGGTGTTGTAGGCGTTGTCGATCGTGTTTTCGATGTCGGTCGCGGTGCCGCCGAGATCGGCGATGTTGAAGATCTCGGTCGTGATCCCCTGCTTCAGCCTGAAGTCCTTGATCTTCTCGGCCTTGGTGATGAAGTTCGCCTGGTCGGGGACGAATATCATGTACTCGCATTCGCCGGCCGACCGGCTTTTGGTTCTCGAGTCGAAATCGACCGCGGGGAGGGATTTGTAGTTGAGCAGGTTCTGTTTCAGGAGGGGCTCGAACCAGCGGCTGCGGAGCCGGTCCTCTCCGAAATCTCCCGTGCCGCCCTCGAAGGTGACGCGGACGCGGAGGTCTGTGTAGACGACCAGCTCCTTTCTCACCGGGTTGTAGGCGAAGGGGGTGACGCCGAGAATGACGGCGTCCACGCCGCGCAGCTTCTTCGGTTCGGAAACCATGACGGGCGAGGCCGGATAGGCGGCGTCGCGGCCGTAGATCGCCGGGTCTTTGCGGTAGACCGGCGGCGAGTCGTCGTCCTCCCTCTGGAGGGGCGCGGCCGGGAGGATGTCCACGTTTTCCAGGATCCGCTTCCGGCTTTCCTTGATCTCGATCGAATAACCGGCATTGCGCGGGAGGGCGATGAAACGACTCGCTCCGGGGAGGTCGGGAGCGCCGGCGTTGTTGGGCAGAAAGGCGCCGGGCAGGGAATTTTTTTTCAGCATCTCGCCGCCGAGCTCCACATCGAAGAGCTCGATGGACGAGACCGAAAAGACGATTTCGACGCCGCCCGGAGATTCGGAGACGAGGTTGAAGCCGTGGCTGCCCAGGTTTTCGTCGAAGTCGATCCTGTCCGCTGCCGGGGCGACGGCGGTAAAAATGAAGAAAAAGAGGATAGAGAAAAGAAGATTTCCGGATTTCATGATTGTTTCTCCTTTCGGGAAGAATGTTTGGCAAAAGAAGTTCGGGAGAGGAAGCACGCCGGGATTTGGAAAAGAACCGGTGTCGATCCGAGCCGCCCGTTCATTTCCCTTCACGGAAAGGAGAGGATCGGTCCATCATCTTTGCGGTGGTTTTTACGGTATTTTTTCGAGGATGGGGGGCGGGTTTGTTATAAACCTCGGGTGTGCAAAAAACACACGGATGCCGTGCTCCGGTGCGCAGTTCACCGGCCCGCCCGGAAATTTTGTGACGATCCGAGGTCTGCCGTACAGAATGTCTGCAATCAACATTTCCAGAACCGTTGCGTCTGTTTTCCTGCTCTTCTCGTCCATCCTCCTTTCCTCCTGCGGCCTCGGCCAGTATTTTCGTATCAAGAAGGTGTTTCCCGAGGCTTTAATGAACGGTCCCGTCCTTTTCGTATTCCCGGAAAAGGATCAAAAGCTAAATCCAACGATCGAGAAAGGCCTTGGGGGATTCTTCGGAATATTCAACGAGAGTCACGGGTTTCGCCTGTCGAGCCGGCTGACCCGGCGGGATTGCATGGATAACAATCTGGTTCTCTTCGGATACAGGGGTAATGAAACCGGGCAATTCCGAGAAATATTGTCCCGGCTTCCCATGGAGATAAGGGGCGATTCGTTCCGGTTCGGCGGGGTGGAATACGGTTTTCCACTCGACCGAGTGGCGTTTCTGTGGCCCAGTCCTTTTCGGGATGACAGATATCTGCTGGTGTTTTACGGGAACGACTGGCCGGCGGCGACCATGATTTTCGATATCGTGATGAGACAGCAGCATGAAGACATTCTGGGGAAGCATACGGATTACCTGGTGATGACCTCGTCTTCAGAGGTCATTGCGCAGGGTGCGTTCACCAAAGATGAATCCGTCTGGCGCGTCGACGAAACGAAGAAGGCGGACGTGGCCGAGGAGAACAGGAAAAAAGTTCGGCGATATTTCGATGCATTCCTCTGCGAGGAAAGGGCGAATTTCGTTTTTCATTTCGATCCCGGCATCGAGGATTCGTCCATAATCTCTCATTATATTTCCTCTTATCAGGACTGCCTCGATTTCTATATCGAAACACTGGGGCTCGCCAATCCCTTTGAATGCCGCCACCATGTCTATCTTTCTCTCGAGGATTCCGCCTACCGCTATCCCGGCACGAAAGGATCTTCCAATACCGCGTCAGCGAGCACGATGGGTAATCACACCTTTTTGATCTACTGGGAAGACCGGGACAGGCGAAATCGTCTCATGAACGAGGAGGGTCCCCACGAAATCGCCCATCACTTTCTCTCATCGGACCTGCGCGCATTGAACGAGGGGTGGCCCGTCTATCTCTCGGTGCTCTGGAAATGCCGCGTCACCGGAATGACCGAGAGAGAGATCTATCGGTCACTGCTGACACTGGAGGCGGGTTCCGCCGGAGTTTCCGGCGGGAAAGGAAACGCCGCCGTCGTCCGCCTGGAGGATCTCCTGGGTGATTTCGAGAACAACGGCTCCTTCTATTATTCCGCGGGTTTTTTGACCTCCTATCTGGTTGCGGAGTTCGGGATGAAGAAGACCATCTCGTTGTACGAGGACGCCGAAGACGAAGAAACGTTCGAGCGTCTCTGTACGGATATGCTCGATGCCCCCTATCGGGAAGTGGCGCAGGGCTTTTCCAGGGCCATCCGGGACTGTCTGGGGGAGTCGCTGTAACGAATTCCCTTCCGGTGTGCTCACGCTCCGGCCGCCGTCCCGTTTTGATGATGCCTGATGCATTGTGCTAAAATAAAGCTGATCTATACGCCGATAAGGATCGAAAGCGCGCTCGAGGAGGAATCATGACGGCGATTCTTTTTTTCAGTTTGTTTTTGTCTTCCGGTGGCGAGCTCCCTGTTCTTGCCGAGGGATACAAAATTGAAGCGGCCGGTGAAGCCATCGACATACAGGTCGGGCACCTCGTTCCCTGCGTGGCCGACTGGAATGGTGACGGTCTGAAGGACCTGATCGTGGGGCAGTTTACAGGGGGCAAGATCCGCCTCTACCTCAACAAGGGCTCTGACAGCGAGCCCGTCTTCGGGGATTTCGAGTTTTTGAAAGCCGGGGGCAGCGAAATCTCGCTCCCCGCCGGGTGATGCATCGGTGCTTATCCACAAGTCGTGGATTGGGACAAGGACGGGAAGAAGGATTTAGCGGCCGGCGATACGGAGGGATCGGTCTGGTTCTTCCATAACGTGGGAACTCGAGCCGAACCGAAGCTCGCTGAGGGCGTCAAGATCGAGGCGGCGGGCAAAACGATCTGTGGGGAGAAGACGATCTTTCAAATGGCGGACGGCAAGAGGAGCGTCAAGGAACGCGTTGCGCCGAGCCAGGACTTGACTGAAAAATATTCCAAGATCCATATTGCGGACTGGGACGGTGACGGGCTCGATGACATTCTTGTGGGCTACACCAAGGGCCAGATCATCTTCTTTCGAGGCGATGGTGAAGAAGGTGCGCCCTCATTCGCGGAACCCTCGGTGATCAGACCCGGGAAGGGGATCTTTCCCGGCAGGCCTTCACCCTACGTGGTGGATTGGGACGGCGACGGAAAGAAGGATCTCCTGCTGGGGGGTGAGGACGGCAAGGTCTACTTCTTTCCCAACACGGGCGGCAGCAGGGAGCCGCGCCTGGGCGGGGGACAGGCCCTCCGGGCCGGCGGCGAGGTGATCCGGAAGGGGAAGAGGGCCCGCATCGATGTGGCCGACTGGAACAACGACGGCAAACCCGACCTCTTGCTCGGCAATTTCTACCTTGTCCGGAACGAAAAGACCGGACCGGACCAGCCGGGCCATGAGATGGGCGGAAACGTGTGGCTCTTCCTCAGGAAGTAGAGCGCAGCGCGAGGTCCGTGTCTGCTTTATGAAACGAATCAGAGGTCTTTGGGATGTTATCCCACGGGATGGTATCCCACGCCATTCCGGGGGCATGAGCATGGCTTTTAAGAAGATTGCAGCGTTATTTTCCGTTTTCTTCATTCTCGTCTTCCTCCTTTCGGCTCAGGAAGAAGGAGCGGAGAAGAAACCTCCGTGCCTCGAGGGGAAAACCGGCTCTCCTCTCCTTTTTGCGGCGCCTCATTCCACGCTGGTGTCGGGCGAAGAGATCGAGATCTCGGGGGATGGGGAGGGTGCGGATCTTTCCTTGGTTTTCAGATACGGGGCCTTGTCCAGCGGTCCGGTCGTTGTCGAAGCCGCCGGAAACGTCTTCGGCTGGGAGATCCGGGTCAAGGACGAGGAGGGGAAGCTCCTTGTCCATGCGCCCGGCGGCGGGTCCGGCATACGGGCCGCGGCGGATCTCGAAGCGGGCGATGAAATTCTGATCCATCTGGAAGGAAGGAAGGGGGAAGGATCGGGCGAACTGCGGCTCACGCTCTTGGAAATAAACAGGGCGGATGGGGAGAAGAGGGTTCGCGATGCCGTGGAAAAGGCGACAGCGCTTTATGAACGGGCGAGGGATGAAAAAAACAGAAATCGTCTCGAAAAGGCCGGGGAACTCGTTCGCCAAAGCCTCTCTGTGATGGAAGAAGAGCCCGGCTGCAGGCAGAGCGCGCCGGCCGCCGACCTCCTTTGGGAGATCGGAATAGCCTTCTGGAATCTTCGGGACATGGAAAGAGTCCGGCGGGCATGGCAACCCGTCATGAGATACCGAGAGGCGACCCTCCGTTCCGACGACCAGGACCTGCTGGCCGTGCGGAAGTTTTTGGCCAATGCCCATTTCCATCTCGGTGATTTCGAGTCCGCCAGGGTTCTCTTCGAAAAAGTGCTCGAGGTCTACGAACAGAAGCTCGATCCCGATGATTTCGAGCTGCAGAAAGCCCGCGGGAGTCTCGCCAACGCTCTGAATTATCTGGGAGATCATGAAACAGCCCGGGCGCTCAACGAAAAGGTGCTGGATGTTTTCGAGCGGACTCTCTCTCCAAACGACTTTGCGCTGCAGAAGGTCCGCTTGAACCTCGCCAGCATCCTCACCATTCTCGGTGAATTCGATTACGCCCGGACCCTGTACAGGCAGGCACTCGGTGTTTTTGAAGAAACCTTTCCCCCCGGGCACCCCAATCTGCAAAAAGCCCGGTTGAGCTACGGTGACTTTCTCAGTATGCTCGGTGATCTCTCCGGCGCCCGGCCCATCCAGGAGAAAGCCCTGAAGGTCTACGAGGAGAACCTGGACCCCGAAGATCCCGAATTGCAGAATGCCCGCATCGGTCTGGCCAAAACCCTTTTTTATCTGGGGGATCTCCCAGGCGCGAGAGCACTTCTGGAGCAGGTGGTGGAAGTCTACGAAGAGACCCTTCCCCCTCTCCACCCCCTCCTGCAGCAGGCTCGTGAGAACCTCGCTGCGGCTATGGCTTCGTTCGGCGATCTCGATGGTGCAAGAACCGTGCTGGAGGGAGTGGTGGAGATCTACAAGAAGAGTCTTCCGCCGGAGAGCTGCTTCTTTCTCAACGCATCCGTCAATCTCGCCGAGACGCTGAGGCAGCTCGGCGAGCTCGAAGAGGCGCGGACCCTCTTGGAGGAAGTGCTCAGAATCAGAGAAGAGATCCTTTCGCCCGATCATCTGGATGTGCTGCGGGCCCGTGAAAACCTCGCCGCAGTCACCGGAGACCTCGGCGACCTCGAGGAGGCGCGTGTCTTGCTGGAGAATGTTCTCGCGGCCAGGAAGAGGACCCTTCCCGTCTACCATTCCTGCCATTTCAATACCCTGAGGCGTCTAGCGGACGTCGTGAAACTCCTGGACGACCATGATGAATCAGCGAGGCTCTCCCTCGCCGCCTTGGAGGGCGCTCTCGAATTCACGTCCCGCAGGGCCCGGGCCGGCGCCGTGCGGGAGATCGAGGAGTCGGCTCGAGCATGCAGGAGCGTTCTCGATCTCTATCTTTCGTTTGGTCGAGAGGGGGCCTTTTCGGACAAGGAGAGCTTTCTGGCCGCCGAGAACTTCCGGGCCGCCGGTGCCAGGGCCGGAAAGATCCGTCGGAATATCGCCATGAAAGGCGGGGAGGAGATCAAAAAGCTCTACAAGGAGCTGGCCCTGGCCAGCCTGAAGGTGACGTCCTCCCGGAGCGGGGATTTCATCGGCGCTCTCAGGGAACGCGACAAGGTGGAACAGGCTCTGGCCGGGGCATTGGGGAATCTTTCCGAAGGGAAAGAAACTCTCGGGAGGATGTGCATGGAGGACATCATCCTTTCCCCTGGATGGGCCGCTGTTTCTTTTCTCCGTTATACTTTGAAGAAATATCCCGAGCGGGATGGAGAGTCCTGCGATGAAATTCCTTCCTACCTCGCTTTTGTTCTCTCCGGGGATGGCGAGGCGGTGCGCATCGAGCTCGGACCGGCCGGACCGATCGACGAGGCTTTGGGGTGCTGGAGAAAATGCATCAGCCGTCCGACGGGGGGGGCGGATGAAGAGGGACGGCGGGCGCGCAAGATCTTGAAAAAAAGGATCTGGGACCCGATCAGCGACAAGCTCGGCGGCGCGGAGAAAGTGGTCGTTGCTCCCGATTCCCTTCTGGCGACCATTCCTCTGGAAGCCCTGCCCTTGGAACGGGGCGTGATCGCCGACCGGTATACTTTGGCCTATGTCGATTCTCTTTCTTTCCTTGCCGTTTCCGGGGGGGAGGATTCGGGAACCACTCTGGTGGCCTTGGGCGGCGCCGACTATGATGCCGCGCCCGTAAGACACAGGGCCGGGCCCGCCGGAGAGGATGAGGGCCCCGGGGAGATGGCGGCTCTCTTCTCCCGGGCCGGCTTCAGCTCTTCTCCGCGGGGGAGCGATGACGCGGCCCCCTGTTTCCTGCCGGGCACGATAGAGGAAGCCTCGGCGGTGTCGGACCTCTTCTTCGAGGTCTTCCGGGAGAAGGCCGTTCTTCTTCAGGGTGCCGGGGCTTCCAAAGCCTCGCTCATCTCTCTCGCTCCTCGGGCCCGGTACCTTCATGTGGCCACGCACGGTTACTTCGCACCGGAGCGTATCAGGTCGACGATCGACGGAGTTCGCGGGAAAGGAAAAGGCATCGTCTCCACCATGGAAGAAAAGGTGATGGGCCTTGCGCCTTCGGTCCTCTGCGGGCTCAGGCTCGCCGGGTGCAACCGGCCCAGGGAAGGGGTCGAGGATCCGGGCGTGATCACAGCCGAAGAGATCCAGGGTCTCGATCTCTCCGACTGCAGGCTGGCCGTGCTTTCCGCGTGCGAGTCCAACGTGGGGCTGATCCGCGAGGGCCAGGGGATCATGTCGCTCCAGAGATCCCTCGGAATTGCGGGGGCTCGGGGAACCGTCACGACCCTGTGGAAGGTGGATGATGAAGCAACGAAACTCTTTTTCACCGAGTTCTACCGCCTTCTCTGGAAGGAGGGAATGAGCCCGGCCGAAGCCCTCCAAGAGGTGAAGCTCGCCATGCTCCACGGCAGGATCCTGCCAGGAAAGGAAGGAGCTGAACGGGGCCCCCGGGAACCGAAAAAAACGGCTGAAAAGCCCGCGGACTACACCGATCCCTTCTACTGGGCTTCTTTCGTTTACTGGGGTGCGGTGGAGTGAGCTTCGCCGGCAGGAGGCCGGTCAGTTGTTCCCGTATCTTTTGTAGAGTGTGCCGGGAAAGCGGTTTTCCAGCCAAAGGAGTATCTTGACCGCCCGAGCGTCGGGTTCTGCCGCCTCGTACTCATCCTGCAGGGCTCGGAGGACCTCCCTCAGATTCCCCGCATTCAGCGGTGTCTCTGCCGGAATCAGAAAGAGGTGTTCCGATTCCAATTCGAAGCCTTCAATCCCCTCCGGCGGCACCCGGATCTCCGCTCCATTCCGGAAAGGCCCCTTCACTCCGAAGTCGTTCGAGCGCGTTTCGGACAGGTAAGGGTAGATGAAAGAGAGACCGCCTGAAGCGTCGACATCGAGGATGTAGAAGTAACTTTCACGGGACAGGGTGACATGGAAACGAAATTGTTTCCTCTCTTCCCCTCGGATCAAAGGCGCCGTCTCCGGTCGGCAGGGTTTGATCTCCCATGAAGCCGCTTTCCTCTCGGGAGTCCGGGGAAACATGAAGAATGCCAGCGCGAGGAGAGCCGCGGCCGCTGCTGTGGAAGCCGCTCTGAGGAGGATCGAGCGGGTCCGCTGTTTGGAAGGGGCTGCAGCGGAAGGGGAGGCTTCGAGGAGCGACCGTGTTCTGTCGTCCAGGGCATGGTCCAGGGATTCGGGAATCGACCCTTTCAAGAGGCCGGCCGTGGCCGGCGCCGCTGTGCGCACCCGCTCGTCCAGGTCCGCGAGATTTCGATGAACGGTCCGGCACTCCACGCAGGTTTCGAGATGGCGGCGGATCGCGTCCGCTTCCGCCTTTTCGATCTCATCGTCCTGGAAGGCGATGATTCGTTCCGGGGGAATGTGATCCATTGCAACCGAGCTCCAGAGGCCGCGCCGCGCTACAGAGCGTCCGTCCCTTTCAGGCATTCTCTCATCTTGCGGCTGAGGCGCATAATGTTCTGACCCACGGCGTTGACATTGCTCTCGAGCGCCGCCGCGATCTCCTTGAGTTTCATCTCCTGGATATACCGGAGTTCGAAAATCTTGTGCTGTTTGGGCGGCAGCTTGTTCCAACAGTGCTCTATCGTGTCCCATGCATCGATGCGGAACCCTCCCTCTTCGGCCGCGATGTCCGTCAGGGGAAGGCCTGCACGGGCTCTCTTTCTTCGCAACTTTTGGATGGCTTTGCGGGTGCGCCAGTACAAAAACCCCAAAAAGCTCTTTTCGATCCGTTCGGGAAGGCTTTCGAGATTTTCGAGGAGATCGAGAACCAGTTCCTGATAGACCTCGAGGATCTCGTCTTCTCCCCTCACGCCGGATTGCAGGCAGGTCCTGTAAAAGAAGTTCTTGTACTGGCTGAGAAGCATCATCCCCGATTCCTTGTCGCCATTTTCCCATTGCCGCAGGAGAAGGATGTCCCTGGCAAAGACATCATTCGATATTTTCCAGCGGTCTTCCAGATCAGCGTCGTTCAGAAGTTTATATCCGGCAAGATCCGGAATCTTTTCTTCTGGTTCCTTCACCACTCAGTGAATCCCCAGGACAGGCGATTTTTACTCGGCGGACGGGGATATTTTTGATGTACGCATATCCTCTTTCAAGGAAATAACTTCCGAGATCATGGAAGGCGCGAAAAAAAACGGACGGCTCGGAAGTAAAAAGCGGGGCGCCTCATCATTCTCTTGAGGTGGATCTTGGTCCGAATCGGATTTCTTCCGGCCTCTATTTTTCGAAACCATTAAGGAGACTCGACCATGTACAAAAGAGTGATCGAAGCCGCTCTGGTTTGTTTGTTTTTCTTTCCCGCAATGGCCTCGGGCGCGATATGGTATGTCGACGCCGCCAACACCACACCACCGTGGAACGGCACACAGCAGGATCCATTCCAGTTCATCCAGGACGGAATCAACGCCGCGGGCTCGTACGATGAGATCATCGTCCTTCCGGGGACTTACGTGGAAAGCTCCAACCTGACATTCGACGGAGCCCTGCACGCCTCTTCCCTCTGGGTGCACAGCAGTCAGGGGCCCGGAGTGACGATCATCGACGGCAACCAGGCGGGCAGCACCGTAACCTTTCTGAGCAACAGCTCCACCATCGAGGGATTCACCATCACGAACGGCACGGGACGAGCCGGCCCCTACGGCTGGTTGTCCGGGGGAGGGGTCTACATTCACGACTCCAGCGCCGTTGTCAAGAACAACGTCATCAAGGAGAACACCGTCGATTTCAGGGGCGCCGGCGTCCACTGCCAGCAAGCCGACTACCCCCGGATCGAGGGCAACCTGATTATCGACAACTCGGGTGCGCAGCAGGGGGGCGGTATCTCCTGTGTGGATACGACGTGGGCCTACATCGGGGACAACGTCATCGAGAACAACAGCACCGTGAGCGGCAGCCTGTCACAGGCCTATGGCGGCGGGGTGTATTGCGGAACAAAGGACTGGTCGAGTTCGGCGGCTCATATCTACGAGAACTCGATCCTCGACAACGACGCCCGGTACGGCGGGGGGATCCTGTGCGATTTAGGGACGGACGACGTGCGCATCGAGGAGAACGACATTTCGTCGAATTTTGCTTACTACGCCGGAGGCGGGATCTACATCGATTGTTCGGCCACCATAGTGAGCAATATCATCTCTGGAAACGAGGTTTACGACACGAACACATACTACTCGGGGGGGGGCGGCATCTGCTGCGGTTGCGACTACTATTCTCATACAGATCCTACAACACCGGAAATCACCAACAACATCATTCATGGAAACAGGGCTCGATACAACGGAGGCGGCATCTGCTGCCTCGAAAAACCCGCACCCGAGTTGATGAACAACACGATCACGGAAAACGAATGCACCGATGCCTTGGGCCACGGGGGCGGGCTGTACGCCCGGGATTACTCCGCGATAACTGCCGTCAACACGATTTTCTGGAACAACACGGCCGCCTATGGGCACGAGATCGCTCTCATCGGCCAGAACTCGGCCCTCGCGATCACCTACTCCGACGTGGATGGGGGAGAGGTCAACGTGTTCCAGCAGTACAGTAACCTGACCTGGGGAAGCGGAATGATCGACGCGGATCCCGTCTTTGCAGAGGCCGTTGTCGACGACTTCCACCTGACCTACGGATCTCCCTGCAAGGACACGGGGGACAACACGGCCCCGAACCTCCCTCCAACCGACTTCGAAGGTGATGATCGTATAACCGACGGCACGGTGGACATGGGTGCCGACGAGTTCGCGCGCCACCTTTACATGGTGGGGGTCCCGACGCCGGGAAGCTGGATCACCCTCAGGTTCGTGGGATACCCCGGGGACGGGGTGCTGCTCGGCCTCGGTTCGGGCATCAACCCGGCCGGGACGTGGACGAACTGGGGGTGGTTCTACCTGGTGCCGCCCTTCATGAAGTTCCAGATGGGGGCTGTTCCCGGGAACGGGATATTGGTCGTCGACGTGCAGATACCGACAGGCGCTGCCGTTGGAAATCAGTATCCTCTCCAGGCCCTGGTGGGTACGTCCTTGACGAATTATCTGCTCATCATCGTTGAATAACACTCTCTGAAATGTGAAGGGCGCCGCGTCTGTTTCCATGGAACCGGGCGCGGCGCCCCCTTCTTCCGCGTGATGTTGACGCTGCGCATCGGTCCGGTTAATGTTGCAGACAAGGCTCTTTTGATCCTGCAACGAAGCCGGAGCATTCAACAATGATCGAAACCCGCGCCTATGCACGCGCCGGACTGCTCGGAAATCCTTCCGACGGTTACTTCGGGAAGACCATATCGATCGCTGTCAGGAACTTCTGCGCCATGGCCGTCCTCGCCCCTTCGTCCCGGCTCCGCATCGAGACGGATGACAGCGACGGGAACGTATTCAGCAGCATGAGGGGGCTCGCCGAGCGCGTCGACAGGCGCGGCTACTACGGCGGTGACCGCCTGGTCAAGGCCGCGATCAAGAAGTTCCATGACTACTGTATGCGGGAAGGTCCCGCGATGAAGGGCGGCAATTTCACGATCAGCTATCGATCGACCATACCGCGCCAGGTCGGCCTGGCCGGATCGAGCGCCATCGTGATCGCCGTGCTGCGCGGCTTGATGAAGTTTTACGGCGTCGATATCCCGCTCGATGTCATTCCGACGATCGCCCTCGAGGCGGAGACGGAAGAGCTCGGCATCGATGCGGGCCTCCAGGATCGGGTGATCCAGGCTTACGAGGGCTGTGTCTCCATGGATTTCGACCGCGCGATCATGGAGGAGAAGGGGCGCGGCTCTTACGAGCGGATCGATCCCGCTCTTCTTCCCCCTTTGTACATTGCATACAGGGCCGACCTGGGGAAGGTTTCGGGGCGGGTGCTCCAAGAAATCCGTTCCGGCTACGACCGCGGCGACCGCCGTGTGGTCGATTGTCTGGACCGCATCGCCGGCCTGGCCCGGATGGGGAGGGAGGCGCTTCTTCGTGGGGATCACGACCGGTTCTTTGACCTGATGAACGAGAACTTCGATCTGAGGAGCCTGGTCATGACGATCAGCGACGGAAACCGGGAAATGATCGAAAGGGCGCGCGCCTGCGGAGCTTCGGCCAAGTTCGCGGGCTCGGGCGGATCGATCGTCGGCATGGTCCGCGACGCCGCCGTGCTGGCCCGGCTGACCGATGAGCTCCGCAAGATCGGAGCCGAAGTGATAACACCCGAAGTGGAATGAGGTCTGGTGAGATGACAAGCAACAAGCAACTCGACGATAACCGTTTTTTCGACCCCGATCCGACGACGCGCGGGATCGCACGAGAGCTCTACGGCGCGGTCAGAGATCTGCCCCTCGTTTGCCCCCACGGCCACGTCGATCCCGCGGTCTTTGCCCGGAACGAACCATTCGAAAACCCGTCCGCCCTCATTCTGACGCCCGATCACTACATCCTGCGCATGCTCTACTCGCGCGGGGTCGAGCCGGAGTCGCTCGGCGTCCCGGCCCGGGACGGCGCCCCGGTTGAAAAGGACCCGCGGAAGGCGTGGCAGGTCTTCGGCGACAACTATTATCTCTTTGCCGGAACGCCGACGGCCGCCTGGCTCGCCCATGTCTTCTCCGAGGTGTTCGGCATCGACGAGAGGATGAACGGCGAAAACGCGCTCGCTGTCTACGACGCGATCGACAACAAACTGAAAGAGCCCGCGTTCCTTCCCCGGGCCCTTTTCGAGCGTTTCCGAATCGAGGTCCTCACAACGACGGACGGCGCGGCCGATCCGCTCGACCTTCACGAGAAGATCCGCCGGTCGGGCTGGCCAGGAAGGGTCGTCCCCTGCTTCCGGCCCGACGCCGTCATCGACATCTCCCATCCCGGTTGGAAGAGCGAGATCGAAGCCCTGGGGAAAGCCGTTGGAATGGAGATTACGTCGTACAGGAAATTCATCGGCGCCCTCGAGGACCGGCGGAAGTTTTTCAGGTCGATGGGGGCCCTGTCGACCGACCAGGCCGTTCTGTTCCCCTACACGGCCGAGCTCTCGCCTTCGGCTGTGGAAGACCTCTTCGGCAAGGCCCTGAAGAGAAAGACGACGCCCAACGACGCGGCCCTCTTCACCGCCCACATGCTGATGGAGATGGCGCGCATGAGCATCGACGACGGGCTCGTCATGCAGATCCATCCCGGCTCTTACCGGAACCACAACAGGACCGTCTTCGAGAGGTTCGGTCCCGACATGGGGGGCGACATTCCGGTCATGACCGAATACACGCGCAATCTCCACGCGCTGCTCAACAGCTACGGGAACGATCCGCGCCTGACGCTCGTCGTCTTCACCCTCGACGAGGCCGCCTACTCGCGCGAGCTGGCGCCTCTCGCCGGGCACTATCCGGCCATGAAGCTCGGGCCGCCCTGGTGGTTTCACGACAGCATGGAGGGCATGGTCCGTTTTCGCCGCGCCGTGACGGAAACGGCCGGTCTTTGGAACACGGCGGGGTTCAACGATGACGCGCGCTCTTTCCCCTCGATTCCGGCGCGCCACGATCTCGCGCGGCGTGTCGATTCGAATTACCTCGCCGGGCTCGCGGTCCGGCACGCAGTCACCATGGATGATGCGCTTGCCATGGGGCGCGCCATGGCCTGCGATCTGGCCCGGGAAACGTACCGTCTCTAAGCGGAGGCTTGAATGAACAGACAGGGATGCAAGGTGAATGGTCTCGTCCGTGCCGCTCTGGCCGGGCTTTTCGCGCTCTGCGCCTGCACCGCCGGGACATGCGGTTCCGAGACCGAAAGCGATCACTTTGTACCGGCTGAGAAGAACCTCGACCCCGGTTGGATCGAAGCCCTCTTCGAGCGCGGCGGGCCGGCCTGGTACGGCGGCGGCGACCTGAAAACGATCGGCATGCCCGTGGGCGGCATCTGTGCGGGACAGATCTACCTGACGGGCGACGGCGGCCTCGCCTGCTGGGAGATCTTCAACCGGAACACCAACTCGGGCTACGGCCAGGTCAATTACGAAAAGGGCCGCGATGCCTGTACGGGTGTGGAAAAGGTGAGGAATCTCGTCCCCTTCCCCTTCGTTGAACAGGGCTTTGCGATCCGCCTGGAGGGCAATGGCAGGACCATTGTGCGGAGACTCGATGCTCAGGGATTTCCAGGCGTCCGGTTCTGCGGCGAGTATCCGATCGGCATGGTGGAGTACAGGGATGACGCCCTGCCCGTCGAAGTGAGTCTGGAAGCCTTTTCGCCCTTCATTCCCCTCAACGCGGCGGATTCGGCCATACCGGCCGTTGTCATGCGCTTTAGCGTGGCGAACCGGTCATCCGCCGGGGTCCGGGCCGCCCTCGCCGGGTGGCTGGAGAACGCCGTCTCCTTCGAGAGCGGCGCCGAGCTGTCCGGCAGGAGGGTCAACGGGTTCGTCCGGAGCGACGGCATCACTTCACTCGTCTGCCGGGCCGAAGAGATCGAGTCCGAGAAGCCTGAGCGCCCTCCCCTTGTTTTTGCCGATTTCGAGGGCGAGAGCTATGGAGACTGGAGGATCGAGGGCGAGGCTTTCGGCAGGGGGCCGGCCGGGGGAACGCTGGAAAACCAGAACGCTGTCTCCGGTTTTGAGGGCCGGGGCTTGGTCAACACCTATCTCGGCGGCAGCGACCGGATGGAGGGGAGGCTGATCTCGCCCTCTTTCGAGATAGAGCGTCCCTATATCAGCTTCCTCGTGGGCGGGGGCGCCCACAAGGAGAGGACGTGCATCGATCTCGTTGTGGGAGGCGAAAATGTCTTCTCGACCACGGGCCGGAACAGCGAGAGGCTGCGGTCTCACAACTGGGATGTGGAAAAATATCTGGGCATGAAGGCCCGGATCGAGATCAGGGACAGCGCTTCGGGTGGATGGGGCCACATCAACGTGGACCAGATCGAGTTTCGCGACCGGCCGAGGCGGACCATTACAGGAAGCTTCGAGGAACAGATGGATTATGGAACCATGGCCCTCTCCCTTCTCGGAGGAGGGGAGGGTTTCTTCGGCGCGGCCGTGCTCCCGTCCGGGCCGGAATTGGAGGCGATTTTTCAGAGCGGTCCCCTTTCGCCGGGCGATGCGGGCGGGGTTCCCTTTCCCGACAGGCCATGCGGCGCGATTGGGCGCGGGATTGTCCTCGACCCGGGCGAGTCGATGACGATCACTTTCATCGTTTCATGGCACATGCCCAACCTCCGGCTGGGGGACCGGGTCGTGGGCAACCATTATGCGAAGCTTTTTTGTGATGCAGCGGACGCGGCCCGCTACACGGCCGCCAACAAGGACCGTCTTTTCAGAGAGACCCGCCTCTGGCACGACACTTTTTACGATTCCACGCTGCCCCGCTGGTTTCTCGACAGGATCGGCTCGACCCTGTCGATCATGGCGAGCGCGACGTGCCAGTGGTGGAGAAACGGGCGCTTCTGGGCCTGGGAAGGCACGGGCTGCTGCCACGGGACGTGCGGCCACGTCTGGAACTACGAGCACGCCCTGGCGCGCCTCTTCCCCGAGCTGGAACGATCGGTCCGCGAGATGCAGGACTTTGCGCCCGGCGTGGGCCTCGACGCCGATACGGGCGCCATCGCTTTTCGCGGTGAGAATTACAACCACTGGGCCGGCGATGCCCAGGGCGGCTACATTCTCAAGGCGTACCGCGAACACCTGATGTCGGTTGACGACGATTTTCTCGAACGCAACTGGACGTGGATCCGTAAAGCGATGCAATTCCTGATCGACCGGGACAAGGCCGACGGCGCCGACGGTAAGGCCGACGGCGCCGACGGTAAGGCCGACGGCACCGACGGTAAGGCCGACGGCACCGACGGTAAGGCCGACGGCACCG
>CAZWHE010000049.1:0-3811 GCA_964633825.1 uncultured Phycisphaerales bacterium | reverse complement strand
GCCGACGGCACCGACGGTAAGGCCGACGGCACCGACGGTAAGGCCGACGGCACCGACGGTAAGGCCGACGGCTTGATAGAAGGAAAGCAGCACCAGACTTACGACCAGAACTATTACGGTCCCAACACGATGGTGGGATCGCTCTACCTCGGCGCGCTCCGCGCCGCCGAGGAGATGGCCCGCGAAACGGGGGACACGGCCTTTGCCGGATCGTGCAGGGAGATCTTCGAATCGGGCCGGAGGCTCTCGGTGGAGAGGCTCTTCAACGGCGAGTACTTCATCCAAGACGTTGATCTCGAAAAGCATCCCGACTGGCAGTACGGCGACGGGTGCCTGGCCGATCAGCTGTTCGGACAGGGGTGGGCCCACCAGGTCGGGCTCGGCTACATCTATCCGCGGGACCGGGTCCTCTCGGCGCTCGCCTCGATCTGGAAATACTGCTGGGCGCCCGACGTGGGTCCCCAGAACGAAGCCCACAAACCGGAGCGCTTCTTCGCCCACACGAGCGAAGCCGGGCTCTTCACATGCACCTGGCCGAAAAGCAGGCACCTCGGTCCGAGATCGACGCGCTACAGAAACGAGATCTGGACCGGCATCGAATACCAGGTGGCCGGCCACATGGCCTGGGAAGGGATGGTTTTCGAATCCCTGGCCGTCTGCCGGGGCGTTCACGATCGCTATCACCCCTCGAAGCACAATCCCTGGAACGAGATCGAGTGCGGCGACCACTATGCCCGCGCTTTGGCGAGCTGGGGCGTGCTCATCGGCCTTTCGGGATTCGAATATGACGGGCCAAGCCGCCGCATCGGCTTTGCGCCGCGCATCACGCCGGGCCGCTTCCGGTCGGCTTTCACATCCGCCGAAGGATGGGGCGGCATCGAGCAGCTGCGCGGAGACAAAACGCAGACGAACAGGATCGCTCTCAAATGGGGGCGTTTGCGGGTCCGGACGATCGTCTTCGAGCTGCCGGAAGGTGTGGAGCTTCGAAAAGCCTCCGTTCTGATCGCCGGCCGGGAGGCCGATGTCGCCGGCCGGGAGGCCGAAGTCGCCGGCCGGGAGGCCGAAGTCGCCGGCCGGGAGGTTGCCGCGACAACGACACGGTCGGGCGAGCGCGTGACGATTGAGCTCGTCAGGGAAGCCGCGATCTCGGCGGGCGAGGCTCTCGAACTGAAACTCTCCTGGTAATGGCCCCTCCCGGTTTGCGGGATTGAATAAGTCTGAATTCAACAGGCAATTTGTTCATGGAATTGTTTTTTTTAAAAAAAGGTTGATAAAAAAACGACAATATCTATCTAGGTATAATCTCTTATTAAAAAAATATTCTTGGTTCCGGTTTCCCGATGACCGCAGCCGTTACAATAGCACAGAGCCTAATATAAAAACCCGATTCAGATTCAAGATGTTGAGGCGGCAATGACCGACAGCCAGAGAATCGTATTGTTTGCCGATCACGGCAGGGGGATCCTGCCTGACGCGAAGTCCAGTCTCGAAAGGCGGAATTATGAGGTATTCAAGACGAATACCATCGTGGAAACAGTGACGGCCATCAAGAAGAGAAACCCGGAGCTCGTTGTTTTCTGTCCTTCCCGGGAACCGGTCCCGGCTTTTGAATTCGACACCCTTCTCAAATCGCTCAACCTCCGCCAGTCGCTCATGCTGGTCCTCGAGTCCAATCCGGACCCGGGCAATGAAAGCGACCCCTGTCTGAGGGCCGACGATTATTATGTCGGGCGAGATGCGGAGGAGCTGGCCATCCGTGTGGGAATCATGTCTCACCGCGTCAAGCGGATGCACGACATCTCGAACCGGCTCAAACGCCTGCGGGAGGAGTCGATCACGGATTACAAGACCGAGCTTTTCAACGATCGATTCATTCTCAGAAGGCTCGAAGAAGAGTTCGACCGGTCGAAAAGGCATGGGCTCGTTCTGTCGGTCATCATGCTCGATTTCGACGAATTCAAAGAGATCAACGACACCCTCGGCCACGCCTTCGGTGATTTCGTCCTTCTCGCTTTTTCGAAAAAACTGAAATCATTGATCCGCAAGATCGATATTCCGGGCCGCCTCGGCGGGGACGAATTTCTCCTCCTCCTGCCCAATACCGATCTGGACGAAGCCATTCCGATCGCCGAGCGTATCCGGACGATCGTCAAAGGATACAATTTCGAGCGGGACGGCGCCTCGGCGGAAGTGACGGTCTCCATCGGCATCAATGTCTACAACGGAGAAGGTTCTGTCACGAGCCACGAGTTCCTGAACGGGGCGGACAAGGCCCTCCTGGCGGCGAAGGCGGAAGGCAAGAACCGCATCTTTCTTTACCCGCAGCTCAGAAAAGGGGAGACCAAGCTCTGCCTGAAGTTTGAAAATGGGCGGCCCGGGAGAATGGTCGCTCCGTGACCTGATCGGGGAACCGGTCGCCATGCCGTTGTATCGCCGCGGCCAAATAACCTTTTTAGACTTGTATTTGAGAGGAATGCTTGTCATTTCTGGGGGCTGTTGCAGAGTGAAAAAGATCGGCATTATCGTTATTGCACAAAGATTTAAGGTTTTCCGCTCTGAATTCGATGAAACAGCCGGGCTGTGTGTGGTGCCGTAAATTAATGATGATATAATGGGCGTCGTAATATATTGACAGAGGTATCGCCGTTAGAACGGAACACGCCATTGAAACGGAAATCGCTGCTGAAACGTACACCAGCTGCGGAAGAGGTGGGAAATGACCGCTCTCGCGACCGCTAAAAAATGGTTCAAGCGGCTTGGGCTGTTGCTCGCCTCCACCCTTTTCGTTCTCTGTTTGATCGAGATTCTTTTTCGCATCTTCGCGCCCTCCATGTATATCCCGACAAGAGAATTCGATTCTCAGCTGGGATGGCGCGGCATACCGAACCTGGAATGTACGTTCACCGACCGGTCGTTTTCCGTCTCTCTCTCGACGAACAGCAGGGGTTTTCGCGATAGGGAGCACAGCCTGCAAAAGAGCCGGGGTGTGACGCGCGTCATGTGCGTCGGAGATTCCTTCACCCGCGGATACGGCATCGATCAGGACAAGATATTCACCTCTATTCTGGAGGAGAAGTTCTCACGCATCGATTCTTCCGTGGAAATCATCAATGCCGGCCTGGGTGGATACAGCACGGACCACGCCCTTCTCTATCTGCAGCTCGAGGGGTTCGATTACTCACCCGACATCGTCATCTGCCAGGCGGCCGAAAATGATCTTGGCGGAAACATCGAGTCCATAATCGAGGGGCGCTACCACAAACCCTACTTCGTTCTCGATGACGCGGGGGAGCTCACGCTCAACAATTTTCCCGTCCCCCCCTTTTCGTTTATGGGGGGCTTGGCTTACCGGATATCCCGTGTCAGCCGCTTCGCATATTTTCTGAAGCATCGCCTGTTCTATCTGGGCAGGAGCTTGCTGAGGAAGAAGAAGGCCCAGGACGAGGCTCAGGGCGAGCCCTATTTCACCTCCGAGGGGGACTATCCATTCCGTCTTTTTTGTACGCTTATTCACAAGATTGACGGGGAGTGCAAAACACGGGGCATACGATTTGCCGTGTTGATTGATTTTGAGATCGATCCGGAGCAGCAGGCTCTGTGGCGGGAGATATGCACCGGTGTCGAGACCCATTTCATGAAAAAATACCTTCTCGCCAAGGAAGAGAACCAAGAGATGGGCGCCTACATTCCTGACGACGATCACTGGTCTGTCAACGGCCATCAGTGGGTGGCGGAATACATTTTCGACAATGTCCTCGGGGATCTGGCGCTGCAGAAGAAGCCCTGAGATCGAGGGATGCAATACGTGGAA
>CAZWHE010000048.1:0-24407 GCA_964633825.1 uncultured Phycisphaerales bacterium | reverse complement strand
CACATCCTCGGCGATAATCACGATCGGTCGATTGCTCTTAGCAACGGCTTCGAGGAGGGGAATCAGCTTTGTCATATTGGAAAGCTTTTCCTCGTGTACGAGGATGTAAGGATTTTCGAACTCAGCGATCATCTTCTCGGGATTGGTGACGAACTGGGGGGAAAGGAAACCGCGGTCGAACTGCATTCCCTCGACAACGTCAACGATTGTTTCGAGGCTCTTGCCTTCTTCAACGAGAATGACGCCGTCTTTTCCAACGCGGTCCATGGCGTTGGCGATCATTTTTCCCGTCTCGGGATCATTGTTCGCTGAAATAGCTGCGACCTGGGAAATCTCTTTTTTGTCTTCAACGGTGCGGGATATTTCGGCGATCGACTTGGATGCCGCAGCGACACCCTTCCTGATGCCGGATACGAGCTGAACGGGATCCACTCCCGCTGTCAGATACTTGAGGCCTTCCACGAATATCGCTTCGGCCAGAACGGTTGCCGTTGTCGTGCCGTCTCCGGCGACTTTGGAGGTCTTTGAAGCCGCTTCGCGAATGAGAAGGGCGCCCATGTTCTCGTAATGATCCTTGAGCTCGATCTCTTCCGCTACGGTGACGCCGTCCTTGGTGATCGTTGGGCCGCCCCAGCCCTTGTCGATTACGGCGTTTCGACCTTTGGGGCCGAGGGTCGATTTGACGGCTCGTGCGATTTTATTCACACCGGCTTTGAGTCTTTCACGCGCTTCTTGTTCAAAAGCGAGCTGTTTGCCTGCCATTGAATCCTCCTTGCTTGCTTGAGAAATCGAATTGTTCGAATGGATTGTTTTTAATTATTGTTTTAAAAGATGTTGTCAGGAAAACGATTTTTTTTTGCAAATGAAGTGCCAATCAGGCTGTCTCTTCTGGAATCGCATCTCTTTCTTTGAAGCAGAGTTAGGAGCTCATGATGGAAATGAGAAGGAATCGGTTCACCGTGGAATGCCAAAGTGACAGGGCGAAGAGGGGGTCGGGGGCCGTTGCTGTCAGATTGGCATGCGAGAGAAAGCATTAAATGAATGTTCTCCTATTCGAACAATCGCTCCTCTCCTTGTTTTTGAATAACCGGCCCCTATAATGCTGCCCATGGCTTCATATATTTCGCTTGCTCTGCTTTGGTGCTCTCTCCTGGCCGGTGATGTCGAGGTCTTCACTCTGGACGGCGCCTGTCACAAAGGAAACCTTATCGGTATGGAGGGAGAGATGTCCCTTGCCCTCCGGCTCGACAAGAAGCGTATCGCCATCGAGCTCGACAGGGTCCATTTGATGACCTTCCCGGGCCGGGACGAAGCTTCGGCCAAGAGCTTCCCTTCGGGAAAAAGATTTCCCGCCGGTATCTTGCTCTCCTGTGGCGACTATCTCGTCGGCGCACTCTCCGGCGGGGATAATGAGACCATGGTTCTCGATCACCCCCGGCTCGGCATCCTCAAACTGCCCATCGATTCTGTCCGCCTTTTTATCCCCGGCCATCCCGATGTTCCGGCTGATTTCGGACGTTATCCTCTCTCGAAAAAAGAGGATATCCTTTACCAAAAAGGGGAGGTCGGCTTCGGCGAGGATTTCATTCGCGGCACGGTTGACGCTTTTTCAGATAAAGGTCTCTCGTTTCAGTGCAGCCTGGGGCTCGTGGAGTTTGCCTTTGATCGATTGAATGCGGTCGTGATTGCGTCGGATCTCGATCAATCACTTCAAAAGAGAGAATGCATTGTTCTCATGGCCGAAGAAACGGGGAAAATATCCGGTAATTTTGTCGGGATCAGCCAAAACCGTCTCGTTTTAAAGGGGTTTCATCAGGAGAACCTGTCGATTCCCATCGGCGCAATCGACTCAATCGCGTTCCGGCGTCCAAGGGCGGTCTATCTCAGCGACATCGATCCCGTCGAAGTTGAAGAAACACCTTTCCTCGGCAAGCCCGATGATTTTCTCTATCCCTGGCGGCGAGACGGGTCCGTGACCGGGAGAAATCTCTCCTGTGGGCGAACGCGTCTGGCCAAAGGGCTCGGGGTTCATTCCCGGTGCGCGCTCACATACGAATTAAAAGGCGAGTATGAATCGTTCATTTCCTGTGTCGGGATTTCAAACGAAGTGCTCGCTCTGCGTGCCCGCGGATCGATGGTGTTCCGCGTTATCGTCGACGGCGTGAAAGCTTTTGAAAGCCCCGTGCTCCGAGGTGGAGACGGAGCGCTATTCCTTCCTTCCATCCCTCTGCAAGGCGCCGAGCGTCTCGTTCTGGAGGCCGATTTCGCCGATGCTTTTGACAGCGGCGACCGCGGTTTCTGGGGGCACGCGATCCTCGTCCGGCCGAAGTAACCTTTCCGGCCGGCCTCCGTCATGCCTCAGCGGTTTGTTTCATCAAAACGGTGATTCTGCCCTATCGACGGAAAGGGTCGTTCGATGATGCAGGTGGCTCATGGGGCGAGCTGAGCGCAAAAACAAGGAAGGCCGCCGGCCGAGGGAGAAGATCCTCGCGTCCGGCCCGGAAAGCCTCGATGACGCCGAGCTGGTGGCGCTCGTTCTTGGAAGCGGGACGCGAAACAACAATGTCCGGGAAATCGCGCGGCGGCTTCTCAGGCGTGCCGGGGGGCTCCGCCGTCTCGCTCTCGCGAGTGCCGGCGAGATGATGTCATTCAACGGGATCGGTCCTGCGCGGGCCGCCAGGCTCCAGGCGGTCGTTGCCTTGGCCGGGCGGCTCAGCGAAGCGCGGCTGGCTCCGGGAGACCGGATCAAGTGCAGCCGCGATGTTTTCGATCATTTTCACTTTCGCTTGAGAGATTTAAAGAAGGAAGTCTTTCTCATTCTTCTTCTTGACAGTAAACACAGGATGATGCGGGAGATCCGCGTTTCCGAAGGTTCATTGACCGCATCGATCGTACATCCCAGAGAAGTTTTTAACTCGGCCATCAGGGAATCGGCCGGATCGATTTTGGCCGTTCACAATCATCCCTCGGGCGATCCCACTCCGTCGTGCGAGGATTTTGAAGTCACGAAAAGGTTGAAAGAAGCGGGACGGCTCATCGGCATCCATCTGCTCGATCACGTGGTCCTGGGCGACGGCCGGTTCGTTTCTTTCAGGGAACACTGCCTGATCGATTGGTGAGCGAGGTGAAGCGTTATAGATTTTTGAGAGCTCGGCTGATCGAGGCGGCAGCCCGCTCTCGCTCTTCTCTGGAACCGGACAGGGGAAAGTCGAAGTCTTTGCCTGTCAGAGATATGACTTTCTGAAGGGCCCAGTCCTGTTGGACCGGGTCTTCGGTCAAGAGTACGTTCACAAGGTCATGGATCCTGTCCGGCTGATGCCTGGCCAGGGCGGCGAGAATTTCAACGCGGAGCTGGCCGGGCGGGGTGTTGGAGAAAAGGTCTTCCAGACATTTTTCGGCTTTCTGCCCGCCGATGGAGCCGAGGGCTTCAACCGCTTTCAGCCTCACGTCTCCATCGGCGTCGCTGAGGAGCTCTTCCAGGTAAGGGATTGACGAATTCTGACCGAGCAGGCCCAGGGCGCGGCACGCCTGCGCCCGGACGGCGGGGTGTTCGTCTTTCAGGCTTTTTTGGACCGGATCGGACCAGCTCCCGGATTGACGACCGGAGAGATGGGCGAGCTCACTGATTATATCGAGAGCGTGAAACCTGATGTAAAAATCGTCATTCGACAGCGCTTTCGCCAGGTAGGGAAAAACGGGCGGCCCCAGCATACGGAGCATGTACTGGGCGCAGTCTTTGTTTCGTATCTGATAGGCATTGAGCCCATTGATGATATCGTTGATCTCCTGAGCGAGAAGGGGATCGTCGAGGGGCGGCGCGTTCGCCCAAAGGCGGAGGCGGTTGTGGATCCACCATTTTTCGAACTTGCGAGCCGCTTCCGCCTGGTTTACGGGAGGGGCGTCGATCCTGAAACCGAAATCTTCACCTACCACTTCGGAAAGAATATCTAACGATTCCTCCTTGATCCAGGCGAGCTGGGTGGTCTTGAACCACTCCCGCCGGGGATCTTCGGCCGGAGTGTTATCCTTCAGGATTTTGATCAGGAAAGGTGTGCCGGAATAATTGCCGAAATTCAGAAGCGCCCGGGCGGCCTTGACGCGCACCATGAGATGGGGGTTGAAGTCGATAGGGAATGGACCCAGCGTCTTGATCAGGCGCGGAATGATCCAGAGGTCCCGTTTTCCGGCGGCATCTTCGGCGACGCAGTCGGCGGCGTCTTCGGCGACGCAGTCGGCGGCATCTTCGGCGACGCAGTCGGCGGCAACTTCCGCGACGCAGTCGGCGGCGACAACCGCCGTTGCGCTCCATTCGTCTCTCAAGGCTAGAAGAAGAGGCTCCCTCGTGTGGGGTCCTCCCATGCGCCCCAGGGCCGCCACAGCCAGAAAGCGGATGTTTCTCTCGCTGTCGTCGATCCGCTCCCGTAACAAAGGGACAGCGCTTGCGCCTAATGCGGCCAATGCGGAGATTTCGCTGTTGAGAGATGCCGGCGGGCGGTTTGCCGATCGTTCGAATATCTCTTCCGCTGTCCGGCGCGTGCCGGGCCGATCAGGCGGCAGGGGCAGCGGTTGAGGGCGAAGCGAAAGCCGGTCTCTCCAAAACCACTGGACCCGGGGTTCTTTCGGAGTCGATGCGGTCCGGGGCTGCTTCTCTTCTCCGCAGGAAATCGATATGAAAAACACTGCAATCAAAAAGGGGATGATCAACCTGCATTTGAGTTTATGGCTTGGCTCCATGTTGTTTCTCTCTGACCGGTGGACTGCCGGATTCAGCTGTTATAGGATCTCGCAGTGAGTATCCCGGTCCAGCCTCTGATCGAAAGCGAACGGTCTGCGGGGGTGAATCTTATCCGGTCTAGGTGTTCCTCACAATCCTTGACTTGTATTCCGCAGGGTTCTATGATGCTCCGTTTATGCCCCCCGTCCGTTAGATGGTTTTTTGGAAGGGATTTTGTAATGGATCGCATTCCGGATGAACAGCTTCTCGATATCCTGGCATGCCCTCTTTGCAAGGAAAAAGTTGTTCTTCAGGATGAGGTATTGGTATGTAATAAGTGCAACCGGCATTATCCCGTCCGGGATGGGATTCCGATAATGATTACTAACGAAGCCCTGCAACACGGAAGCTCGGGTTCCGAGAACCGATCAGCAGAAGAATCAAACACCCAGGATTCGGAAAACCGGAAAAACAACGATGCTGGCCATTCTTTCTGATATTCACGGCAATCAAGAAGCCCTGAAAGCGGTCCTGGCTCACGTCAAGAAGCGCGGGATCAAGAATATTTACTGCCTGGGTGATGTCATCGGATATGGTCCCAATCCAAGAGAATGCCTCGACATGGCTCGTTCTTTCAAGGGATGTATCCGTGGAAATCATGAAGAAGCTGTTCTCTATTCCGCAGAAGATTTCAATCTCCAGGCGCGGAAGGCGCTCGATTGGACCCGGGACCAGCTCAATTCCGACCGTTTTTCCAGGGAAGAAAATCGGATGTGCTGGGACTATATCGCCGGTTTGCCCGATATCATCCGCACCGATGAATTCCAACTCGTTCATGGATCACCGCGGGACCGCGTTCATGAATATGTCATCTCCGACGATGTCTACGACAGGGAAAAGATGGCGGCCCTTTTCGAGCTCGTCGACAGGCCGGTCTGTTTCATCGGTCATTCCCATCTTCCCGGGGTTTTTCTGGAGAATCCGCGTTTTCTTTCTCCTGACGAGTTGGGGAATGGTTTTTCCCTGACAGAGGGAAACCGGGCCATTGTCAACGTGGGAAGTGTGGGGCAGCCCCGGGACGGAGATCCCAGAGCATCTTATGTGACGGTTGAGGATCAGGTCATCAATTTCCACAGGGTCGAATACGATATCGATCAGACCTTCGGGAAGATCGTGGGTACGGGAATACTGCCTCTTTTTCTGGCATCCCGGCTGAAAGAAGGAAAGTAGTCGTTCGCGATGCAATCCAAGCGTCTTTTACTGGGGCTTTTTCTCTGTTTTCTCCTTCTCTGGGTCCATACCCTTCTCTTTCCGCCTCCTAAAAAACCTCTGCAGGAACCGACCCCGGCCGTCGAAACAGAAGACGGGGTTTTGGAGAGCGACCGTGCTTCGGCGGAAGATCCCGTAATCGAAGACGAGACGGACTTGATAGAGGAGCCGTCCTCTTTGGAGCAGGCGCCGGCGTCCGGTTCTTTCGAGGCCACCCATATCGTTTCCGAAGAAGAAGTCACTGTCGAAACCGGGATCTACAGGGCGGTTTTTTCCAACAGGGGAGCTGTCCTCAAGTCGCTCAAGATCAAAACCCTGTACAACGATTCGGAAGTGCAGAAGGACCCGGCCAAGATGGACGATCCCGACTTCTGGTTCGAAATCCTGGGGGAGGTTCGAGAAAACACCCCCTCGTTCCTGCTCAAGGGGATCACGAGTGGAAAGACGGATAGAGGTTACAGTCTCGACGAGGCTCTTTGGGAAAGGGAATCCTCGGGAATGGGTGGAGGGACACAGAGGGTGGCCTTCATCCTGAAGACTGCCGACGGGCTTGTTTTTAGAAAAACATTTTCTTTTCACGAAGAGGACTATCATATCGAAGTCGGATTCGAGGTGAGGAACAGAGATCCCGACAGGAAAGAGACTCTGAACCTGGTCATGGAAGGGATCTCGGGCATCTCGGACAGGAAGCGCGCCGCCTTCACCATGCCGCCGACGGCCATTATCCAGACCCTGGCGGAGGGGGAGACCGGCCCACAGCGGGAGCTGCTCGCCAACGACGCCGACGGTTTGAAAAACAAACCCTTCGACCTGAATCTCAAGAAAGCGGAGCTCGAATTCGCCGGGCTCGAGACGAATTACTTTGCCCTTCTCCTCAAGCCGCTTGACGGAAGCCGTGTCCGCATCCGCCAGGTCATTCTTTCGGCTCTCGAGAACTCGGAGCATTTCAGAGAAGGCGTCGAAGAGTTTAGAAAGAAGTACAACGCCGATCCCCGCTCGGGCAAGCTCGCCGAGCTTCATAGCGAAGCCGTGACCAACGTGAGCGCCGGGATGAGGTTCGCCGTGACGCTGCCTCCGCCCGGGGAGGCGGCGTACAGGGAGTTCATGTTCTTTGCCGGACCCAAGGACGCGGAGCTGAT
The DNA here is from genome assembly GCA_964633825.1 of uncultured Phycisphaerales bacterium. Classification (GTDB taxonomy): domain Bacteria; phylum Planctomycetota; class B15-G4; order B15-G4; family CAYZWU01; genus CAZWHE01. The sequence continues at coordinate 17,285 of CAZWHE010000048.1, read as the reverse complement.
CAGGCAGGAGCCGTACGATATTTTTTATCCCCTCATTGAGAAGAGTTACGGAAAAACCTTCGCCTGGATCAACAAAAGCCTCATCTGGATCCTGAAGCTCTTCTATTCGCTCGTCGGGAACTGGGGCTTTGCCATCATTCTGCTCACCTTTGTTGTCAAGGGGATCCTTTACCCCCTCAATCGAACGCAGCAGGTGAGCATGAACAAATATTCACAGAAGATGGGCAAGCTCAAACCTAAGCTGGACGAGCTGAAGAAGAAGTTCAAGAACAACAAGAAGAAGTACAACGAAGCGCAGATGAAGCTGATGAAGGAGCACGGCGTCTCGCCCCCCCTCATGGGCTGCCTCCTGATTTTTTTGCAGTTTCCGGTGTTCATCGGTCTGTTCCAGGTGCTCAGGACTTCTTTCGAGCTGAGGCACTCCTCCTTCTGCTTCTGGATCAAGGACCTCTCCATGCCCGATGCCCTTCCCATTCCGTTTTCGCTGCCTCTGGTGGGGGACACACTGAACGTTCTGCCGCTCCTCATGACTCTCGCCTTCTTTTTTCAGCAGAAGATGATGCCCAAGCCCGCCGACCCGCAGGCGCAGCAGACGCAGAAGATGATGATGTTCATGCCCTTCTTCTTTCTCTTTATCCTCTATAACTATGCGTCCGGGCTCTCTCTCTACTGGATGACGTCCAACCTCATCACCATTGTTGAGTACAAGGTGATCCGCAAAAAGTTTCCCGTTGCGGGAACGGCAGGTGCTGAGTCCGCCGTCAATACAAAGCCCGCAGCTCGTACAAAACCCGTCGTAAAAACGAAGTCTTCTGCCAAATCCAAATGACGCCGGGCTCGCTGAAGCGCGCCCGTTGAGACCATCGAGCCAAGTCCCGTGAGGGAGATTTTCCGTGGACGACACCATTGCTGCGGTTGCGACTGCTCCGGGAAAAAGTTTCACCGCTGTCGTCCGGATGAGCGGACAGGGCGCCATTTCGATTGCAGACGATCTCATCGGGAGCGGACCTCGCCCCGGTAATCTCAAAGGTTTTTCCGCTCCCGAAACGGAGCTCGCTCTTCCCGGCGGAAGGTCGGTATGCGCCGGGCTTCTGGTGATGCGCCGGCCTTTCTCCTACACGGTCGAAGATATGGTGGAGTTCCATATTCCGGGTTCAGGTCCGCTCGTCCGGGCCGTTCTGGCCGAGTGTCTCCGGCTCGGGGCCCGCCTTGCCGGCCCGGGAGAGTTTACGCGAAGAGCTTTCCTGAACGGCCGGATCGATGAAGTCCAAGTGGAGGGTGTTCTCTCTCTGATCGAGAGCCGCTCCGACGAACAGAGAGCGGCAGCCATGGAACGTTTGAAGGGGCGTCCTTCCCGCGAAGCTGCAGCAGCGCGGGATCGCCTGCTCGGGATTCTTGCCGATATCGAAGCGTATATCGACTTTACAGACGAGGACACCGAATCGTTCGACGAAGAGAGCCTCAGAGAGGAACTTGTCGAGTCCGGGAACGATCTCCGCGGGGTTCTGGACATGCTCGGCCGCCGGAAGCCGCAGAGCGATCTACCCGGTGTGGTTATTCTCGGTCCTCCAAACGCAGGCAAGTCTTCACTTTTTAAATCTCTTGTACCGGGGAAAAGGGTCATCATCTCCTCTGTGCCCGGAACCACGCGCGACCTGATCAGAGGCGAGGTTCACAGAACAGAGACGGCCTTCCGCCTTTATGATGCGCCCGGGGTGACAGAGACGCAAGATCCCCTGGAGCGTCTGGCCGTGGCCAACCTGGCGGGGTTGATGGGGCGGATTCAGGTCTGTCTCGTACTCCTTGATGGATCACGCCCCTTTGACAGGAAGCTCCTTTCGGGGCTCACACGCTTTTACGGGGATCGTGCCCGGGTTTTCCTGTTGAACAAGGCCGATCTCGGAATCGATCCTTCCTGGAAGGATGTTGCATTGCCCGGGGTTGTTCACTCGATTTCGGTGCTGGCCGGTCAGGGCTTGGAAAAAATGCTCGATTCCGTGAAGCGGGCTCTGCCCGAACCGAGGAGCCCGGGGACCGCTGCCCTCGATGCCGGTTATGCAATAAGAATCAAAAACGCCCTTCATGCCGTGGACAGGGCGCTGGAAGAAGACTGGATCTCGGGCGTGGAGCTTGTCGCCATGGAGATCAGGGATGCCTTCAGCAGCCTCGGCGGTCTTTCCGCCGCCACGCAATCGGGAGATACAGCATCCGAAGAACTGCTGAACGCTGTTTTTTCTCGGTTCTGTATCGGCAAGTAATGAGTCACCTCGCCATTTTGAGCTACTATAAGGTATAATCATTCGATAAATCATGGCCTTGACTGTGGACCGACGAGGAGGCGTCCGGAGGATCTTGAAATGAAGGCACTGACAGGCAAGTGGTTTTTTCTTACCCTATTCCTGGCTGTATTTTTCTGTTGTTCTGAGCTTTTCGCACAGGGCATCAGCGGTCCCGGCATCAAGCCTTCCGGACCGAAACCGCCCTCACCGACCCGCCCCCAGCCGACTCCGCCGACCACGCTCAGAGGCGGATCGGGCGGCCAGCCCCAATCTCAACCTGAAGGAAGGAAAAAACCGGGCCAGGGGCTCAGGGAGCTCGATCAAGCAAGGATCCGGCGACGAAAAAAACTGGCAAGCCTGAGTGGATCGCTTTCTCCGAGCCCTATCGTGGTGTCAGGAGTTCCGGCTTTTCCTTGGATTGCACATATCGGAATTCCCAAACCGAAGGATATCGATGTCCTTTCGACAAAATGCAAAACCTGGGCCCGCAATGGCCAAAATCCTTTTACCGTCCTGACTGTCAAGCTGCGCAACAAAACAAGTATGTTCATTTCTATTCGTGAGTTACGGGTTTCAGGGTCCCGTCTGATGCTTCTCGATGACAAGGACAAACGATCTCTTCCCGGCTTTCCCTTTTTCGTCCGCCGTTTTTCCGATCCGGGCGGTCTTCCTCTTCCTATTCCTCCGCGCTCAACAGGCACCATGACATTCGCATTTCCTTTTGCTCTGAGCTCGGGATCGCTGATCCGGGCGGAAGTATGCGATTTCGTTAAATTCAAAGCCAATGCATCCGTCGACTGGAAACCGGTCCGTGTCATTGGAACAGAGATCTCCAAAACCGTAACCCACGGCCGGGAACACATGGGATTGCTGATCACGGTAGAGAACAGCTCGATTTATCCTGTGACTTCCAAGCTGAGGATCGATCTCGATAAGCTGACGGCATTTGGCGGAAAAACCTTTTTCCATTCGGAAGTAGAGCTCCAGGGGAAGGAGAGAAAAACCTTGATCTTCCGAACCATTCCGGATGAAGGGCTGCCGATGGATGATCCGCAAAAAGAAACCATGCCCGACCACTTCAGGCTCATTGACGCCGAAGTGGTGGACTGCCAGTTTTAACCCGGGTTTAAACAGGGGTTTGATTCCCCTTGGATCGATAATTCACCTCAATAAAGAAATCCCTATATTTATTTTGACATACAATATGTTGTATGTTAGAGGTCGACAATCATAGCTGCCTTTGGCAGTGGCCTTTAGAGCGTTCAGGTGTTATGCGGTTCACCTGATCGGCTGTTTTCCGGAAAAGAGCGGATGAATTGCCCTTATTGTAAAGTGAACAACGATAAGGTGATAGATTCTCGCACCTCGGCCGATGCCACGATCATCCGCCGCCGTCGCGAGTGTCTGGAATGCGGTAAGCGCTTTACGACTTACGAGAAAGTCGAGGAAACCCCTCTCCGCGTTGTCAAAAAAGAAGGAACAAGAGATTCCTTTGATAGGGGCAAGATTCTCAGCGGAATGTTGAAGGCCTGTGAAAAGCGTCCCATCTCTCTGGACAGGCTGGAAAAAGCTGTCAGTGCAATCGAATCCCAGTTGTACGAGATGTTCGACAAGGAGGTTTCTTCAAAGTTCATCGGCCGGCTTGTCATGGACCAACTCCGCGAAATCGACCAGGTCGCTTACGTGAGGTTTGCGTCGGTATACAGAGAATTCAAAGATATTAATCAGTTCCTCGATGAGCTCCGGCCTCTCTTGTCCAAGATTCCGAACGAGGATTATGGTCAGGAAAGTTAGAAAACGGGACGGTCGCATCGTCCGGTTCGACCAGTCAAAAATCGCCTCGGCCATTGTCTACGCCGGACGCGCGGCAGGGCAGGATCACGATTTCCTTGCCGAAGAGCTGGCGTCGGTGGTTGCACTCTTCATCCAGAAAGGGTACAGCGGGTCTGTTCCCTCTGTAGAGAACATTCAGGATATCGTGGAAAGAGTTCTCATGGAGACGGGCCACCCCGATACGGCTCGGAACTTCATTCTCCACAGCGAGCGCCGGAAGAAACAGCGGGAGACTCTCAGGATCTTGGATCTCGACGAAAGCCCGGAAGAGGGCCGTGCCCCCGAGGTCGATCACTCTTCGCGGGGCAGGATCTCCGCCTGGTCGAAGGCCGCGATCCTTTCCGATCTGGTCAACGGAGCCCGTTTGACTCCATCTCTGGCGTCTGAAATCGCTTCCGACGTGGAGAAACGCGTCTTCAGGTCGGGCCTCACGAGAATCTCGTCTTCTCTCGTGCGGGAGCTTGTGGACAACGAGCTGTTCAACCGGGGTTTCAGCAGCCGTATCTTCAGTGGCGTGCGCGTCGGCATTCCGGCTTCCCAGATCAGGAAGATGATCGAGTCGAACAGCCCCGGATGGACTCCGTTCGATATCGCTTCGGGTGTGTCGGATTCGGTTTTACAGCGGTTTTCGCTCCGCGAGATCTATACATCCGAGGAAGTGGAGCTTCATCTCAGGGGTATTGTATGCCTCGAAGGGCTTTCCCTCCCCTCGGGATATCAAGGCATCGTGTTGTATCCCCGAAACCTGCCGATGACCTTCGGGAGTCCCCAGGCGTCCGCCTCTCGTCTCGGAGTGGCGGTCAGGTTTCTCGAGAAATTCAGTGTCGGCCCCGTTGAGATCGATCTGACGGAGGCTGCTCTCGAACGGATCTGCGTCGCCGGTGAAGGGATCGAGGAGTTCGCCCGCCGTTTGATCATGGCGCTCTCTCCGGGACCGGCCGGTGTTCCGGGTGTCGCGACGAGGCCCGTCATTCGACTCGGAAGGTCTCTGACTCCATCGGGGGAAAGGATTCTCGAGAACGCCGGGATCCCGATCGAAAAGAGCCTGGAAGTGCTCGACGGGATCGTGTCGGCTTTTCTTGAAGCCCTGTCCGATCTTGGCGGAGAGATCGCCTTGCCCGTTTTCCACATCGATCTCGCGGGAAGGGCGATGCCGGCCCCTGAGCTCCTGTCCCGCCTGGTCGTTCTGGAAACATCGGGCCGGGTTGTGCTTGGCATGCGAGAGCTCGAGGTCGAAGCCTTTGCCGCTGTTCGCCCCCTGATTTCAAGCGCCGCTGTTGATGTTGAGTCGATCTTGAATTCAGGGCGTGACGACAAGAGGAGTGCGAGCACCGAATCGGTCGATCGGTTTTTCGATGATTTGAAGAGCACGCTTCGCGTTGCGGCATCCGCTTTCGGCTCGAAGAACCGCTTCCTGGCCGAACTCCACAGGAACGGGAGGGGACCCAAAGCCGCCCTGCGAAGATTCATGGGCTGTGGCGACACCATCGTCGGATCCGGGGATTTCCGAATCGTACCGGTTCGGCTTGCCGAAGTATCGCTGGCGGCGCAACACTACGGAACAGCGGCCCGTTGCCCCAAAGACTTCTATTTGAAGGTTCAGCGCTTTATGCATGAAGTCCTCGCCGAAGAGGAACGGCGGTTGGGAATCAGGATCAGGCTTGGTTCTCCCTGGGACTCCTCCGTTGGGGAATATCTTTCGTGGCTTGTTGATTCTCCCGCAGCATCTGCTGAAATTACCGGATACTCAGCCCGCTGGTGCGGTCTTGACCGGCTTCCGGGATTCTATTCCGGCGAAGCGCCGCTACGCATGGAATATCTACAGGCTCTCATGAGAGAGCGTTCGGAGTGGGATCATGCGAATTAAGTCGCTCGAAATGGTGGGATTCAAGTCCTTTGCCCCCAGAACGGCCATCGATGTGTCCAATAATATGACCTGCTTTGTCGGCCCGAACGGCTGCGGTAAATCGAACGTCGTGGACGCCGTCCGCTGGGTGCTCGGTGAGCAAAAAGTATCGGCTTTGAGAGGGGACCGGATGTGCGATGTGATCTTCAAGGGGAACGCCAGCGGTCGGCGCGCACCCATGAATTTCGCCGAGGTCTCTCTCACCATTTCGAACGAAGACAATACTTTGTCCGTCGAGTTCGACGAGGTCGTCGTAACCCGGCGCCTCTATCGCTCCGGCGAGAGCGAGTATCTCTTGAATCGCTCTCCCGTGCGCCTGAAAGATATCCGCAATCTCTTCATGAACACCGGAATCGGTCTGGAAGCCTATTCGATCATGGAGCAGGGCAAGATCGACTCGATTCTCGAAGCCAATCCCAGGGACAGGCGGGTTATTTTCGAAGAAGCCGCCGGAATCAGCCTCTTCAAGGCTCAGAAGCTCGAGGCGGAAAGAAAACTTGATCGAACCACGGCCAATCTTCTCCGGCTGGGCGATATCATCGACGAGCTCGAAAAAAGAATCCGATCGCTCAAGAACCAGGCCGGTCGGGCTAAAAGTTACCTGCAGCTTTCGGACCGCATTAAAGTTCTGAAGAAAAAGTACTACCTCCGCCTGTACGGCGAGCTGGTCGGCAGGATGGACGACCTCAAGAAAGCGGAAAGCGAAACCTCGCGCGAGGAGGAAGTGCTCAACGGAAAGATCGCCGCAGCCCGGAAGGAACGGGATGAGCTCGAATCCAACATGACCGCCGTCCGTGAGAATACCATCACCAAGCGTTCCAGACTGGCTGAGCTCAAAACCGCCCTGGAGGAGAGCGATGCCCGGATCGCGATGGTGGACAAGAGGCTCGTCGAGATCAGGAGCGAGCTCGACAGGAACGGGAAGCAGAAACAAGACCTTCACAAACACCGTGCAGAGCAGAAAAAGAGGCGCGCAGAGGTTGTGGGGCTTCTCGATGAGCTTCTGGTCGATGAAAAGTCTCTGCGGGACGAGGAACACCGTTACAAAGATCTTTTGGATCAAGCGACCGGGATGCTGAAAGAAAGCCGCGGGCGTGTGGAGAGTCTCGAAAACGGCCTCGTTGATTTGAGCCGCAAGGAAGTCGAGATCGGCAATAAAATGACCGAGGCGGGCGCCCGAAGCAAAGGGCTGCATTCCGCGCGCGCGCGACTCGTTTTTAAGCAGAACGGAATTGCCGCCGAGCTTTTCCGGTGTCGTGTGGAAAGAGCGGGGCTGATCAACGATTTGGAAAAAAAGGCCGAATTCCAGAAGGAGCTTGCTTCCCACCTGGAATCCGGACGGAGCAAGCTCAGAACCATGGAAGAGGGGCTTCAAGAGCTTGATGACGAGATCAGAATCCTCGAAGACGATTTGGTCAAGGGTGATTCGAGGATCGATCTCCTGCAAAGCCTGGTCAGCAGCCGGGAAGGGCTCGACGCCGGCGCAAAGGCCGTGATGGCCGAGGCCGGACGGGAAGGGAACGAATTCGGTTTTGTCCGGGGTGTATTGGGTGAATGTCTCGAAGTGGATATCAAATATTCCCGGGCGCTCGAGTCGGTCCTCGGCGAAATGGCTGAAGCCGTGATCGTTTCCAATCACGACGAGGCCGGCCGTGTTTTCGAATTTTTAAAGGAGAAAAAAATCGGCGGCGGGGTCGTTCTCGCTCTTTCCGGATTCGGTCCGAGTAAAAACGGTTTGAATGAGAACGGTCTTAAAAAGGAACATGGCCCATCCACAGGCCCTGCCGGCGGTACTTCTCTATCCCGGGTTGTTCGCTGTTCTTCCGAATTGAAGCCGTTGGTCAACGGTCTTTTGTCGGGTTTCTTCCTTTTTGAGAAAGGAAGCATTATCTCCGAAGATCTCGATGCGGGAATATGGCGTGTCAATCTCCAGGGAGATATTTTCCGTTCCGGAGTTCTGCGGATGGGCGGGGGAAGCAGGGAGTCGAGCGTGATCTCCAGGAGGAGCGAGCTGGCTGCCCTCGAGAAAGAGCGTGACGGGATCAAGGAACGTCTTGATGTTTTGAGAAGAAGGAGAAGCTCGATCGAAGAGAATGTCCAGGTTGTCCATATCTCAAACGAAGATCTCGCTATGAGGCTGGATAACCAGGAGTTCGAGGTGGCCGGCCTGAACGCCGAAAGCAGCAAGATTCTCGATCGGATGGAACGGCTGTCTCAGGAGCTCCGGGTAAACCTCGATGAGTGTTTCGATGCCGAGAAGAGCCTTTCTTCGCTGTACCTGGAATTGAACGAGCTTGATAAAGAGAAGACGTGGATCCTGGATGAGATCGAGCAAAGGAGCCGGAAACTCGATCTGGTCCGGATCGAGGTGGAAGGGAAGGCCGGAGAAAAGACTCGTTTCGAAAAGCTTTTGAACGGACTGGAAATCAAGCTGGTCGAACAGAAGGCGAAGAAAGAGGGCCTCAACAAGGAAATCGGTTTTCTCGAAAAGAATCTGGATGAGTCGAGCCGGAGACTGACCGAAGCGGATGAGGAAAAAGAGAGACTCCGGTCCGATTTCAGGGACAACACTTCCGAAATCGACCGGCTCAAAGTGAGAACCGAAAAAATCGCGTCCGAACGCTCCGGTCTCGTCTCTGATATCGATGGAAAGGAAAAGCACCTCGATGATTTGAAAGGTGATCTCGAAGAAAAAGAGAGCATCGTCAGGCGTGTCGAAGAGACGGCGGGGGCGATCAAGGAAAAGCTCGACAACCTGCGCATGGAAATCAGGGAAGTCGACGTGCGTGAACAGGGCCTTGTCGAGCGTTCCCGGGAAGAGCTCGACATCAACCTGGAGACGGCGGCGGACCGCGACGAAGAGGATTTCGATCCTGCCGCCATGGATCGTGAAATCCAGGAGATTCGGCAGAAAATCGCCAGGCTCGGCAACGTCAATCTCGAAGCCGTCAGCGAGCTCGATAAAGTGGTGGAACGCCACGGGCATCTCGCGGAACAGAGGGACGACCTCGTTGAGGCTCGAAAATCGCTTCAAAACTTAATCACTGAGCTCAACAAGGAATCACGCCAACGATTCACCGAAACCTTTGAGCTGGTGAAATCCCATTTTAATGGAATTTTCCGAAAGCTCTTTCACGGCGGACGCGCCGATATCAACCTCAAGGAGGGGGAGGATGTGCTCGAATCCGGCATCGAGATCATGGCCGGTCCGCCGCGGAAAGACGTTCGCTCGATCAGCCTGCTCTCCGGAGGCGAACGGTCTCTGACGGCGGTGGCCCTTCTTTTCGCCCTTTTCAAGGCAAGACCGAGCCCGTTCTGTATTCTCGACGAGGTAGACGCCGCTCTCGACGAAACCAACATCGAACGATTTTGTTCCCTTCTCGGCGAGTTTCGCAAGAACTCTCAGTTCATGATCGTGACACACTCCAAGCGCACCATGGCGCACGCCGATGTCCTGTACGGAGTGACTATGGAAGAAGGCGGGGTCTCCAAATTCATCAGCATGAAGCTCGAGGAATTTCAGGGAATGGTTGCTTGAGCGCTGAGTGGTCCCCACCGGCTTTCTGATTTCGTCGGCAGGCACACGATTTTCGTGTCGATCTTCCAACCTATGCTTTTGATGCGGGCGAAAACAGACCGAATTCCGTGCGAACGGCTGTAGGGATATTCATCTTATAGTTTGGAGAGAAAAACAAAGAGTCAGGAGGAAACTCCGGGAAAAGGGGAAGAAGGGGAGAAGAGTTTTACACCATTAAGAAGGCAAGCCTTCATTAAAATGGCAACCTCCTGACCTCTACAATTTGTAGAACTTATTATTTAAGAGTGTAATAGATCATGAAAGCGTTTCAACAGAACAGGAAGATTTTTTTGGTTCTTTAGTTCGGATATTTCACTGATTTCAGAGCAGGGTTTTGTAAGCTGTTGCATGGCCGTGCGCCGGAGTGGAAAACCGATGAGTTGGTCCGGTCAAGCGATTCTTCCCTGATAGGGATGTGAGGGTGACAGAGTCATGGCGTTCGATGAGCCTGGTTTCGAGAAACTGAAAACCTACTCGATCGAAGAGAGAAAAAACATTGTCTCCGGGTCGGTTCTCGTCGAACCATCCGATCCTCCGGGCGATATCCTGGCGGGATTCCCCGATATACTGGCCGCCCGCGGTCTGAAAAAGCTGTGCCGTACCGTCGCCGCTGCCCGGCAGTCCGAAAAAACCGTGGTTCTGGCCATGGGAGCACACGTCATCAAGTGCGGCCTTTCTCTTCTCGTCATCGATATGATGGAGCGCGGCATTCTGTCCGCCCTGGCCATGAACGGGGCGGGGGCGATCCACGACTACGAGATCGCCGCCCACGGCGCGACTTCCGAGGATGTCGATGAAAGTCTTCAAAACGGCTCATTCGGTATGGCTCGCGAGACGGCCGAGAGCATCAACGGCGCAGCGGTTCGGGCTGCCGCGGAGGGAAGAGGTTTGGGAGAAATTCTGGGCCGTGAGATCATAGAAAAGACAGCCGATAATAAAAACCGGCATCTGACGAACAGCCGGGCATCCATCCTTGCCGCCGGCGTTCGACTCGGCATTCCCGTTACGGTTCATATTTCTCTCGGATGCGACATTGTTCACATGCATCCCGGAGCGGATGGAGCCGCCATCGGTGCGGCTTCGATGAAAGATTTTCGAGTCCTGACGGGCGTCGTCGGGTCTCTCGAGGACGGAGTCTGGCTGAACGTGGGATCGTCGGTCGTTCTCCCAGAGGTTTTTCTGAAAGCACTCACACTGTCCAGAAACATCAACGGCGACCCGTCCCGGTTTCTGACGGCCGATTTCGACATGATCCGCCATTACCGTCCCGACAGGAACGTGGTCGAGCGCCCTTCCGGAACGGGAGTGGCGATCACGGGGCACCACGAGATCATGATTCCCATTTTCCGCTGGGGTGTGCTCCACGAGATAGCCGGACGGAGGAAGGGCAACAGATCTTGAACACCCGTTTAATCAGGATGATCCAAACGGCTCCGTCACCCATGGTGACCGTTGTGGGAGACCTGATCCTCGACAGATACGTGACGGGCGAAGCGAGCCGGATCTCTCCGGAAGCTCCCATCCAGGTTCTCGAGGTGGATGGTGAGCACGCCACTCTCGGCGGCGCCGCCAACGTAGCCGTCAATCTGAGAGCGCTCGGCGCCCGTGTCGAGTGCTGCGGCGTGGTCGGCCGGGACGACAACGGCGATCTCCTCGTTGAAAAGCTCAACGATCTCGGGATTGGGACGGGGGCGATTCTGCGCGACGAAAGCCGTCCGACGATCTGTAAAACGCGCATCATATCCCATAACCAGCAGCTCCTCCGTATCGACAAAGAAATGAGGATCTCTTTGGACGACGGCCTGGCCGGCGGGTTTCTCGAGTCGATGAAGCAGACTCTCGAGAAGTCCGATGCCGTGGTCGTCTCCGACTATGCAAAAGGGACGCTCACCCCCCCGGTGATCGGCGGAATCATGGAGAGAGCGGGAGGATACGGCGTCCTCGTCGATCCCAAAGGGAGCGACTATGGGAATTACCGCGGCGCCCGCCTGGTTACGCCGAACAAAAAGGAAGCCGAGGATTACACGGGTGTTGTTATCAACGGGCGTGACGCGCTTTTCAAGATCGCCCAAATGCTTCGGGAGGACATCGGGGTCCGGGATGTTGTCGTCACTCTGGGGTCGGAAGGGATTTTCTATTCCGGCGAGAGCGGAGAGAGCGCCGTGATCGCCGCACGCGCCCGGTCGGTCTATGATGTGACGGGCGCCGGTGATACGGTGATTGCCATTCTCGCGTTCTATCTCTCTTCCGATTGCGTTCTCGAAGATGCCGTCCGGATCGCCAACGCCGGCGCCGGGATCGTGGTGGGGCGGTTGGGCGCGGCTGCGCCGACTCGCCGGGAACTGGAGCAGGCTTTTTCGATCAGCGCCGCTAGACCTTCCGACAAGATTCTGTCCCGTCCCGAGGCGGCAAAAAAAGCGAAAGAATTCCGTGAGAAGGGGGAAAAACTCGTTTTCACGAACGGCTGTTACGATCTCATTCACGGCGGACATCTCGATTTCCTCCGAAAAGCAAAAGCTTTCGGCGACGCTCTGATGGTGGCCGTCAACGATGACAAATCGGTGAAAAGGCTGAAGGGGGAAAAGAGACCCGTTCTCGGAATAGAGGAACGGCAGGAAATCCTGGCTTCCATGCAGGTCGTCGATTTCGTCGTCTCCTTTTCCGAGGACACGCCCCTCGAGATCATCCGGGAAGTGACTCCCCAGATCCTGGTGAAAGGGGAGGACTGGAAAGATAAGGGTGTCGTGGGCAGGGAATGGGTGGAAGAGCACGGAGGCGAGGTCGAGCTCGTCCCTCTCAGAAAGGGGCGCTCCACCACGGGGATCGTCGATAAAATCCTGAATCTTTACGGAGTCACCGGGCATGAAGAGGTTTGAACAGATCATCGAGAGGTTCAGCGAGTGTTCGATCGGCGTTATCGGCGACTCGGCGGCCGATATTTATATCCTGGGAAAACCGGAAAGAATTTCACGAGAAGCTCCCGTCATGGTGGTGCGCAAGGAGGAGGAGCGCTTGATTCCGGGCTGCGCCGCCAACACGGTCAACAACCTGATCGCCCTGGACTGCCGCGTCTTGCCGGTTACGCTCGTTGGAGATGACGACCACGGGAAAGCGCTCAAAAACCACTTCGAATCACGAGCCGTCGAAATGGAGGGTGTTCTCACTTCCTCCGCTCACCGAACGGTGACAAAAACCAGGATCATGGTGGGGGACGCCAACAGGATCAAACATCAGGTTATTCGAATCGATGACGAGGCGCAGCTCCGGATACCGGCTTCGGCCGTTACGGCTTCGGCAAACGAGGAAAAGCGGATCGTCGAGGCCGTCGAAAGCCTCGATTCCCGTGTGCAAGCGTGGCTGGTCTCGGATTACGATTGCGGTCTCGTTTCAGATCGAGTCATCGAATGCCTTCTCAGGATCGCCGGAGAAAAACCCGTCATCGTGGATTCCAGATACAGACTCAATCTCTTCCGGGGCGTTTGCTGCCTCACCCCCAACGAAGAGGAAGCCGCCATGACCTCGGGGATTGCAATCCGCAGCGATGAAGATGTTGAAAAAGCGGGCCGGGAGCTTCTCTCCCGCCTCCGGGCACAAACACTCGTCATCACCCGCGGCAACAAAGGAATGATGCTTTTCGAAGAATCGGGCGACATTACGAGGATACCGGCCCTGGGAGAAGAGGAAGTCGTCGACGTGAGCGGCGCCGGTGACACTGTTGCCGCCACTATAGCGCTCTCTCTCGTGGCCGGGGCCTCCAGCCGCGAGGGAGCTGAGCTGGCCAACTGTGCCGCCAGTGTCGTTGTCATGAAGACGGGAGCCGCCACCTGTTCCCGAGACGAACTGAAGTCGAGGCTCAGGATGCTCCGGCTCAGGCCGTCCTGATTCGACGTCAGTGGAAAGGGAGTTCTATGGGAGTCTTCATCAGGGATCACGGGGACCTGCTCGATACGGTGAGTCAGCTTCTGGAGCAGGGGAAAAGAGTCGTTTTCACCAACGGGGTTTTCGATCTTCTGCACGTGGGGCATGTCCGTGCGTTGAAGGACGCCCGGAGCCGCGGGGACTGTCTGGTTGTGGCCGTGAACAGCGACCGGTCCGTTTCCGTTCTGAAAGGGCCTGAGCTTCCGATCAACCCTGAAGACGAAAGGGTCGAAATCCTCAGCGCTCTCGAATGCGTCGATTATGTCACGCTCTTTCATGAACAGAGAGTCGACGCTCTTCTCCTCAAACTCAAACCCACCGTTCACGCCAAAGGCACGGACTACACCCAAGAAACAGTTCCGGAACGCGATGCCGTGCTCTCATATGGCGGCGAGATCGCGATTGTGGGAGATCCGAAGAGACACTCCTCGTCGGGCCTGATGGACAGGATCAAACAGATGGCTTTGCGGGAAGAGGATCGCTGAGACCCGAAATCCCTGCATATTTGAGGAAAAGAAGTGTGCGTGAAAAGCGACATCGCGTACGTAGAGATTGAGGATGAGAGGGGACGGCTCGTCATCAACGAGGAGAAACGGTCCGATCTTTCCGCTCACGGGTATCAAGGAGCGGCCGATTTTTTAATGCAACGAGAAGGCATCACACTCCTTCGCGACAGGGACGGCCGCCGGAACCTTGTTCTCGAGGCGGGGGGGGAGCGTTACTTCTTGAAGGTGCACCGTGAAAAAACACATCGAACGCCGACAGAGGGGGAAAAGGAATGGAACAACACACTGTCTCTGCGCCGAATCGGCGTTCCCACGCCCCTGCCGGCCGCATGGGGCGAATTCGGGGAAGAGTCTTTCTTCATGAGCTGTGATGAAGGCGGGGCGCCTCTCGACGATGCGCTGCGGGATGCATCGCTTCTCACACCGTCCCTTCGGCGGGATCTGGCCCGGCAGGCCGGGAGGCTCGTTTCTCTTTTTCATCGGGCCGGTTTTTGTCATCACGATCTCTATTTGTGCCACCTTCTGCTCAGAGAAGACCGCCTCTTTTTGATCGATCTTCAGAGGGTTGAAAAAAAATCCTTCTTCAAAAGGCACGGCCTTGTCAAAGATCTGGCCGCCCTGCTCTATTCGTCTCTGCAGGCCGGAGCGACCGCGGCGGACAGGATCCGTTTTTATCATGCATACAGGGGGGCGGCGAATCTCTCCCCTCCCGATCGCCGCTTGATCAGGGCGGTAGAAAAGAAAGCCGGGAAGATTGCGCGGCACGATGCGCGGAGCCAGTCGTGAGAGTCCTTTTCTGCATCGACACGTACTTCCCCTCGAGAGGAGGCGCCGAGGGCTACCTGCGAGATCTGGCCGACGCTCTGGCGAGAAAAGGGCATGAAGTCACCGTCGCCTGTGTCGAGTCCGATGATTCCTTTAGTCCTGCGGTCATTCCTGTCCGGCTTCCCCCCGGACCGCGCCTTCTCAGGGAAATGATCCTGGCTCGGGTTCCGGGAAAGATGATTGCCCGGGGCGGGTTCGATGCGGTTGTCGCCTTCCGGCATGCCCTGAAGGCCGACATATTCCAGCCGCACGGCGGTCTCCACATCGAATCTCTGAAAGGCGCTGCCCGGTCGCAGGCGGGACGAACGGGAGCCCCGGCGTTTCTTCTCCTTCTCAAAAAGTTCTTCAGCCCGAAGAACCTTTTCTTTCTCTGGTGTGACCGGGTTCTGCTCGGGTCCGGTCCGAAACACCGGGTGGCCGCTCTCTCGGCAATGACGGCGGGTCCCGTCGAGAAGCGGCTTGGATGCCCCGTTGCCGTGATACACAACGGCGTGGACACGGGCCGGTTCCATCCCGGCCTCCGGGAGCGATATCGACATGACTTTCTCCGTAAAGAGAAAATCCCTCACGGGAGCGATGTTGTCCTGTTCTGCGGGCACAATTTTCGATTGAAGGGGCTTGCTCAGGCGCTCCGCGGCCTGGCCGCCTTCCATAAAAAAAACAGTCGGATCATTTTCCTCGTTGTCGGGCGAGAGAGAGCGCGAAGGTATGAACGCCTTGCAAAGGATCTCGGTCTCTCATCATCTGTACGCTTTCTCGGGGAACGGCATGACATGGAACGGCTTTACGGGGCAAGCGATGTCCTTCTCCACCCCACTTGGTATGACCCCTGCTCCCTCGTGGCGCTCGAGGCGCTGGGAGCCGGAGTCCCCGTCGTCACAACAAAGTACAACGGCGCATCCGAGCTCATGACCCAGGGAAGAGAGGGCTTTGTCCTCGATGATCCAGGCGATGCAGACGCAACAGCCCGCTTCCTTGCCGAAGTGCTCGGTTCAGAGAGAGAGCGCTTTCGAAAAAACGCAGCCTCTCTCGGACGAAAAAACCACTTTGGCCTTCATGTGGACAGATTCGAGAGATTACTTTTCGGTTTGAATAAAAAATAAGCCCTTTACTGTGCGTTACCGCACAGGCTCTTTGCGGTATAATTCCTTTGATAAAAAGTATCTTATGCCAAGAGGGCGGAATCGTGAGCGAAAGCGCTAAATCAGGGCACAAGATTGTGGTCAGGATTCCCAATTGGGTGGGAGACGTGATCATGGCCACACCGGCGCTTCGATCGCTGAGGCTGGGTTTTCCCCGATCCCGGATTTTTCTCCAGGGCAAACCGAAGATTCTGGATCTTCTGAAGGGCCTCGATTCCTTTGACGAAGTTCTTCCCTTTCAGGATTCGGGGCGCAAGAGAGTTCTTTCCGCAGCTGCCGCGCTTCGTCCGCATCGCTTCGACATGGGGCTTCTCCTGCCGAATTCCTTCTCTTCGGCCCTGGTTTTTTTCCTTGGAGGCGTGAGGAACAGAACCGGTTATGCTTTGAACGGCCGGGGTTGGCTTCTCAATCGATCGATTTCGATTTCAGCCGGGAAACGCAAAAAAAATCCTTCTCCCATGACCGGATACTACCTCGGGATCGCGCGGTTTGCCGGGGGAGATTCCGGCGTGAGCGAGGACCTCGAGCTGGCCGTTGACGGCGAGAACGAAAAAAAAGCCGAATCGTTCCTGGAAAGGGAAGGGCTCGCGGGGGCGCATCCGCTCGTAGGAATGAACGTGGGGGCTTCGTTCGGGCCCTCCAAGTGCTGGACTCCCGAAGGGTTTGCCCGGCTTGCCGATGC
The DNA here is from genome assembly GCA_964633825.1 of uncultured Phycisphaerales bacterium. Lineage (GTDB taxonomy): Bacteria > Planctomycetota > B15-G4 > B15-G4 > CAYZWU01 > CAZWHE01. Next base: position 617 of record CAZWHE010000048.1, on the reverse strand, counting down.
AGTCAGAGAGGATTTGGGCGGCCGCGTTCTGCTCCTCTGCGGTCCCGGTGAAGAAGAGATCGCCCGGTCCATCGTCGAGAAGGTCCGACACCCGCTTGTCGACACGTCGCTAAGGATTCTGCCCCTCGATCTCGTCAAGTCGGTCATGCGCCGGCTCGACATTCTCGTCACCACTGATGCGGGGCCGCGTCATATCGCTGTGGCCTTCAAAATCCCCGTTGTCGTATTGATGGGACCGACGAATCCCGCATATACCGATTCCAACCTGGATAAGACGCGGGTGGTTCGCGTTGATGTGGACTGTGCGCCCTGTCATAAAAAAGAGTGCGACAGGGACCACGAATGTATGAAGCTCATTACTCCTGCAATGGTCATGGAGAATGTGAAAGATCTCCTCGATCTCGGCATAACCAAGGGAGAAAGGCTGTGAAGGGTTCCCCCGATAATAACCCGGCCATCACTCTCTGGCTCCGCCAGGACGGCGATTTCGTCCGCCAGGACGGCGGATTCATCAGCAAAACCTTCTCTCAGAGAGAGGTGACCATTGGAAGAGCGGAGAAAAACGATCTTGTCGTGAAGGATCAGAAAGCATCCCGCTTTCATTGCCGGATCATCAG
>CAZWHE010000047.1:0-25409 GCA_964633825.1 uncultured Phycisphaerales bacterium | reverse complement strand
TTCCATGGACAAGTGAGTGGCTTTTCCACTATGAAATCTGGTTGGCAACAGGAGAGTGGCACGGGGGAGGCATACATCCGTCTGGAGGCAAGAAGGATGGTTAAATTGAAATGGGGCGAAGATTGAATCCAGGTTTTGCCTTGGAACATCAAAGTGTCCAAAGTCCCCTCATCCGCTACGCGGAAGAGATCGGGTGGAATTACATTCCGCAATCGGACGCCTTGTCACTGCGGAAGGGCGAAGGCGGTCTTTTCTTCAACCGTGTTCTTGAAGAGAAACTTATCGAGCTGAATCCCGGCCTGATTACGGCCGCCAATGTCGATGAAGTGATCGGGCGCATCGAAGCCGTTCGCAACACGATCGAGGGCAATGCCGAGATCCTCGCCTGGCTGCGCGGCGAGCAGAGCGTCTTTGACGAGGGTGAGAATCGGGAACGCAACGTCACGGTCGTGGACTACGGCAATGCGGACCGCAACGTCTTTCACGTGACCGATGAATGGCAGTACACGAACGGCCAGGAGACGAACCGCGCGGACGTGATGTTCCTGATAAACGGCCTCCCCGTGGCTATCGTCGAAACCAAGAGCGCCAGGAAGGTCAAGGGTATCGAGGAGGGATTGATCCAGATCAGGGAATACCACCACGAGACGCCCGAGATGCTGACCGCTCCCCAGGTGTTTGACGTGACTCATTTGATCGACTTCTACTATGGGGCGACGTGGAACCTGGACCGGAAGAATCTGTTCAACTGGCGCGACGAGGAACCCGGCAACTATGAAAAGAAGGTGAAACGATTCTTCGATCGCGAACGCTTTCTCACGATGCTCAAGGAGTGGATTCTTTTTTTCTACAAGGAAGACGAGCTCCAGAAAACGATCCTGCGCCAGCACCAGACACGCGCTGTCGAGAAGACCCTTGCGCGCTGCGCTGAGAAGGTCAGAAAGACCGGCCTGATCTGGCATACCCAGGGATCGGGCAAGACTTTCACCATGATCACCGCCGCACGGTTGATCCTTCAAAACAGGGAGATCTTCGGCAAGTCCACGGTCATCCTCATGATCGACCGCAACGAACTCGAAGGCCAACTGGCCGGATGGGTCGAACGCATTCTTGGAGAAATGTCGTCTCTTAACATCAGTATTGAATACGCCACCACCAAACAACGGCTCCGCGAACTCCTCTCTTCGGATTTCCGCGGCCTGATCGTGTCGATGATCCACAAGTTCGACGGCATTGCCAAAAACATCAACACGCGCGACAACGTCTTCGTCCTGATCGACGAGGCGCACAGGACGACCGGCGGGGATCTCGGCAATTATCTGCTCGGCGCACTGCCGAACGCGACGCTGCTCGGATTCACGGGCACTCCCATCGACAAGACGGCCTACGGCAAGGGGACGTTCAAGGTCTTCGGCAAGGAGGATGAACAGGGTTATCTCGACAAGTACTCCATCGCGGAATCTATCAAGGACGGCACGACAAAGCCATTGAGGTACAAACTTGCCTCCAATAAAATCAGGGTTCCGCGCGAACAGCTCGAAGAGGAATTCCTGAGTCTTGCCGAAGTTGAAGGCATCAGCGACATAGACGTGCTGAACAAAATTCTCGACCACGCCATGCGACTCAAAACTTTCCTCAAGTCGGACGATCGCGTTGAACAGGTAGCGGCGTTCGTGGCTAAACACTTCCGGGAAAACGTTGAACCGCTTGGATATAAGGCTTTTCTAGTTGCCGTTGACAGGGAGGCGTGCGCTCTTTACAAGGAAGCATTGGATAAGTTCTTACCTTCTGAATATTCACTTCCGATATACACGACTGCACAACACGACAGCGAGAAATATCCTCTCGTATATCGGCATCAGGTGACCACCGCCGCGGAGAAGAAAGCGCGGAAACTCTACCTGAAACCGGACAAGCTGCCAAAGATTTTCATTGTAACAGACAAGCTCCTTACAGGCTTCGATGCGCCAATTCTTTATTGCATGTATCTCGACAAACCCATGCGCGATCACGTTCTGCTGCAAGCCATCGCCCGGGTCAATCGCCCCTATGAGCGGGACGAAAAGAACCGGAAGCCCTGCGGGCTGGTTATCGATTTCGTCGGAATATTCGAGAAGCTGGAAAAGGCCCTGGCTTTCGATTCCGACGTCGTAAGCGGCGTCATCGAGGATCTGGATCTGCTTCTTGATAATTTCAAGGAGTTGATGGCTGGACCGGCGCAGAGATACCTGTCTCTATGCAAAGGCCCTGTAGATGACAAGTCCGTCGAAAAGGCCATAGAGACTTTTATCGATAAAAACCAGCGCAATGCGTTCTATGAGATCTACAAACAGATCGAAACTCTCTATGAGATTCTCTCTCCGTCGCCGGATCTGAGGGATCATATCGATGACTTCGGATCCTTGTCAGTGCTTTATCAGATCGTTCGCAACGCCTTCGAGAAAAGAACCGAGCTGTACGGTGACGTCGCACGAAAGACAAAGGAACTCGTGAGAGAGAAAGCCGAGAGCACGGGACTCGACACAACGCTTCCCGTTGTGAAGATCGACGAGGAAATGCTCAAGGCCATAAAAGAAAACGGAGGGTATGATGGCGCCAAGGTGATCAACCTCGTCAACAGTATACGGGCGACAGTGAGCGATGAAGAGAGAGCGAGCCCCTTCTTGAAACCGATCGGAGATCGAGCAGAGGAAATTCTCGATGCCTACGACGAGCGTCAGCTCTCCACCGAGAACGCCCTCAAGAAGATCGAGATCCTCATCCGGGAAATCGTCGAGGCCCGGAAGCACCAGTCGGAAATGCAGGTCGACGGTACGACCTTTGCCGTTTACTGGACATTGAAACAGGAAAATATTCCGGAACCCGAATCAACCGCGCAGGGTATTAAAGGATTGTTCGACCGCTTTCCGAATCATTGCGATAACGTGGCTGAGCTCAGGCAGCTGAAGGCTGAACTGTACAAAGTTCTGATTCCACTCGTTGGCCAGGACCGCATGGTTGCTTTGGCTGGTCGCTTGTTTCGGATATCTGCAGAATGAAGAGTACCGGAAGAAAAATCATTAAAAAACAGCAGGAAACAGAAGCTTTCAAAGAGATCGTTCGTACTTGGGCCGCAAAGCTCAAGGTCCAGCCTACTCAAATCAGAGTCCAGAAGATGCGCCACAAATGGGCTTCATGTTCTCCCAAAGGATGGGTGAGCTTCGGCAAGGACCTGCTGGCACATCGTCGTGATTTCCAAGAGTACGTCATCGTGCACGAACTCCTGCATCTGCGTGTACCGAACCACGGCAGGCTCTTCAAGAGCTTGATGTCCCTTTATCTGCCCGACTGGGAACAGCAAGCCCGAAGAGCACCGAATGACGCCGAACGGGCGTTGTGACTTTTACCTAGCTTATCGACCTGCCGGCCGATAGGCTAGGGACGTCTGGAGCGGAAAACTGCACGTGCAGCCCGAGCTCGCCTCGGGGATGAGAAGGAGACCGCCGGCCGGGATGATGTTGATCCAGCAGCCGGGGCGGCTCACAAGATTGATCTTGCGAACAGTACCTTTCGGGCCGAGGTCGCGCATCGTGGGGTTGCCGCCCCGCCAGAAGAGCGCGCCCGCCGAGGCCGACACGCCGCCGCACCCGTGTCCTTCGCGTGAAAAGGCGTAGCCCTTGAGCCGCCTGCCGCTCTTCAGGTCATAGGCGTAGGGATAGGTGTAGACCTTGCTGCCCACGATCGTGGGATGGCGGTTCTGTTCGCCGTGGCCGCCGCCGGGATCGTAGTTCGAGTCGTGATTCGCCCGCCATTTCAACTCCCCTGTGGCCGCACGGAAAGCGGAGAAGAAGTACCAGAGCTTCTTCTTCTCGTACCGGCATCCGCTCATGAGAAGCATTCCGTCTCCCAGGTTGAGGTAGACGATGAGACGGCAGTCGCTCAGGTCGACCTTCTTCCTGTAGATGACGCGGCCGTCCTTCGCGTCGAGGGCCGTGAGAAAGCTGTCGCCTTCGAGAAAGGTCCGGGCCGGCATGCGGCCCATGGGATCGGCCAGCGCTTTCGGACTCATCGTTTCGATGAAGTAGACCCTGCCGTTGCCGATGGTGATCGTCGTGTTGATGATGACGCCCGATCTGTAGGACCATCTCGGATCGGCGGGCTGGGGCGGCGGAGACGTTTCCCAGGAAGCGCCGGCGAGATCCATGGCGAAGAAGCAGAGGCTCGTCACGACCGACATGTTGTCGTACCAGAGGGCGGCGTCGGCTTCGCGGCTCGTCTCCGTGTACGAGGCGGCCGGAAGGCACCCCGTACCGAAGACGAGATCTTCCGCGCGGGCCACGTAGGACCAGTGGGTCTCTCTCCCATCGACGAGCCGGGGCATCCGGAACGTTCCGGCCGGCGCGCCCGTCGCCACGTCGAAAGTCGCGCACCGGTCTCCGCAAGCGACAAAGAGGCGCTCTTCGTCCACTGCCATGTTGCTCGTGTCGAGAAAGACGCCGAGGCGTCTCGATCCCGGGATTTCAACGTCCCAGAGCCGGGCGCCGTTGTAGGCGTCGAGAACGATGACGCGCTCGTCGCCCGGCACGAAGAGCCGCCCCTTCTTGTAGAGGGGAGGCACGTTCCTGTGGTGCCGGTCGATCATGTGGCGCGGGCCGGGCCGGCCGAACCACTGGATCTCCATCGGCCCGTGAACATAGCGGTCCTTCGAGCAGGCCGTGTTGGCCGGATCGGCGTAGGTGTGCGTCCACTCGCCCGCCCCGTCGAGCGGGCCCCGGCTGACAACGGCCCAGAGTCCCTTCTCGTCGACGATCCGGGAGATAGCCCGGAAGGGCCGGATCCAGCTTCTCAGCCGCGATCGATCGAGCCGGGCCGCGGCCGGAAATCCACCGGTCTGTCCGATCACGGCTCTGCCCCCGCAGGGCCTGAGGAGGCGGAAGACCTCATCCGCCGGCCAGGGTATCCGGCCGGCGGCAAGCGACGTTTCGGACACGATCAGGTTCGCGAAGTAATCGGGGAAGGGGATCTTCGAAGGTTTTGCCTCGCGAACGGTGACACGCGTGCCGTAGACGCCGGCCCGGTCGAGGGTTCGCCGGGCTTTTTCGACCTCGCCGGGATCGGGGTCAACGGCGATCACGCTCATCTCCGTGTGCCGGGCGATCTCCAGGGCCAGTCGGCCTTCGCTGCAACCCAGCACGAGACACCACCCTTTCCGCGCCGGCGACAGTTCGGTGATCCTATCAGCGGCCCGGGCGTAGTGAAGGGCGAGCTCGTCATCACCGGGGGGACCGGGTTCTTCGGAAATGGAATCCCGTTCCGCAGCCCCAGCGGAAGAGGCGAAAAAGAAGACCAGGAGAACGCACAAAAAGATCTCGCCGGCTCGGCTTGTCTTTTTTTGATCTCGCTTCAAAGCGATCGCTCCTCGACGAAGCACTGAATCGTCCCTTCATCGGTGCTGGCAAAAAGGCGCCCGTTGGCGGCCGCCAGACCGTAGACCCGTCCCGGCACCTCGGCCTTCCAGAGAAGGGTTCCGTCTTCAGCGCTGAAGCCGGCCAGGCCGCCATCCCCCCCGGCATAGAGCACATCACCGGCCAGGATCAGAGCGAAGGGAAAGGCGCAGTCCCGTTCCCAGAAGACGCATTCCTCCATATCCCGGGCGCATTTCGCGACGGCGTTCTTTACGGCTTCGAGATCGGCCTCGAGCTTCCGCACTTTTGATCCCGCTCCCTTTTTTGCGAGCTCCTTGATCTCTTTCCCGATCCGCTTGGCCCTCTCGGAAAGCTCGTTTCGCTGCCGCACGATCTCGAGGGTGCGGACGCGGTCGATGGCGCGGAGGTGCGTCTTCGTGTGAAGTACGGCCTTTGTTCCGGCGATGATCATGTGAAGACCCGGGAATGTGGCGAGGTGGTCGCGGCTCTCCGCAGTAGACAGGCTCAGCCGGCCCGTGTCGCCGGGGCCGTACGCAACGATGCCCTCCGTCACTAAAGCATAGGCGCCGGCCGATCCCTCGAAGGAACCGAGCAGAACGCCGTTCCTGCGGTCAACGACAACGGGCGATGCGCGGCCCGTGGGCACGTAGAGCCGCCCGGCCGAAGCGAGGATGTAACCCTGGGGGGAGAAATCGCAGCTCTTCTCCCAGAGCACCTTCCCCGTTCCGGCGTCGAGGGCAGCGGCCACCACGCCCTCTTTCGGAAAGATCCCGGCGCAGAAATAGACGGCGCCGCCGTCAACGGCCACACCGGTGCGCACCGGCGAGACTGAGATCATCCGCCCGTTGCCGATCACGCAGCGGTCCGGTGTGGAGGGTTTGTGCTTCCAGAGAAGGCGTCCATCCTCTGCGTCGAGACAGTAAACGAGCCCGTCGTCCGAACCGGCATAGACCCTGCCCTTGCTCAGAGCGGGCGCAAACCGAACGGGACCACTGGTGAAGAAGGACCAGACCGTTTCCCCCGTAGCCGCGTCGAGACAGACGATCCTGTCATCCGCGGAAGAACCGAAAAAGAGACGCCCCCCGGCCGCAACGACGTGAAAGGCGCGGTCACAGACATTGCGCGGATTGAGACCGTGCTTGTAGTGCCAGAAGTCGGCCGTGGCCGGAGCGGGCCAGGCGGGTTGCGGGGGAAGCGCGGGCCTGTGCGTCCAGGCTTTCTTCAGCGGGGGATCGAGCGCCTCCGGCGTGACCGTACTGCGGCCGTTGTCGTGACCGAAGGCGGGCCAGTCGCCGGTGCACGCCGTTGCGCAGAGGTACGTGGGCCATTCCGCACCCTCTAACGCCAAAGCCGCCGCAACGAAGAAAAACACAAGAAAGGAAGTGAGGATCGGTGTTTTTGTGGATTTCTTTTTCATTCCTGCTTTCCCTGCTCTCTGTTTTCGACGATCCGGCCCCGGCGCAGGTGAATGATCCGCGTGGCGCGGCTGTCGGAGGCCGCACCGTGAGTCACGACCACGACGGTGCCGCCCTCTTTCCGGAATCGGTCCAGGCGGCCGATTACGTCGCCGGCGCTGTCGGGATCGAGGTTGCCCGTCGGTTCGTCGGCCAGGATTGCCGCTGGCTTGTTGGCCAGGGCGCGCGCGATCGCGGCGCGCTGCTTCTCGCCCGCGCTCAGGCAGGCGGGCCTGTGATCCCGACGATCAATGAGGCCGAGACGATCGAGCAGATTCCGGGCGAATCGATCCCGGTCCGCGTTCCGGCCCGTCGCGAGAAGAACGTTCTCGAGAACGGTCAGGTAGGGAACGAGGTGGTACATCTGAAAGACAAAACCGATGCCGGTCTTCCGGAAGAGCGCGCGTTGCCGCGATCGGAGGGCGTAAATATCCCTTCCGTCAACGAAGACCCCGCCGCTCGTGGGGCGCTGCATGCCGCCCAGAGCGAGGAGCAGCGTCGTCTTGCCGCTCCCCGAAGGCCCGCGGATCACGGTGAAGCTTCCTTTTTCGATCTCAAGATCCACCCCGTCGAGCGCGCGGACCTCGCCCGACGCAGCGCGGAATGTTTTGCTCACGTTATCGAGACGAAACATTTCTACTCCTGCCTCAGGGAAAGAGCGGGATCCTGTGTCACGGCCGCCATGGCGGGTACAAAACCGGCCAGGCAGGAAAGAAGGGGTGCAGCCGCCAGGGACCAGGCCAGGAGCGTCCAGTCACAGCGGATACCGACGGCCGTCACCTTGAAAACGTCGGGCCCGAATCCGAGCGCCAGCGCCGTGCCGGCGGCAAAGCCGATTCCGGCCCCGGCAACGCCCATGAGAAAAGCCCTGCCGAGAAAGAGGAGGGCGATCCCACCGCCGCCATAGCCGAGGGCGCGCATGATGCCGATCTCGATGCGGCGCTCGCGGACATTCAGCATGGAGAGGAGAGCGATCCAGACCGCGGCGACAACAACAACGAGTGGGAAGACGATTCCGGCAAATGTATCACGCACCATGATTCTCTGTTCGCGCCGCGCTCTGGCCTTGGCGCCGAGCAGGAAGACTTCGGTGTCGGGAAGGATCCGGGCCAGCTCGGAACGGAGCCGGGCAAGCGGCTCTTCCCCGGAACCGCTGCAGAGACAGTCGATCGCTCTGATCTCGTTGATCCGGCCGGGCAGGCCGAGCATCTCCTGAACGTCGCTCAGGCGGCACTGAATACGGATGTCGTCGTCCGTGCCCGTTTCCGGCCCGCAACCGGCGACTCGAAGCTTCGTTCCTAGAATGATCACACTCTCTCCCCGACGGATCTCGAGGCTCTGGGCAAGCTGGCGTCCCACGTAGACCGTTCCGGGTTCGATCGCGTCGATGATGGGAGGTTTCTTTTTCCCCGGGGGAAAGACCTCGGGTGCGATTCCGGTCAGGAGCGCCTTTTGCCCGCGCCACTCGATCGTGCGCACCAGGAAAGCCGTGATATGGTTCGAGCCGATCCCGCCGTGATCGGCGAGCATACGGGCATATTCCTCGGGCATGGTCAGGTCGGAAAAACCCCTGTCCCAGAAGGCGTTCTCGTCCGTGCCCGCAGGGATGATGCGCAGGTTGAGGCCCATGTCGCGCATGAGACGCGTCGTCTCCCGCTCCGATGCCCGGCCCGTGGTGATCACGGAGACGAAAAGGGCCACGGCCGTTATCACGGCGAGCAGGCTGAGAAGAAAATTGACCCTGCGAAACGCGATCTCCTTCACGATCAGGCCCGGTATCATCAGGTCGTCCTCCCCGGGGCCCGGCCGAGGAGAACGATCCCCCAGATAAGAACGATCACGGCAATGGCGCAGACGACGATGCCGAGCATTGTGTAGCTCTCCCCGGAACTTTCCTCATTACTCGAAGCCCGATCCTCTTCATGGCTGGTTCCATCAACGCCGGGACCGACATTATCGGAACCGACAGGGTCGATATTATCAAAGGTGATTTCGATTTCCCGGTAACCGAAGAGGGGATCGTCCGTGCTTCCGGCCGGATCGAAATTTCCCTTCCCCGGACCATTGCCCACAATGAGACCCACCTCCCTCCTGACCATGGGGCTTTCGGGGTCGAAGCCGAGCACGCGGGCCGCGGCGGTCCGGCTCGCCTCATCCCACCTGAGCGGGATCGTCCGGCCCGTGATCCAGCTGCCGGGCAGTGCGCAGTCGCAGTCCCGGCCGATGACGGACAGGATCCCGGCCAGGGCCTGGACGGAGATCCTCTCGCCCCGCAGCATGGGGCCGATTCGCCGCCCCCTGCCGTGGAGCACGGCGACCACGGGCCCGCTCGTATCCCTCTCGCCGAGGCCGAGGCTCCAGAGGAGAACCGATTCCGCCTCCTGCACCTCGCGCGGTACGACAAGAAGATGGGGCGGCTCCTCCAACGGGCCCGGCGCGTGCACGGGCCTGGGAAACCGGGGAAGCATCTCCCTGATCGATTCGATCGATTCGGAGATCACGGCGCGGGCACGGCTGTTGAGGCCCGCGTCTTCGCCTTCCACGAGAAGAACGATGCCGAATGATTCGACGATACGGGCCGCGATCTCGCTTCGCATAGGTGAAAGAATTGCCCCTTCCATAGCGGTCCGGACAGTGTCCCCCCCATTGCTCGCCGGTTCCGGAAGGGTAAAGACACGGGGACAACAGTCAGTGAAGGGCGGGACGAGGATCATGGAGCAGCCCGACTCTTCTCTAAAAGGAGGCCGAAACCGCAGCGCGGGATGGTCGGTTTCTCTATCGGCGTCAATGATCTCGAAGCGGACATTGCTGTCGGGAAGGAGAACGTGGGCAGCGGTCTCGAAAAACTCGATGGTTTTTGCCGGTGTCCGGCTGTTCGTGAATATGATGAGGCGGTAGCTCTCGTGGCTGAAGGTGACAAAGGCCGTGTCCCGGATGTTGTACCGGCATGCCGCGGCCTCAGGCGCCCAGAGGACACAGGCTCCCGCGAGCCAGACGAGAATGAACGTGATCAGCCTCAATTCGTTCCCTTTTCCATGCTCCTGTTTTCGATCCTGCCAGGACGGCGGATTTCGATCCCGCCGGATCGCATCGCCTGTCATGCCGTCACGCCCTGACGATACCGAGGGGAGCGTTTGTTTTCCATCGACCCCGGGTGAAATCGGGGAAGTCAATCGACCGGCTCCGGTTCGCCACGGAGCGCTCTGTCATCTCGGAAACAACGCTCCAGGCGGCTGCGTCGTAGACGTCCATGTCCAAGGGAATTCCTTCCCGGAGACACTGGATCAAACGGTAGTCCTCGATGAAATCCATGCCGCCGTGACCGGCGCCGCGCGACGCGTCGGACAGCTCCTTCCAGAGGGGATGGTCGTACTCCTTCCGGTACTTGTCGATCGGCTCCCACTGGTGGCCGGGGCTTTTTCCCTCGATGTGGATCCTGTCCGGATACCCGCTGAAGATACCGCCCGTCCCCTGCACGAGGTTGATGCGGCTGTACGGCCGGGGCAGATCGCAATCATGAACGAGATAGATCGTCCGCCCCTTGACGGTCCTGATCAGGCTGACGTTGACGTCGCCCAGAGCGTACTTCCGGAGAGCGCGCTCGTCGCCGGGGCCGAAGTGTTCGGCCGCATAGAGGTTCAGGCCCCTCGAAACGGAGCTCATGGAGACGAGGTAGTCGAACCGGTCCCCGCGGTTGACGTTCATGCACTGGGCCACCGGGCCGAGGCCGTGGGTCGGATAGAGGTTGCCGTTCCGGTGGATCGAGTGCCAGGGCCGCCAGAGCCCCTCTCCGTGATCGCTGAACTTGAGGGCGCGCAGGTCGTGGAGGTAGCCGGCCTCGCCGTGGACGATCTCGCCCAGCACCCCCTGCCGCACCATGTTGAGAACGAGGAGCTCGGTGCGGCCGTAGCAGCAGTTCTCCATCATGACGCAGTGCTTGTTCAGGTTTTCCGACGTCTCGACGAGCTCCCAGCACTCGTCGATGGTGACCGCGGCCGGCACCTCCGTGGCCGCGTGCTTGCCCGCCTTCATGGCGGCGACGCAGACGGGAACGTGCCACTTCCAGGGTGTGGCGTTATAGACCAGGTCGAGATCCTCCTCGTCGCACATCCGCTCGAAATCATGGTCCCCGCGGAAATAGCCGGCCGGTCTGGGCTGCCCCGCCTTCTCGACCCAACCCTGCACCTTCCTGACTTTTTCTTCCACGATGTCGCAGACGGCCCGGATCTCGGCCCCGTCGATCTTGAGGAGGTTCCTCACGTGGGCCTGTCCCATGCCGCCCACACCCACGTAGCCGATCCGGACGCGCTCCATGGGCGGCGCCCTCATCGGCTCGGCCGGTGCGGGTCCGCGGCCGGGGCCGGCACATCCGGACAGGCTCACGCCACCCAAGGCCGCGCCCAGGCCGGCGGCCGTGCCGAGACCGACGGCCGCGCTCATCTTCAGAAAATCTCTGCGGTCCTGTTCCCTGTTCCGTTCACCCGATTTCGTGTTCTTTTTCATGTCGGCCTTCCTCGATTACTCGATAAAGATCCTTCTCATTCCCTCAGCACTTCCCGCAGTTTGGCCGCAAGGCTCGCGACCTGGTATGGCTTCTGTATAAATCCCGCAAGACCCTTGCCGGCAAACCGGTTCACCACATCCTGCTCGTTGTATCCGCTGGACAGAATCACGGGGACGCCCTTCTTGATCCGGCCCAGGTTGCGGAACGTCTCTTCACCATCCATGTGCGGCATCGTGAGATCGAGCAGGACGCAGACTATTTCTTTTGAGTGCTCCTGGAAGATTCCCACCGCTTCACGGCCGTTCGAAGCGACGAGGACCCGAAAACCGATCTTTTCCAGCATACTCTTTCCTACGGAACGAACCGTTTCTTCATCGTCCACCAGGAGAACGGTCCCGCCGACCTGCCAATCCTCTACACCCGAAAATTCCGATCCTATCGACTCAGCCGGCTTTTCACTGGCCGGAAACAGCACCTTGAACGTGGTGCCCTTGCCCGGCTCGCTGTAGACTTTGATCGCCCCCCCGTGCGAACGGACGATTCCGAGGACAGCGGCCAACCCCAGACCACGCCCCGTAAACTTCGTCGTGAAGAAGGGATCGAAGATCTTGACCTGTGTCTCCTCGTCCATGCCGCCGCCCGTATCCGCCACTTCCAGATAGACATAGAAACCTTCGGGAAGTTTTTCTTTGTAAAATGTTTCGTTCAGGTAGTTCCGATCGCAATTCATTGCACCCGTGCTGATCGAGATAATACCGCTCCTTTTGCCTATGGCATCCGAGGCGTTGGTGATCAGGTTCATGACGATCTGGCGGATCTGGGTTGCGTCGGCCTCGACAGCGGGCAGGTTGTCGGCCAGGTTGTATTTGAGAACAGCGCTTTTCGAAATACCGACGTCGAGAAGGTGTGTCATCTCCTCAACGACACTGTTCAGATCGATCGGTTCGACAACAAACCTTCCCTTGCCGGAATAGGCCAGCATCTGACGGCTGAGCTCGGCGGCGCGGCGGGCGGCTATTTCGATCTCTTTAATGTTGTCCCGGACCGGGGAGACCGGCGAGAGATCGGTGAGCGCCAGGTCCGCGTTTCCCAGAATCCCCATGAGGAGGTTGTTGAAATCATGGGCAATGCCGCCGGCCAGGACGCCCAGGCTCTCCAGCTTCTGGACCTGTTGAACCTGAGCCTCCAGGTTCCGGCGTTCCTCCTCGATCCGTTTGAGCTCCGTGATGTCCATGTCCGCTCCCCTGTAACCGAGAAGGTTTCCTTCCCTGTCGACGAGAGGAACCCCGCTCGTCAAGAGCCAGACGGTTTTACCGTCTTTGCGCACGTTACGATTGGGAAATTCGCGGAACGACTGCTTTCGGGCGAACACTTCGAAAGCGGCCTTCTTCAATTTTTCACGGTCCTCCGGGCGGAAGAAATCGAAGAAGTGTTTTTTGCCCACGACCTCATCAGACGTGTAACCGTGGACCTTTTCACCCGTCGGACTCGAGTAGGTGTACAAGCCTTCGGCATCAACCTCCCAGATCCATTCCTGGGCATTCTCGGCTATCTGCAGGAAACGCTCTTCCGACTTCCGCAGCTCCCTCTCGGTCCGCTTGTGGTGCAGAACCTCCGTGAAAGCCACCGAGAGAGCCTCGATGTCTTGCTGATGACCGAGATCATAGCCGGATTCCCTGTTGGCCAGACCGATCATGCCGATCGTCTTCCTCCCTTCACTGAGAGGAACACCGAGAAAAGTCATGATCGGCGGGTGGCCTTCTGGTGTCCCCTTGCTGTCGGGATGAGAGGCGGGGTTGTTGACGATGAGAGATCGCTTGGCCAGGAGCACGCTCCCCCAGATCCCCCTGATCTCCATGTCTTTGAGCAGCTTAGCCGCATCGGATTTCGGCATCTTGCAGGCATCCCATCCGGGGTTGCTCAATGCCGTCGCATCGAAGCGACCCGACGCATTTATTTCACCGATGAAGCCGAACTTGCTTTCCGTCAGCTCCTCGGCAACGGCGAGACACCTTTTGGCGACTTCCTCCTCACTCTCGCAGACCAGCGCCTCTTGAAAAACCTTGTTGATCCCGTTCAGGACCGCGTTTTGCCTGAGGATTTGATTCTCCATTCGCAGTCCGATTTCGACCTGCCGGTCGCCGATTTCGACCTGCCGGTCGCCGGTTTCGACCTGCCGGTCGAGTGGATCATGATTCTTCATCTCCTGTCTCCCGTTGAAGTCAGAAACCCTGCCAGTCCGGCTTGTTGTCATAGACCCACTTGTAATAGTCTTTCCTCGCCAGTCCGGAGGCCGCGTCCTCGTCGAGGATGACCTTGACCGCCGGGTGGAGCTGAAAGACCGAAGCCGGAACCATGGCTGTCACCGGCCCCTCCAGGGCGGCGGCCACGGCCTGCGCCTTCTTCTTCCCAAAAGCGAGAAGGAGGCAGGTGCGCGCTTCCATGATCGTGCCCACACCCATGGTGATCACGTGATGGGGTACGTCCTCTTCTTTATCGAAAAACCGGGCGTTGTCCTTTCTCGTCTGTTCGGTGAGGGTTTTGATGCGGGTCCTCGAACCGAGTGATGATGACGGTTCGTTGAAGGCGATATGCCCGTCGGCACCGATCCCCAGGATCTGGAGATCGACGCCGCCGGCCCGGGCGATCTCGTTCTCGTAGCGCGCGCAGAGGGCGAGTATGTCGTCGGCCATGCCGTCGGGAATGTGGATGTTTTCCTTCGTCACGTTGATCGAGTCGAGAAAGCTCTCTCGGATGGATCGGCTGTAGGACCGGGGATGATCCGGATGAAGACCGACGTACTCGTCGAGATTGAACGTGGTAACGAGGCTGAAATCGAGCCCGTCCTCGCGGTGCATGCGGATCAGTTCTTCATAAAGCCCGACGGGCGACACTCCCGTAGCCAGGCCGAGCACGGCGCCGGGTTTCTCCCTCACCAGACGTGCCACGATGCGGGCTGCGATCGGGGCGGCCGCGCCGGCATCGGGCTGAACGATGATTTCCATGACTCCGGCTCCATCTTCCGCGTCTGTCCCTCTCCAACCACTCGATCCACCTTATTATCCACGGATTATGGAAAACTCAATCTCAATTGCGTTGCATCAAAAACCTTTATTCTATTCAACCGGTTCAAATAACCGCGCCTTTCCCTCATAATGTATCACTCGGGCTGATATCGGTGTCCGCACCGCGCCGGGCTTCGGAGAAACAAAAGGGATCACAATGATGAAGAAGCACACCATCCAGACGGAACTTCTCCTTCTGGCACTTCTTTCGTCCTGCGCTCCCACCGAGGCCGTCACCAGCGCTTCTTCAAAGCCGGCTTCCCTTTCGCGCGGTTACACCATCCCCGTCGTCGATCTAGCGGCCGACGAGTCGCGCCGGGTCGTGGTCGATAAGGAAGAGGAGCAATACCTCGGCCACCCCGCGACGGTTCTCCTCGAGGACGGAAAGACGATGATCTGCGTCTACCCCAAGGGACACGGCCGAGGCGCCGTCGTCATGAAGCGGAGCACCGACGGAGGCCTCACCTGGTCACGCCGCCTCCCCACGCCCGAATCGTGGAAAACGTCCCAGGAAGTGCCTACCATCCATCGCGTGATCGATAAAGAGGGTCGAAAGCGCCTCATCCTCTTCTCGGGCCTCTACCCGATCCGCATGTCGATCTCTGAAGACGACGGCGCCACATGGTCCGAGCTCGAACCGATCGGTGATTTCGGCGGGATCGTGGCCATGGGGGACGTGGTCCCGCTCAGGGAGCCCGGTCGCTACATGGCCCTCTTCCACGACGACGGCCGATTCATCAGCGGCGGAGGAAAAGCGACGCGGACCTTCACTGTCTACAAGACCTTGTCGCGTGACGGGGGTCTCACATGGAGCAAGCCGGACGCGATCCTGTCCCGTTCCGATGTGGGGCTCTGCGAACCGGGCACGATCCGCTCGCCCGACGGGGGAACGATCGCGGCCCTGATGCGCGAAAACCACCGTGTCCGCAATTCGCACGTCATCTTCTCCTCGGACGAGGGGAAGACCTGGACCGAGCCGCGCGAGCTCCCCGCGTCGTTGACCGGTGACCGCCACAAGCTTCGCTACGCGCCCGACGGCCGGATCGTGGCCACCTTCCGCGACACGGCCAACGAGAGCGCGACCCAGGGGGACTGGGTCGGCTGGGTCGGCAGATTCGAAGACATCGTCGCGGGGCGGGAGGGTGAATACCGCGTCCGCTTCATGGACAATCATCACAGATGGGACTGCGCCTACCCCGGACTGGAGCTTCTTCCCAGCAGGATTTTCGTGGCCACGACCTACGGCCACTGGACAAAGGGCCAAAAACCTTACATCGTGAGTGTTCGGTTTCGGCTCTGCGAACTCGACGAGATGGCGGCTTTGCAAACAGCATCGTTGCCGGCCCGAAAGGAGCAATAATGAAACATTCGACGATATCGACGGCTCTTCTTCTCGCGCTCTTTCCGGCGCTGCTCCTGACCGGAACCGCCTGCACCGGTCCGGAACCATCCAGCCACAGAGAGCTCGGCTTCATCAGCGACGGCGATCCCCGCCTCGACTGGTGGCGCGAGGCGCGCTTCGGCCTCTTCATCCACTGGGGGCTCTACGCGATCCCGGCCGGCGAGTGGAAGGGAGAGACGAACCACGCAGAGTGGATCCGCCACACGGCCCGGATTCCGGTGGAAGAGTACGACCGGCTCGTGAAGCGGTTCGATCCCGTCGAGTTCGATGCCGACGAATGGGCGCGCATCGCCAAAGAAGCGGGGATGAAATACATCGTCATCACGAGCAAGCACCACGACGGCTTCTGTCTCTTCGACTCGGAGGAGACCGACTACGACGTCATGTCCACGCCCTTCAAGCGCGACATCCTGAAAGAGCTGGCCGACGCCTGCCGCCGCCATGGCCTGAAGATCTGCTGGTACCACTCGATCATGGACTGGCACCACCCCGACTATCTCCCCCGCCGGGGCTGGGAGAAGCGCTCTGCCGAGGGAGCCCGCTTCGAGCGCTACGCGGCCCACATGAAGAAACAGCTCGAAGAGCTCATCACCGACTACGGCCCCATCGGCGTCCTCTGGTTCGACGGGGAGTGGGAAGGGACATGGACGCACGAGCAGGGGAAGGAGCTCTACGACTATGTCCGTTCCCTCCAGCCCGACATCATCATCAACAACCGCGTCGACAAGGGACGCGCCGGCATGGAAGGCACCACCCGGTCGGGCGATTACGCGGGCGATTTCGGCACACCCGAACAGCGCATCCCGGCCACCGGCCTGCCGGGTGTGGACTGGGAGACGTGCATGACAATGAACAACCACTGGGGCTACAACAAGAACGACCACAACTGGAAGCCGGCGAAGGACCTGATCCGCAAGCTCGTCGACATCGCGTCCAAGGGCGGGAACTTCCTCCTCAACGTGGGTCCCACCGCGGAGGGGCTCTTTCCCGAGCCCTGCGTCGAGCGGCTTAAAGCGATCGGCAAGTGGATGGCCGTGAACTCCGAATCGATCTACGGCACCACGGCCGGCCCCTTCAAGGAGCTCGAATGGGGCCGGTGCACCGCCCGGATCCGCAAAGAAGGGATGACGAGCCTTCTCTACCTCCATGTCTTCGACTGGCCGGCCGGCGGAAAGCTCGTCGTCCCCGGGCTGGACAACAAGGTGAGAAGCGCACAACTCCGATCGGGAGAAGAGATCCTGACAAAAACCGGATCCACCATCTTCTGCAGCAAGAAAAAGCGGCTGCGCTACGAGCGGCGGAACCTCGACGTGGTCATCGAGCTTCCCCCCGCTCCTCCCGATCCCGTCGACTCGGTGATCGTGCTCGAAATCGACGGGCGGCCCGTGGTGATCGACCCGCCCCGCCTCGAAGCCCTCTCCCCGATCTTCGTCGACTTCCTCGACGTCGTCCTCTCGACCGAAGCGCCGGGCGCCGAGATCCGCTACACCCTCGACAAGAGCACGCCCGCCCCGGCCTCCCCCCTCTATTCCGAACCGATCCGGCTGACCCGCTCGGCCCTGGTCTCGGCAGGCCTCTTCCGCGATGGAGAGCCGGTCAGCGGCGTCCGGGAAGCGTTCTTCGAAAAGGTCCCTCCCCGCCCCGGGCTCAGAGCGGCCGATGCGAAAGAGGGGCTCCGGTACGAGTACTTCGAGGGGGACTGGACCGTTCTGCCCGACTTCGACCGGATCGAGCCCGCCGCGTCGGGGACTCTGGAAACGATCGGCCTCGAGACGCGCCGAAGGGACGAGCACTTCGGACTCCGCTTCACGGGCTTCGTCGAAGTTCCCGAATGCGCGGTCTACCGCTTCTTTATCGACTCGGACGACGGGAGCCGGCTCTTCATCGCCGACGAGCTCATTGTCGACAACGACGGCCTGCACGGCCCGAAGGAGAAATGGGGCGAGATCGCGCTCGGAGCGGGTCTCCACCCGATCACGATCCTCTTCTTCCAGCGCACCGGGGGGAAGGTTCTCAAGGTCTCGGTTTCTGGAAGGGACCTGGAGAAAAAAACCATCCCAATAAAATCCCTCTACCGCTGAGAGCGCGGCGCCCTGCCCGCGGCCCGGATCGACAACGAATATTCCTCGGAGCGGCGCTCCCCACGGTGTAAAATGCCTCATCGAAACGATCCAGGAATGAAGCCATGGCGTCCCCGCGAAAGCACCTCGAATCGGTCCTGATCAAGCCCGCCGGGCCCGACTGCAACATGGAATGCGCCTACTGTTTCTATCTCGAAAAGAGCGCGCTCTACCCCGGCGCGAAAACACACCGGATGAGCAGCGAGGTCCTGGAAGAGATCGTCCGGCAGGTCATGTCCCAGCCGATCACGACGGTCTCGTTCGGCTGGCAGGGGGGCGAGCCCACGCTCATGGGACTCCCCTTCTTCGAAAAGGCCGTGGAGCTGCAGAAGAAATACGGCCGCGGCCACTCCGTCGGAAACGGGCTCCAGACGAACGGCCTCCTGATCGACGGGGAGTGGGCCGGTTTCCTGAAAAAATACTCCTTCCTCGTCGGGCTCTCGCTCGACGGGCCCGAGCACGTTCACGACCATTACCGTTTCCTCGGAAGCGGCAGGGGATCATGGTCCCGGGTCAGGGAGAGCGCCCGGCTCATGCTCGACGCCGGCGTTTCCGTGAACGCTTTAGCCACGGTCAACGACCACTCGGTCCGCTTCCCCGAAGAGAGCTACCGATTCTTCAAGGAGATCGGCCTGACCTTCATGCAGTTCATCCCCGTCGTGGAGAGGGACGCCGCGGGCCATGTCGCGCCCTTCTCGGCGCCTCCCGATCGATACGGCGAATTCCTCTGCACCCTTTTCGATCTCTGGCTCGCCGACTTCGAAGAGGACGCCCCCGCCACGTCGGTCCGCTTCTTCGACTCGGTCTTTCACACCTACGCGGGCGTCAGGCCGCCCGAGTGCACCCTTCTCGAAGAGTGCGGCGTCTATGTGGCTGTGGAGCACAACGGCGACGTCTATTCCTGCGATTTCTTCGTGGAGCCGGGATGGAAGCTCGGCAACGTGCGGGAAGGCGCCCTGGTCGAGATGCTCAACTCGACACTACAGAACCGGTTCGGCCGGGAGAAAGCACGGCTCCCCTCCCGGTGCGGTCCCTGCCCCTGGCTGAAATACTGCCGGGGCGGATGCCCCAAGGACCACATGCCCAACCGGGCGGGTTCCGACCCGAACCACTTCTGCTCCTCCTTCGAAGCCTTCTTCGAACACGCCCACGAACGCCTGCTCGCACTCGCTGAAAAGTGGAAAGAAAACCAGGCAAAGGAACGCGAAGCCGGGAGCCCGGCCCGGGCCGGCGGGCCGGACGGCGCCAAGATCGGCCGGAACGATCCCTGTCCCTGCGGAAGCGGCCGAAAATACAAGAAGTGCTGCGGCGGAAAGACGTAAGCCTTCGATCAGAGCCGGATCAGAACAGGGTGAGGCTCTCGAGATCGGTGAACGAGCCTTCCAGGGGTCCCGTGGTGAAGACGAGGGCCTGGAAATAGAAAGTCCTCCCCGCCAGGCCGGGGTCGGTCGGGATCGTTTCGGTCAGGAGATAGGGACCGTCCTGGGGGATCGGGCCGCGCGTCAGCTTGATCACGGGCTGGGCGAGCTCGAGGATCCCGAAAGGCGGCACGGGCGTGCTTCCCGTCCCGCTGCTCGCCAGGGGATAGGCCGTCCACCCCGCGTTGCCCGCGACCTCGATGGAAAGGGGCGATCCCAGGGCGCCCGATCCGATGAGGGTTAGGCCGGGCCAGGGGATGTCGGCGTCCCCCTCGAGGAGGCGGAATACCCTGCTGTTGTTCGTGTCCTGAGTCCCGACGGCGACCTCGGGCCGGCCGTCGCCGTTCAGGTCGCCCGCGGGATAGACGCTGTAGATGCGGTTGTTCGTGTTGAAAGACCAGAAGACCTCCCCGCTGTCGCCGTCCATGGCATAGACGTGATAGTCGAAGGAACCGGCGATCACGTCTTGGCGGCCGTCGCCGTTCAGGTCGTCGATGGCGCGCGCGGTCCAGACGTCGCCGCCGTTCACCGTTCCCACCTCGGTCTCCCAGACGAGGCTCCCGTCCTCGCCGCTGAGGAGAGTGACGGCATTGTCCCACGACGAGACGATCACCTCATCGCAGCCGTCGCCGGTCACGTCCTCGAGAACATGGACGGCCATGCCGTAGGAGCCCACATCCGAGCTCGACCAGATGTGGGACCCGTCGGCGCCGTTCAGGCACCTCACGGCGCTCCCGTCCGATGTCCAGAGAACGGCCAGGGCTTCGTCGATGCCGTCGGCCGTGATGTCGGGAAGAACGCCGCATGCGAAGACGCTCTTCGAGGGGTCGTACTGCCAGAGAACGTTTCCCCCGGGATTCGGTGTGCCTCCGTCGAGACAGATCACGAGGTCGACGTTGTCGCCGATCGCAGCCAGGACGTCGTGGCCGCCGTCGCCGTTGACGTCGCCCAGGTCGCGGACCGAATAGACGGCGTCGCCGGCCTGGTACTGCCAGAGAAGGGTTGCGGGCGAGCCCGTGCTCGCGCCGTCCACCATGTAAACAGAATCCGAGCTCGATCCCGCTCCGAAGGCGGTTTCGGGAACACCGTCGCCCGTGACGTCGTTCATTTCACAGAGCGAGTAGATCCATCCGTCGGCCGGGGTCGTGTAGAGGTCGAGCTTCCAGACTGTCGCCCCGTCCACGCCGTCCATATTGTACGCCGTCCGGCCGCCGCCGGCCGTGCCCGCCAGGAAATTGGCATAGCCGTTTCCGTCCGCGTCGGATGCGGGCGCCAGGCACTGGTCGCCGTAGAAGTATCCGCCCGATACTCCGTCGAGGGTTTCGAGCTTCCAGACCACGGTGGCCGTTCCCGAGCTTGCCCCGTCGAAGCAGTAGAGGTTCTCGTTGCTCTGCATCCAGCCGAAAGCGACAACGATCTCATCGAGCCCGTCGCCGGTCACGTCCGGAATGGAACGGACGCATTCCGCGTTGTCGCCTCCCGTGTAGTAGAAGAGCTCGTTGCCGCTCCCCGCTCTCAGCGATCCCGGTCCGTTCGTTCCGGGAACGTCGCTCTGCCGGTTCGCCCGCGCAGCGAGGAGAAGGGGGGCTTCGTCATCGATCCTGCCGTCCGGGCCGGCGCCGGCCGCCATGAGCAAGGGAAGAAGGGGGAGAAGGTGAATCGTTTTGATATTCATGCCGACGCTCCTTGGGTATGCCGTGTTGCTGCGATCCGAATCGAGTGCTGCAGGGATTATAACATAAATGTTTTTTAGTACAACTTTCCGTTATCCCCGTTGATCTCGAAGTTTTCATCGAGGAGCTTGCCCGCTTCGCGGGCGGCATCGTATATCTCGTGCGCTTTTTCGAGCCGAGACGCCGGAACCTCCATGACGACGCCGCTTGTCCAGATTCGGGCGGCATGGGGCCAAGTCTTGAGCTGTCCCTTGTCGCGGATGAAACAGGGGATGCCGCTCGATTCGAGCAGGCCTTTGATGATCTCGGCATGGATCAGATCCTTGGCAACGAGAAACCGCACCAGTTCGTCTTCGCTCATGACTGTCTCCTATTCGAATCGCGCTTCGTTCCATATCATTCCATGACTGCCTTCCGCCCGCACTACCTTCCGCGGACGGGCATCCAGCGGTCCACGACCTCGCCGTTTTCCACCACGTAATACTCGGAAAACAGAGCGGCCGCCAGGCAGGAGTGGTTGGGAATGATGCGGAACCGGCTTCCGAGGAGATCGTTCTCGAAGCGGAGCGGTCCGTCCGCCGTGACCAACCCATGTTCCTGGGACAGGTGCGTGATCTTGAGATCGGGGTGCCCGATCACGCAGCCATATTCGGCCTCGTCACGGAGGTGTTCCGCGCCGCGATCGCAGGAAAGAGAGAGAGCTCCGGCGTTGACGAGCAAGCGGTTTCGCTCCGGATAGACGCCGGCCACGGTGGCCAGGACCGAAGCGGCGCAGTCGTCGAGCCGGCACGCGCCGATATCGGCCTGGAACTTATCGAAGAAAACATAGTTCCCGGGCCGGATCTCGGTCACGCCTTCCCATCCCTCGCCGAGGACGGCCGTGGGCGTGGAACCGACGCTCACCTCGGGACAGGGTATGCCGTTCTCGCGAATGAGACCGGCGAAGCGCACCATCACATCCCTCTCCCGCTTCGCCGCCTCGACGATCTCGCCCGGACCGGCGCAGCGGTACGCGTGTCCGCCGTGCGTTAAGATCCCCTTGAAATCAACGGCTCGTGAATCGTGAAGCCGCCGCGCCGTCTCGAGGCTTGCCGGATTCTGCGGATCGACGCCCGCCCGGCCGTACCCCGGATCGACTTTTAAAAAAACGGAAAAACGGATCCCCCTCGACCTCCCCGCGGAGTCGAGAGCGGGGGCCATCTCGGGGTGGTCCACGATAACGTGAAAATGTCGGATCGTTTCGGTAAACCCGGCCGCCCAGGAGAGCCTGTCCGGAGCGAGGGGAAAGGCGTAGGTGATGTCCTCGAAACCGGCCGTGGCGAAAAAACGCGCCTCCTCGGGGGTCGAAACCGTGATCGCGGCCGGACCGCCGCCGACCTGCATGCGCGCGATCTCGACGGTCTTGTGCGTTTTCACGTGGGGGCGCAGCCGGACGCCGTGCCTCCGCGCTCTCTCGATCATGGCGCGCGCATTGC
Organism: uncultured Phycisphaerales bacterium; assembly: GCA_964633825.1. Lineage (GTDB taxonomy): Bacteria > Planctomycetota > B15-G4 > B15-G4 > CAYZWU01 > CAZWHE01. The sequence goes on along the minus strand of CAZWHE010000047.1, from coordinate 2,893 downwards.
GCCGGACCTTTTTCACGTCGACGAGAAAGGCCGGGGTCCTCAGCTCATCGATCTCCATGAATCCGCTCCTGCTACCAGCCTTTTCTGTACTCGCGCTTGATCAGCGAGTCGGCAAGATCGCTGTTGGTCACCCTGCACTTCTTGCCGTCCCAGAGAATCATGCAGCCCGAGTACATGGCCACGTTTCCGAGAAGGAGGGTTTCTGTGAGGGGGGCGGCATAAGAGAAGTTCGACATGGCCGGCGGCCCGCCCTTGCAGGCGTCGATCCATTCCCGGCGATGGCCGGGCGACTTGGGCAGCGTCCTGGGCGGCGGGGTCCAGTCCCCGTACTTCTCCTCGGGTAACAGCTTCCATTCCGCACCGTAGTCGTGGGGCGAGTAGAGCACGCCCTTGTCGCCCACGAGAGCAGACCCGCTTCCCGAGAGCTTCTCGCCGTGGATGAAGGATTTCAGCTTCTCGATCACCCAGGCCGGCTTCTTGTCGGCGCCGTCGTACCACGTCCACCTGAGGGGCGGCATATCGCCGCGCGCCGGGAAGTTGAGCGTGATCACGCTCCACGTTGGAAAGCTGTCCCTGCTGAAAGGCGAGTTCTCGGCCTCAGCGCTGAGCGGCGAGCCGAGATCGAGAGCCATGAAAGCCATGTTCGCCGTGTGGCACCCCATATCGCCGAGCGCGCCCGTGCCGAAATCCCACCAACCGCGCCAGACGAAGGGATGATAATCGGGGTGGTACGGCCGCCACGGCGCCGTGCCGAGAAAAAGGTCCCACGCGAGATGATCGGGCACGGGCGGCGTTTCTTTCGGCCGGTCCATGCCCTGCGGCCAGACGGGCCGGTTCGTCCAGACGTGGGCTTCGCGCACCTTGCCGATCGCACCGGACCGGATCGCCTCGACACCGCGGCGCAGGCCGTCGGAGGCCGTGCCCTGGTTGCCCATCTGCGTGGCCACGCCGTGCTTCTTCGCCGTATCGGCCACCGTCCGCGCCTCGTGGACATCGTGTGTGAGCGGCTTTTCGCAGTAAACGTGCATCCCCAGTTCCATGGCCGTCATCGCCGGAAGGGCGTGCATGTGATCGGGCGTTGAGACGACCACGGCGTCTATGACATTGTGCAGCTTGTCGAACATGCGGCGGAAATCGCGGAACCGCTCCGCCTTGGGAAACTTTTCATAACTGCCCGCGGCGCGCCTGTCGTCCACGTCGCAGAGAGCGACGATGTTTTCGCTGCTCATTCCCTGCACGTTGGCGGCTCCCCGCCCGCCCGCGCCGATGAAGGCGATGTTGAGCTTTTCGTTCGGGGACCGGATCCTGGACGGGGGCCTGAAGAAAGCGCACCCGGGAGCTCCGGCCGCTATGATGCCCGTTCCGGCCAGGGCGGCGGTCTTGATGAAATCACGGCGCGTCGTTTTGGAACGGTTCATGCACAGCCTCCTTTTATTGGCAATGATCGGTCAGCGGCCCGCCGCCTCCCCCCCCGGTCCGTGTCCCGACGCGCTCGGCGCCGGGGCACGAGATCGGTTAGGCGGGAATTCGATAAACTCGTCGCTCTATTCGAGAACGTGAATGTTCTTTTTGCGGCATATCTCCTTGAGGACCTCCGGCCAGACCGTGACGGTCACCTCGCCCAGGTGCGCTGTCCGGAGGAGGTACATGTAGGTTCGCGCCTGTCCGATGCCGCCGCCCACGCTCAGAGGAATCTCGTCGTTGAGAATCGCCTGATGGTAGGGCAGTTCGAGGAAGTCGTTCTGTCCGCTCATCTCGAGCTGTACCTTCAGGGTTTCCTTGGTGACGCGGATTCCCATGGAAGTCAGCTCGTGCCGGCGGCGCGTCACCGGGTTCCAAACGAGGATATCGCCGTTGAGGCCGTGCATGGGCTTGCCTTTGGCCGATACGGTTTCCGTTACCCAGTCGTCGTAATCCGATGCCCGCATCTCGTGCGGATAGCCGTCCTCGAGGGGCCAGCCGATCCCGTAGATGAAGACCGCCGGGTACTCTTGCAGCACCCTCGTTTCGCGCTGCTTGCGCGGGAGGTCGGGGTACATTTCGAGAATCTCCTCGGCGTGAAGGAAAGTGAGCTCTTCCGGGATGCCGGGATACCTGTCCGTGCTAAGCTGCGGGCAGATCTCTTTTGCATATTCGCCTGCGCCGTGAATGACTTTCCAGATCTTCTTGACCGTATCGGTGAGGTAGTCGAGGCTGCGGTCTTTGTCGGCGATGACCCTTTCCCAGTCCCACTGATCCACGTAGGAGCTGTGGTCGTGGTCGAGGAAGTAGTCCTTGCGCACGGCCCGCATGTCGGTGCAAATTCCCTCGCCCACGCTGCAGCCGAACTGCTTCAGAGCCATCCGTTTCCACTTGGTGGCCGCCTGGACGACCTGGGCTTCGATCCTTTTTTCGAGGCCGAGCCCGCAGGGAAACTCCACGGGGGTCCGAGAACCGTCGCGGTCGAGCATGTCGTTGACGCCGCTCTCCTTCGACACGATCAGCGGGACCTGGACCATCTGCAGGTTGAGAGATTCGCAAAGGTGCTTCTCAATATAATCCTTGACCGCGTACAGAGCCTTCATCCTCTCCAGGGGAGCGAGCAGGGGCTCGTAACCATCGGGAAGGATCTTCTCCAATTCGTCGTAGTTGCCGATCCCGGGACCGGCAAGATCTGCTTTCTTGTCCGTCATCTTGTCTTCTCCTGAATGACCTATCATGATATTGAGTTGTACAGTTCGACCCAAACTGAGACCATATTATCATAGTATTGCAAAACGAGCATATTAGAGGAAGGAGCTTTCCGTTTCCACAAAGGAAGAGATGTTTTTTTGGAGAAACGGCGCGTCCCGAAGGCTGACAAGACCGGTCCTGCAAGGCATGCGGCCGGGGCGGGCAACGGCCCCGGGGCGGG
>CAZWHE010000046.1:0-25611 GCA_964633825.1 uncultured Phycisphaerales bacterium | reverse complement strand
GTCGTTCAGGCCGCCGGTCCAGGGGCTGCCCGAGTCGGCCGGGAAGATCTCGTGCTGAACCGCGCCATCCCACAGGAAGCTGCGCCACTGGATCCCCCACCCCCCGGGCGCGGTCTTGTCGTTCTCGCCGTGCACATGGCCGCGGTTGTTGATGCCGGAGGCGCGTACTCCGTCCGAGGCCGTGGCGCTCAGCGTGCCGATGTCTTCGATCGTGTAGGACTGGGCCGCGGCGGGTCCGGCCGCGGCGATGGCAAGGAGGATCACAGTCAAGGGTAGTAGGGTCTTCATGAAGGCTCCTCGTTACGAAATTGATGAAACTTCCGGGTTGGGAGACTCAAGGCGGAAGCACGCAATCCATTCCGCTCCGGCCGGAGGAAAACGTGACGAAAAACATGAGACGATATTATGATATCGAATTATATCCCTTTTTGTCAATGGTCGCTCAAAATCGGGTATTTCGACTCCCGGACCGTCTGGCCGGCGGGATCACCCACCCAGAAGCGCCATGGAGCGTGCGGGCCAGGGGGTGCTCTGTTTTTTTCTCCTCGTGGCGGCGCGCAGGATCTTCTCTTTCATATCTTCGTACCGTCCCTCCCGTAGGCCGGTCTCGAGATCGATGCCGCACTCGGAGCGGAGGCAGGAGAAGATCCGGCCGGCGCTGTCGAGGCGGATGCGGTCGCAGCCGGAGCAGAAGGGGTGGGAGACCGAGGGGATGAAGCCGATGATCACGTTCTTGTCAAGAACGGCGAGGCGGTATCGCTTCGCCGTGGCGCTCGGCTCTTCCGATCCCCGGCAGGGGAAGGCGGAGGTGATGATGTCGAGGGCTTCCTCGGAGGAGAGATAATCCTTTTCAAAGAGGCGGGCCCCCTCGCCGAAGGGCATGAGCTCCACGAACCGGATCTCGCACCCGAAGCGGGCGGCCGTGCGGACGAGGTCGACGAGGCGGCTCCTGTTGCGCGTGCGCATGAGGACCGTGTTGAGCTTCAGGTTTTCGAAACCGGCCCGCTGCGCGGCCCCGATGCCGGCCAGGACGCGCGAGAGGCCCGATACGCCTGTCAGCTCCCGAAACATCTCCGGATCGGTCGTGTCGAGGCTGATGTTGAGCGACGCGATGCCGGCTTCTTTCAATCCGTGGGCCATCTTGTCGAGGAGCAAACCGTTCGTTGTCAGGCAGAGCTCGGCGCGGGGCAGAGCGCGCCCGAACTCCTTGATCAGGCCGAAGAGCCCGGGCTTGAGAAGGGGCTCGCCTCCCGTGAACCGGAGCTTCCTGATCGGCACGGCGTCATCGACGAAAGAAACCAGGTCGACGAGCCGATCGCTGTCGAGCATTCCCGAGGTTTGCCGGACCTCGCGCCGGGCTGATTTCATTCGAAGGGGTTTCATTCGAAGGGAAGCCGGACGGCAGTAGAGACAGTTGAGGTTGCACGCCGGGGTGAGGGAGAGCCTCAAATAAAGGGACGAAAGAGGATCGTTCGGGAGCGTCGTACCGAATGCGGGCATGTCTGTTTCCTTTCCAAACGGGAGGCCGGGACGTTTCCGTCCGAACCCTATCGTCCGGCCGCCATGGCATGCGCTTTAGGCCGACCGGATCGGAAACTCTTATGACTCAAATAGTATATCTCATCGCTTCCGGAAATCACGGCTTTTCGTCTTTCTTTTTGTTCGAACCGGAAAGGCCGGAAAAACCGAGACTCAGCTTGCCGCGGTGGCAGGTATCGATACATTCTCCGCAGCGCGTGCAGTCGGGGTGGCCGATCGATTTTTTCGTCTCTCCCGGTCGGAGTCCGCTCGGCCGCAGTCCGCCCGGCCGCAGTCCGCACTCTTCCGTCACGTCGATGCCCATGGGGCAGCGGCTCGAACAATGCCGGCAGGGTTTGTCTCCCGTTACGATTTGGACGCGGAAGGGTGCGAAGCGTCCGATCAGGCTGTAGAGCGCCCCCGCCGGGCAGAAGGAGCGGCACCAGATACGGGGCGCAAAGTATTCGATGAGGAGAATCACTCCGGGCAGAAGAAGCATCAAGCCGCCGGCCGCGGCAACGGCCTGCACGATCGTGACGGTCATTTCCCAGAAGCCGGCTTCTCCAACGAGCGCGGGGTCGGGGTAGAAAAGGAACGCCCAGGAAAGAATGTTGATCGGAGAGACTGTCTGGAACGCGGGCAGACCGGCTGTGAGGGAAATTCCGAGGACCGTTCCGAGCAGGAAAAGCCTGAATCCCGAAGGAGGACCGGCGTCGGGCAGCCTGATATTGATCCGCTCGAACAGGCGGGCCAAGCGTTTCCGGATCCCGTCGTTCAGATCGAGCAGCAGGCCAAGCGGGCAGAACCACCCGCAGAAGACCGGTCCCATGACCAGTGAAAAACAGACAAGCAGCATCGCTCCGATGACAAGTGTCGTGTCGGCTTTACCGGAGGCGATCATGACTTCCAAAGCAGCCAGCGGATCGGTGAAGGGGACGATTCCGGCCACGGTCGTCGCCGTGATCGAGCCCCGGATCCAGTGGGACAGACCGTGTGCGCCGAGCAGGAGGAAGCCGAAAAAAGCGAGAGCCGTTATCCGGTGCGCCCAGGTCCATCTGCGAATGCGGTGCTGCGCTTTCATAGGGCCGGCCTGATAGGAATGGAAGTCTGTTCGGTGGGGCATGCGTAGGTGCACAGGCCGCAGCCCACGCAGAATTCCTCGTTGACCACCGGCCGGAGCATCGAGTCGAATTCGATCGCCTTGTCCGGAAAGGGGCAGGCGTGCCAGCAGGAGCGGCAGACCACCCTGTTGTAGGCGAGGCATATCTTTTTGTCGATCACGGCCGTCCCCATGCGGACCCGGCCCGGGTCGGAGACGGGCTGCAGGGCGCTCGTGGGGCAGGCGGCGATGCACTCCATATCGTCCCGTCCCAGGCAGAGGTCGCAGGGATTCTTTTCGGGGTCGAGGCAGGGTGTGCCGATCGCCGGGCCGGTTCTCGTTCCGGCAAGGAAAAGAGTGCGGCGCGGGCATGTTTCGATGCACTGGCCGCACTTGATGCAGGCCGCCAGGAAGTCGGTTTCAGAAAGCGCGCCGGGTGGACGGAGGAGAAAGATCCTTTCCCCGTCACTGTCCACCCGGTGGATTTGAAACGGGTCGGCTTCAGCCCCGTCGATTCGAGGCGGCTCGGCTTCGACGGGGCGAAACAACCCCCCGAGCACGGCCCCGGCGCAAGCGCCGAGGCCGACGAGAAAGTAGCGTCTTGGTTCTGAAGACGTCATCTTCGATTCTGAAAACGTTATCTGCCTTACCGGCCGGGTATCGACGAGCTCCGGACCTGCACGTGACAGCTCCGGCACTTCGCTTTGAGAAGAACCTTGGGCATGTCCTTGTGCTTGACGACTGTGGCGCCTCTCACACCCGTTTCGTGGCAAAGGAGGCAATCGTCCTTGTACCAGGCTTCCTGGTGCGAAATCGACGCCGGAATCATGGGCGGAAAGGCATCGGCCGTGTAGAAGAGATCGTCTTCCGTCTCTTTTATTTCGATGGGGGCCATCCCCGGAATCAGAACGTGACAGGTCCGGCATTTCGCCGTGAGCAGAATGTCGGGCATCTCCTTGTGCCGGACAACGGGGGCGCCCTCGACGCCGGTCTCGTGGCATCTCATGCAGTCCATGATGAACCACGAATCCTTGTGATATTCCACATCAGAGAGCGGCTGCGGAAAAGCGTTGTCGGCGAATGTCCCGTCCGCTTTCGAATACCGCGTTTGTTCGGTCTCTACGGCCGTTTCCACCTGTACCGGCTCTTCCCAGGTTTCCGGCGGAACCGTTTCTGTTTGCAGCGCGCCGCCGTCGGTCGAGACCGGTTCGTTAACGGTGTTCGCCTGGCAGGTCAGAAAGAGGACCGCCATCAGCGCCACCAGCACAGCCATCCAACTCCATCGTTTCATGAGAGCACTCCTCACTGCCTAGGCCTTGGCGATTTTGACCGCGCACACCTTGAATTCCGGCTGCTTCGAGCCCGGATCGTATGCATCGATGGTCACTCTGTTGATCAGGCTGTCCTTGTCTTCCCAGTGCCAGGGAACGAAAACCATTCCGGGCCGGGGAACATCGACGACGCGCGCCTTGACGACGGATTCACCGCGGCGCGACGTGATCCGGACACGGTTGCCGCTGCTGATACCGAGCTCCTTCGCGTCAACGGGATTGATTTCCACGTAACACTCGGGCTGCGCCCGGCGGAGCTCCTCGGCTCTCATCGTCATCGTTCCCGTGTGCCAGTGTTCGAGAACGCGTCCCGTGGAAAGCACGAAAGGATAATCCTTGTCGGTCGGTTCGGCCGGACCCTTTGCCGGCCGCAGCCAGACGGTCGCCCGGCTGTCGGGGGCGCAGTAGAATTTCACGTCGCCCTTGAGCAGCGATGTGTCGGCGTAAGGGCCCTTGTCGAGCAGGGGGTCGTCTCCCTTGACGAAGCGCATTGTCGTGCCCGGATGTTTCGCGTCGGGGACAGGCCAGCGCAGCCCGCGCTCCTTTTTCAGACGGCCGCGGGTCATGCCCATGAAATCGTAAGCCGTGTCCTTGGAAGCGAGCCGCATCTCATCCCATACGTCGTCGCTGTTCTTGAATTTGCCGGAAACATATCCCTTCGGTACGACGCGCCGCTTCTCGAGCCGCGAAGCGAAATCGAGAAGGATGTCGAAGTCGGAGCGGGCTTCGCCCGGCGGGTTCTTGAGCTTGGGCATGAACTGGTAGCGCCGTTCGGACATGCCGTAGACGCCGTCTTTCTCGCACCACATACCGGCCGGCAGGACCAGGTCGGCGATTTGGGTCGTCAACGTCGGGTAGGCGTCGATGACGGCCACGAAAGGCTTGTCTTTTCGATCCTTGCCCATGGCGTCCTTGTGGGGGGTCAGGTTCGGCAGCGAATGGGCGGGGTTGGTCGTGAGGACGAGCATGGCCTTCACGTCGTTTCTGCCCAGGGCGCGGAACATCTCGATCGTGTTCAGACCCGGAGCGGGCTTGATCGTGCCGGGCTTGCAGCCCCAGAGCTTCTCTATGGCCGTGCGGTGGGCCTCCTTCTTGACCACGCGGCCGTAAGGGAGGATGTGGCAAAGCGAGCCCGTGTCGCGCACGCCGCCGCATGCATTGGGCTGTCCGGTCAGCGAGAAGGGCGTGGCGCCCGGCTTGCCGACCTGTCCGGTGATCAGGTGCAGGTTGTGGATGAGGTTGTTGGCCCAGACACCGGTGATGCGCTGGTTGAGCCCCATTGTCCAGAACGACATGGTGGGACCATACGAAAAGAGACGCGCCGCCTCGATGATCTTGTCGGCCGGGACACCCGTGGCGAGCTCCACCTTTTCAGGTGCGAAATCTTCCAGGAATTCGGCGTACTCCTTGAAACCGACCTTGGCGGGCTTGCCGCCCTTGACGATCTTGAACTGGACGTTGTGCTCGATGAATTTTTCGTCGACCCTGTTCTCCTTGACGATGACATGCGCCATGGCGTGAAAGACGGGAAGGTCGTATCCCGGAATAGGGTCGAGGTGGATGTCGGCGATCGAACAGATCGGGCTCCTCCGCGGGTCGCACGCGATCACGAGGACATCATTGCGCGACTGTTTCCGCTCCAGGATCCGGTCGAAGATGACGGGATGGCACTCCGCCGTGTTCGAGCCGACGAGAAAGAAGACGCGGGCATGGTCGATATCGTCGTACGAGCCCATGGGCTCGTCCTTGCCGTAGGTCGAGACATAACCACCCACGGCGCTGGCCATGCAGAGCCTCGGGTTTCCCTCCACGTTGTTCGTGCCGATGCCGCCTTTGAAGAGGCGGTTCGCCAGGTAACTCTCTTCGGAAAGGGCTTGTCCCGAACCGTAGTAGGCGACGCTGTTCGCGCCGTGGTTTCTGATCGCCTCGCCGAACTTGTCGGCCATCAGATCCATGGCGTCGTTCCAGCCGATCTTTTCGTATTTGCCGTTTTTCCTGACCATGGGGTGCAGAAGGCGGTCGGGAGAATGGACGATCTTGGGAAGGAACAGCGCCTTGGCGCAGACGAGTCCCTTCGTTGTGGGGTGTTTGGGGTCGCCGCGCAGCGCGACGAACCGCTCACCTTTCATTCCCAGCATGACACCGCAGCCTGTTCCGCAGAAGCGGCAGACCGACTTGTGCCAGGTGATGGCTTGGGGCGACAGAAAAGTCTTCGCCACGGAAGGGCCGCCAGCCACCGAAGCAACAGCCGTGATTGCTGCAGCCTTGATAAAATCGCGACGGGTACTCTCCATAACTTGATTCCTTTCAGACGTCATCAGACGAACTCGGATAGGAGCTAACTTTCTTCATTGGATTCGTTTTCATTGTGAACAAAAACGGGCCAAACCCCCTGAACACCCTTGGTGTTGGAAACCCGGCTCGTCAAAGTTTCGTGTGCGCTGTCAATGTTTGCGGATTCGATCATGAGACCCACCTTGTTTTTGTCGCCGAGATCAAAGGTCTCGACGCCCGGGAGGTCGTTGAGAAGACGTTGAACGCTGTCTCTTTCTTCAGGATCGATTCTTGCGTATGCGCCGACTACTGCCATGATAATCACCGTTACTGTTGAAGCGACTCAACTGTTTTGCCGGATGTCTCGGCTTTCGGAAAGAACAAGTCGATCCGAAAGCCGAAACACCGACACGATTTATTAATGCTTTCCGTACCTTTTCTTGAACTCTGCAGCCTGCTTCTTGCGGCGGGCTTTTTCCGCGTCATCCATCTTGCCGATGAACCACTTGTGGCTGTCTCTGTTGAGCACTTCGTCGAGCTTGGCTTGGAGCTTTTTGGCGGCCGATGCTTTATCGGCGTTCCCGGAGTGGAGTCCTTTTTCCACGAGCTCGCGCAGTTCGGGCACGAAGTGCGTGTAGAAGGTCTTGGCCACGTCGTATGTGCCGTGCCAGTGTGTGTAGTCGGGAGCCATCATGGCGGCGGCGTGGCGCGCCCGGCGTCCCTCATGGTGCCAGAGCTCCCAGTAGGACCAGTCGACGGCGCTGGTGAAGGGACCGGGAATATCCTTGAGCGGCTTGGCCAGTGCGTAGAGCTCCCCGCTCGGCTTGGCGAACTTATTGTTGTAAAGGGCGATAAGCCCGTCGTACTGGATGTAGAAATTGTCGACCCAGTCGTTGCTGTGGCAGTTCAGGCAGACGTCTTTCATGTTGTTGCGGCGCACCTGCCAGGGAACGTTGGCCCCGGGGAGGCCCATCTTCGCATCGGACGCTTCCGGCCGCACCGAGACGGGCGGGCGGTTGTTCCAGCTGATCCTCATCCCGATGTCGTGCGTCACCGGCTGGGTCTTGGTGGCCGACATGTGGCACGTGGCGCAGTTCGGGGCGGCCCAGTAATCCTCGCCGACGATCCACTTGTTCGAATCCATGTTCATCTTGTCGATGTTGGAGAAGAAGAGGATGCCGTGCTTCGACTCCTCGTAGATCTCTTTCTGGGGATGGTCGGGACCGAGGTGGCACTTGCCGCACGTGTCGGGATGGCGCGCCTGGGCGGCCGAGAAAGTGTGCCGCGTGTGGCAGGCGTTGCACGATCCTTCCGATCCGTCCGGGTTGATCCGGCCGATGCCGCTGTTCGGATAGGTGGCGGGGTCGAGCTTGCCGCCGGGCAGCACCTTCACCTGCGATCCGTGGCACTGCCAGCATCCGTTGACGGCCGCGGCCGAGTTTCCTTCGGGGAATCCCATCGTCTTGAGGTTCTTGTCCCCCTCGATGATCTCGGCGAGGACGTTGTCGAGGGAGCCGATGATGCGGCCGCCCTTGGAGTGGTGCGATCCGGCGAACTCTTCGACCTCCTTGCTGTGACAACGGGCGCAGTCCTTGGGTGTCACGAGAACGGCGATGGTGAAACCGTAGTGATCGTATGCGTCGGGATCCCTCTTCTCCGCGCCGTGGCACTCGTAGCAGGCGACGTTGGCTCGGTAGTGTTTTCCTTCGCCCCACTGCTGGTAGACCACGGGATCCGCTTTCTTGTGGCACTCGATACACTCGGCGGACTGTTTGCTGATCTCGGGCAGGCCGATCGCCTGGGCCTGCAACGTAGAGGCTCCGACAAAGAAAACAGCGATCAGGGCTGTCGCGGACAGCAAGCAGTACTTTTTCCATGCAAACGATTTTTCTTCTTTCATTGATTGCCCTCCTTTGAAGGTGTAACGGGCCGAACAGGGTCCGGCCCCGTGACGTGATGGACTTGATCCGAAGTCAGCCGCCCCGACAGGACGGGGACGGTCACTCGTACGAGAACGGTATATAACAGCAGGCCGAGGGCCCAGATTCCGAAGCAAACGAGGATCTCGTTGAGGGTGGGATAGTACTCCACGACCTCTCCCAGAGGGGAGGGTATGAAGGCCGGGACGATCAGTCCCATTCCCTTCTCGATCCAGATGCCGATGATCAGGAAGACACTGGCGATATTCAGGAAGGCGAGCTTGCGCGCCAGGGGGAGGAAGAGGATGACGAGAGCGATCATGTTGAGCGCGATCGACGTCCAGATCCAGGGCACGAGCGCGTTACTGCCGTGAAAACCGAAGTAGAGATAGACCGTCGAGACGATGTGGGTCGATTCGCCGTAGAACTCGGTGAAGAGCTCGCACCCGAGGAGGAACATGTTGACCGACAGGGCTATGGTAATGATGTTTCTGAGGAGGGAGAGCGCCTGGTCCGAGACCTTGTATGCGGTGAACCTCCGAATGATCTGGAGCGTGAGAATGATGAAAGCCGGTCCGGCGGCGAAAGCCGAGGCGAGAAAGCGGGGCGCGATAATCGCCGAGTTCCAGAAGGGCCGGCCTCCGAGCCCCACATAGAGGAAAGCCGTCACCGTGTGGATGCTGATCGCCCAGCCGATGGCGAGGAATACGAAAGGAATGTAGAAGACGGGGCTCGCCCGGCGTTTGCGGTAGGCGCAGTAGATCAGGTATCCGCAAATGTGGAGGTTCAGGAGGAAATAGCCGCCCAGGGCGACCACGTCCCATGTGAGCATGGAGACGGGAAAGTTGAAGCGCCAGAAGATGTGCATGAATCTATCCGGCCGCCCCAGGTCGACGTTCACGAAAAGGAGGCACATTACGATCGATGCCACGGCGAAAAGCTCGCCGAAGATCACGAGGTCGTGGAGCTCGCGGTTCCGGTAGACATAGACCGGAATCACGAGCATCACGGCCGCGGCCGCCATGCCGACGAGGAAAGTGAAATTGGCGATGTAGAGCCCCCAGGAGACGTGGTCGGTCATGCCGGTCTCGATGAGACCGTTCACGATCTGTTTGCAGTACGCGTTGATTCCGAGAAGCGCCACGATGGTGAGGATCAGCATCCAGACCTGGTATGACCAGTTCCCCACGAAGCTGAGGCGGAAGCAGCGCCAGAGGAAACGGGAATATTCTTTCATACGATACCTCCGCGCTGCGATCGCGTGGGAAACGCCCGGCCGCCGGGATCGAGGGCCGAGGTTTTTTTGTTACGCGGGTATTCCTGGTCGAAGTAGTAGAAAAAGCGCGGCATGGTGCCCACTTCCTGTTTCAGCACGAAAACATGCTTGTTGCCCAGGATGCGCGAGACCTCGCTCCCGGGATCGAGGATGTTGCCGAACTTGCGGGCTCCCACGGGGCAGACCTCGAGGCAGGAAGGCAGCCGTCCCACGCGGGTGCGGTGGACGCACAAGAGGCAATTCTCCATCATGCCGTGGCTGCGCGGGCGGTTGGAGAGGTATCCCATTTCGGGATTGAGCTCTTTTTTGGGATCGTTGAACCCGGGCTGGGTGAAATTGAACCGCCGCGCCCAGTAAGGGCAGGCCGCCTCGCAGTACCGACAGCCGATACACCAGTCGTAATCGACGACGGTGATCCCGTCCGGTTCCTGCCACGTGGCCTCTACGGGACAGACCTTCACACAAGGGGGATTGGCGCACTGGTGGCACTGGATCGGCATGTAGTAGTGGTTTTCGTCGGGGACTTCGGTGCGGTCGTAGTGATGGTTGCCCCGTTCGATGTCAACGCTGCCGCGCGGCATTTCGAGAACGCGGATGTACTGGATTTCGGGCTTGCGGCTCTGATTGTTCTCGGCGACGCAGGCGTGAACGCACTTGCGGCAGCCGATGCAGCGGCCGAGGTTGAGCGCGTAAGCGTATTCCACGCCAATGAGGGGCTTGAAGTCTTTTACTTCGGCGATGACATCGTACCGCTGCTTCACCTCCTCGCGGATCCGGGCCAGGATGCGCTCCATGTCCTCTTTTGTCAGTTCCTTGTAATGCTTTTGAAGAAACTTCTCCAGCGAGTATTCGCCCGTGTCGAGGTCCTTGAGAGGGCTGAGCGCCGCCGCCAGGGCCGCAAGGCCGCCCGCCGCGCCAACGACCCCTCCCACGGAGTGGAAGAAATCTCTTCTCGTCACACCCGCCCCGGCCGGCCGCGAGGCGCCGCCGCTGTTGTCGGGGTATGAGCTGGAATTCCGATCTTGTTCGTTATGGTTCGCGGCGCTCATCACTGCTCGTCCTTATCTTGTTGGTCCTGACCGGCGTTGCTCGGAAATGCGGTCCGATCGACGCGCTGCAAAGCTTTTCGAAGAGGATCGGCCTCGCCGAAATCGCCGACGGGGACGTCGAAATCGCCTGCGGCCTTCCGGCCGCCGCCTTCGGCCTTTAGGCCGCCGGAACCGTCGAATGCCCGCAGTGCGTACGGGGGAGGCAGCGGCATGACGGGATCCATGGCCGGGACGCGCGGGTTATGGGGATCATGACATTCCGTACAGTCGAGACGGCGCATCTCACCGCGGGTGGCATCCCAAAACCCGTTCGTCCGGCCGTGCATTCCGAGCTGCCAGTCCCGGTAAGTCGGACCGTGGCACTTGGCGCAGAGCTCGATCACCCTCTTGTAAGGGATCGACTCCCCGCTGTGGAGGAGAAGCCTGTCGCGGTCCTTCGTATCGTGGCAGTTCCGGCAGCGGTCGTTGATTCCGTGGTCGAGCACAATGTGGGCGTGCTTCAGGAGCTTTTCGGGTGTCTCGTCCCTGGCCGGAAAGAGCTTGTGGCACTCGGCGCATGTCCGTGAAAAACCATCGATCTCGATGAACGGCGGGTCTCCCAGCATCTTGCGGCGGGGAGCGGTGCTGAGATGATCCTTGTGAATCGACACCGACTTGCTATCGGGAATATCATTCAGATCGGGCCCCAGAAGAAACCATCCCGCAAGCAGGAAGAACGCGATTCCGACGAAAGAACCGATCCTGCCTTCCGGTGGATTCTGAGGCCTGTTGATATCATCCATCAGCGCCGTCCTTTCCATAGTCAACCGGATCAGCATCCTTGATTAAACAAAGCTCCTGAATCGAACAGCTTCCGAAAGCGTTCTCGATCAATGCCATGGCGGAATAGAGCCTGTCGTGCAAGGGACAGAGTTTGTTTTTGTGTTTATTTGTTTGGCCCAGGGGACAGACATCGAAACGTTTCAGGGGGTCGACCGTGTTGATCACCTCGAGCGGTGTGATTTCCGATGGATCTTTTTGAAGGGTAAACCCTCCGCCAAGCCCGCGTCGCGAGGCAACCAATCCGGCTCGGACCATTGTCTGGAGCACTTTGGAGAGGTACCCGGCGGGAATGTTCATCCCTTTTGCGATCTGGCTCGTTGTCTGGGGCGAATTCGTGTGTAGTGCCAACCACGTCACGGCCCGCAGTGCATATTCGGCAGTTTGAGAGATCATTGACCAATTAAAATAGATAAATAGATAAAGATATCTAGAATTCAAATAATAGACTCTAAACCGAATTCAAGAAGAAATATCAGTAAAAAATTACTTTGGTTTGGGGATTAATTTTTCTGCTGAAAAGGGGGATCGAGCAGGGATTAGGATGGACTTAATATCCCCTCGAACCGAATTCATCCGGAATCGGACCGGCCAGAACGCCCTCGATCTCGCGAACCATTCTCTTCTTGTCTTTCGGCAGCGTGCCGGCCGGCGAAACCATGTTCGACACATGATTGGCGCGGAAGATCGATCCCCGCACATCGAGATTGACGATGAGGTCTTTCAGCTCCTCCACGCATTGGCGCGGTGTGGGCGGGATGTACTTTCCCTGATCCAACCATTCGTGGAGAGGGGTGCCGGGTATGACCATCATGGTGAGAGTGGAAATAAAACGAGGGTTGATTGCGTTCAGGACTTTTGCCGATTCGACGGCGTGTTCATGGGCCAGGTCCGGCCCGCCCGCGCCGAGGATGATCATTGTTGAAAGCTTCAGGCCCGCCCGGACCGCTTTCCGTCCCGCTTCGATCATTTCCTCCTGGGTGACTCCCTTTTTCAGGAGCTCGAGAACGGTATCCGATCCGCTCTCCACGCCGAGATAGACGTTGGCGTATTTCAGGGATTTCAGGTGTTCGAACTCTTCGGGTTTCTTGAGGAGGAGCGCTTGGGGTGTGGCATAGACCGAGATCCTCTGAAGACGGGGGAAGTGCTCTTCGAGGCAGGCCGCAATCTTTTCGAGATGCGCCGTTCTCATGATCAGCGCGTCTCCGTCGGCCAAAAAGATCTTCCGCACCCCGGAGCCATAGTATTTCCGGGCCGTCTCGATGTCTTCGGCGATCTCGTTCATGGGGCGGATTCGAAACGCCGTATCCCTGTACATGGCGCAGAACGTACATTTATTGTAAGAACATCCGATCGTGGCTTGCAGGATCAGGGAGGCGGCCTCGGATGGCGGGCGGAAGATATTGCCTTCGTATTGCATTATAGAACGACGTTGGTGTGAAGGAGTCTGATCTCGGCCGCCATCAGGTCCCCGTCCTTTACGGTGCTGGGGACGAGGCGAAACTCGAAGATGTTCGACGGGTTGCACATGAGGTCGGAGCTGTAATCTTCAACGAGCTGGCTGTGATGGAAGTAAACCTCCCTCTTGATCAGATCCCCCTCTATCCTTTCGAGGTAACGGAAGAAACCGTATCCTTTATCCTGTTTGTAACTTACGGGATGTCCCCGGAGGATCGAACCGTTGTCGCTGTAAATCCTCTCTGATTCGCTCGATGTCTTCGGTGTTTCACCCGGGGTCCGGGGAGGGGCGTCGGCAGGCAGGAGGCCGGGAACCAGAAAGCCCGAAATAAAGAAATCGGCCGCTTCCTTGAGCGCCTTGGAGACGTTCAGAAAACCGATCACTTCCACCCTGCATCCCATGTTCTGGACCGCGGTGACAAGGCGGCAGAAATCTCCGTCGCCGGTCAGAAGAATGATGCGGTCCAAATTCCGGGCCTGGAGAAGGGCATCAATCGCCATATCCATATCCGTGTTCGCCTTGACCGTTGTCTCGCCGTTTGCATTGGTATATCGCCGGATCTGTTTCTTGATCAGTTTGAAACCGCAGCCTCTCAGAATGTCATGATAACGATAGAGTTTGGCTCTGACTTCTTCATCGTGAGTCGTGAGCTCCCGATCTTCGATCACATAAGAATTGGCTCTCAGTATCTCGGAATTTCCCTGAGAACCGTACTCGTAGAGGATCTCATACCGCATTCCATATCCGCCGGAAAGGCGGATGTTCTCCGCATCAACATAAATACCGGTTTTGATCATTTGGATTCTCTCAGAAAAGGGTTAATTCATTGGTACTTAATCAATTAAATCATTCGGAATTTCTCGCGGCTCAAAGAACCGCTCTGGTGGAAAAAAATAAAAACGCTGCTCTATACATAATAGAACCGCTTCGAATTAATGCCACTGAATTTCGATTCTCTTCGCTCCCTTCGGAAAGATAACGATTGAATCCTGGTTCGTACATTGAAAAACCTTCCCATCCACGTTGAGAGTGTAGTTTTCGGTGGGTTGAATCTGGTTCATTTTGTACCCCCTCGGGGGCACGGCCGTGGTGTTGAGAAGATCGATCGTCGTGGTGAGCAGGCGGTTTCTGATCCGGTACGACACGTTTCCGAAGATCGTTGGAGCGTTGTCGATTCCGATCTCTTCCTGCATGCCGAACCACCGAAGCGTTATGCCGGGCGCCAGGAAGAGATACTCCCCCGATTCCATGATGAACATGTTTCTGAGGAGTGTTACGTATGCGGCATCGGCACGCAGGCTCGGCGCCGTGCTTTCCGGGGCGGCGGCGGTCGTTCCGGCGAGGGGCATGGCGGCTTTCCAGGTGTGAGCTCCGGGAAGAGTCACGTGCTTGCCGTACCACTCGAGAATAAGCTGAGGATATCTTTTCAGACGGAGAGAGAGAAGGGGAAGGCCCATTTCCATGCCCTCCGAAAGAACGAGATCGCCGTCGAAAAGAGCTCCCTCGGGATTGGTGAACCACTTTTTCCAGTAGAGCTCGAAGCCCCTGGCCGCACGCTGGTTTTTGTAGGTCAATAAGGATCCCGGCCAGGCGCCGGCGCCGTTGTTGACGGCGGCTTGCGGATTCATGCCTCCATGGGGTCCTTCCGGGATGAGCGGCTCTCCGCTTTCATCCATCGCGGTTTCGATCGATGAGAAGAGCGCTTCCCCGAGATTGCGGGCTTGTGTTCCGTATCTTTCGGCTTTTTCCGGCATTCCCAGCTCGGATGCAATGTAAGCGGCCTCTTCCAATCCTATAAGCGCCCAGAAGTTATCAGAATAGAGGATGCGGTCGGTTTGGGCGGAATCCCTTTTCCCCTGAAAAAACGCCCCTTGGCTCAAAAGAGCGTTTGATTCGGCTTCTAAAAGGCGGGTCAATTCATCAGCTGCATTAATAATAGTAGAAGCTTTTTTTTCGAGCCATCCTTTATCGCGGGTGAAACGATAGTGATCGGCCAGGCCGAAGAGTGCGCGGCCGTCGGGCCCGATGTTTTTGTCAAAGCCTTCGAGAAGAAATCGGGCGGCCCTGAACCGGCTTGCCCTGTTCAGGGCGGCTGCAGCCGAAACAATCTCCCCGACGCGAACGGATCGGGGAAGAAGGGGATCGCCGTCGAGTCCTTTGTCCGAGGCATAAAGGATGAGCCGGGCGAGGGCGGCGCGCCAGGTCTCGGCGAGCCCCTGGTCAGGGAGGTGATATTTCGTTTTGTTGAGAAGGTCCCGGCTTTTCCACGCGGTGTGTGTTCCGGCGTACCGGATCATGATATCGCGCTGCTCGAGCCCGGGCAGGGGTTTGCCGTCGGTGGGCAGGAGAAAGAAGAGATCGCAGGCCGGTATGGAAGCTCCGAACTCTCCTTTTGCAGCCGGAAGATTTTTGCTGAAACAGCACAGCGTGAGGGGAGCGCTTTTCTTCGATGGAGGCGGGATTTCGGCCAGCCAATCGGGCGGCCGGGGACAGAGCGCCAGGATCGAGCCGCCGGCCGAGAGAAGAGGGCCGTCGGCTGTTACCGCGCTGAAGGACCGGATGGCGAAACAGATTCCGGCCTTCTTCTTTTCAGGGGATGCGTTGAAGAGCTGCACTCGATAGAGAAAAAGAGGTCTCTCCCCCTTTTCTTCCGGTATGAGGGGAGTCAATTCCGTGCGGACCTCGATTCCTTCACCGGCTTTCCATCGCGCTTTCGGGAAAGGCAGGTACCCGTCGGCAAGGGAGAGGCTGACCGAATCGGCTTTGGGAGTGTAAAGCTTGTTTGTGTCCGTTCTGTACACCCAAACGGCCATGTTCGGCGCCCGGGCCGGAGCCTGTATGCTTCCGTTGGAATAAAAACGCGCCAGGGGGGTCTTGTCGCTCGTCGTTCCCGATGGGCCGCCGGGCGGAAAGCCCGTGATCGTGAAATCGAGCGGAAGCTCGGGAAAGAAGCCTTCCCGGTCCCGGCGGACCTTATCGGTAATCGATTCGATGGAAATGCCCCGCCGGTCCGAGCTTTCGGGCGGAGATCCCGCCGGTTTCTCGGTTTTCCCGCATGCTGTTGCCAGGATCAGCATGGGAATGATGAAGAGCGTGGGCAATGTCGTGGGAATCTTCATTTCATTGAGGATATAGCCTCATTGATCACGGCCGGTGTCAGGCTGAACGAAATGAAAACCTCCCTCTTTCCCGAAGGCGCCATCTTGAAGTCTTCCGGAAGGTCGAGAGCTTTTTTCGGTTTCTTGCCGCGGCGGTCTTTGGATTCCTCCAGGCCGAGCTCGCTGTTGACGCGGTCGATAAACTCCTTCGGTTCCATGCCGTCTTTGAGAGTCAGGTAAAACTTGAAAAAGAAGTCATAGGCCGCATCAACGTGAAAGGTGACCCTTTCGATCCGGCCCACGGGGATCTTGGTGCCTCCGCCCAGAACCGCCGAATAGCGGCTCGGCAGGAGGAATGCTCCCCAGATCATCGAGTCGAAGTCCGCTGCTGATAGAGCCGCGTTCATCGAAGGGTCGAGACGGCCTTCGCGGGATCCGTCCATTCCCCTGCAAGCCTTTACGATGTCCTTTTTGTTGGCGATCATGACGGCGCCGTCCTCGAGTATCCCGATGGCCTTGTCCTCTTGGCCGGGGAGGGTGAGGATGCAGGCTCCGGCACGCGCGTTGTCGTCGATGTCCATCCCCTTGGCCTCGGCCAGGCTGAGAAGCCCGCCGGCCTGGAAAGCCCCGCGAATGATGATTCTCACATTCTTTCTTGTCTCGACATCGAAAGGAACGATGAGCGTGACCTCGTCGACTTCCTCGAAAAAACGGATCCCGGCGATCGTGTCGAGGTCTTTCAGAAGTTTGTCCAGACCTGATTTTTTGATGAACTTCTCCCTGATTTTTGCAAAGGCTGGTGTTTCCGCGAGGGCTTTCGGGTTGATGGAAAGGACGGCGAAGGTATTGTCGGGAAGGTGGTTATCCAGTCCGCCGCCCAATAAACAGATCAGAAGAATCAGGGTGAGAATCATGCGTCTATTTTACACGGTATAAGCGCGGAATCGAGGATTTCCGCAACGATTCCTTTTTGGAGCGGGCGGCCCTTTCCGCCGAAGGGCGCTTTCTTTTCGGCAGTTTGCTTGACACCGGTCTCGTCGATGCGTAAAGTATTCCGCTTATCTTTTGAAAAAAAAGGACTGTTCCGACAGTGTCGGGCTGCAGACGGAGCGGTTCGAAGAGTATTGAGGTGTCCCATGGCCAAGAACAAACGGAAGATCAAGAGAGCCAATCACGGCAAGAGACCGACGAGCCAGCACAACCATAGGAAGAACGTTAAAAAAGCGAAAAAGGTCAGGCTCTGATTCTTATTTCCCGTCTTTCTCCGGCCTCTCCTTCATTCGCGAGATCGTATCGGCCTTGAACTCCCTGAAACACCCCTTCTCGATCGATTGACGCACCTCGTCCATCAGCTTCTGGTAATACCTCATGTTGTGGATGGTGCAGAGCGTCGATCCCAGGACCTCTTTCGAGAGAATGAGGTGTCTGAGAAAGGCCCTGCTGAAGCGGCTGCAGGTGTAGCAATCGCAGGATGTGTCGATCGGGTAGGCATCCTTCCGGTACTTGTTGTTCGTCACGCGGATCTTGCCGAAAGGGGTGAAGAGCGTGCCCGAGCGCGCCATGCGCGACGGGATCACGCAGTCGAAGATATCCATCCCTCTCTCCACCGATTCGAGAATGTCCTCGGGGAAGCCGACGCCCATGAGGTAGCGCACCCGGTCGGCCGGGAGATGGGGTTCCGTGACATCGAGCACCTTCTTGAGCAGATCGAGCCCCTCGCCCACGCTGACGCCTCCAACGGCTATTCCGTCAAAGGCCATGTCGGCGATGGCGCGGCTGCAGTCCCTTCTCAGGTCATCGAAAACGCTCCCCTGCACGATCCCGAAGAGGAACTGGTCCTCCCGGCTGTGGGTCTCGATGCAGCGCTTGGCCCAGCGGATCGTTCTCTGTGTCGATTGTTTGGCATAATCGTGGGTGGACGGATAAGGAATGCACTCGTCGAAAGCCATGATGATATCGGCGCCCAGGTCTTCCTGGATCTCGATGGCGCGTTCGGGTGAAAAGAACTCTTTCGACCCGTCGCTGTCGTAGCGGAAGGTGACTCCTTCCTCGGAGATGGATTTTTTCTTGATCGAAAAGACTTGGAACCCGCCGGAATCGGTGAGCATCGACCCGTCCCAGCCGGAGAAAGCGTGGAGCCCTCCCAGCTTCTTCACCACCTTCTCGCCGGGCCGCCAGGCGAGGTGGTACGTGTTGGCCAGGACGATTCGGGCGCCGACTGCCTTCATTTGATGGGGCGTCATCGCCTTGAGAGCGCCCTGCGTTCCCACGGGCATGAAGGCGGGCGTTTCCACCGGCCCGCGCGGCAGGTCGAGGCGGCCGCGCCGCGCCGCGGAGAGCGGGTCCTTTTTGATGAGCCTGTAAATGCCGGTCGACATGGCAGGGTATTATCCTCAAAGCGTCAAAAATTTCCGAGCAGAAATGTTCGAGAGTGCGACAGATGGAGCAAAAAACGGGATTTTTCTTCCGGAGCTTGGTTCAAGCCAAGTGAGGACGGGAAAATTCCGTTTTTTGCTCCAGGTGGCGTGCTCTCGGGCAAGCGCAACGTTTTATGCCGGAAATTTTTGACGCTTTGAGGATATAGACCGCCTGCTGGAAAAGTCTCCTCCTTTCCGCCGGGGCGGAAAGGGTGTCACTGGGGCCGCTTCTTCTTGGAGTAGAAATTCTTACCGTACACGAAGGTGAGCACATCCTCGATGTATCGCAGCTGTGTCCGGTTCAGGCTCCGGCGATGGGAGTAGATATAATCGACGTGCAGGTCGGTGAGCCGGGTGAGCACGTAAATGCAGCGTTGAAGGAGCCAGGCCGAGTCGCAGCCTGTTCTGACCCTGTCCCAGATCCTGGCGGCCACTTCCTTGCCGCCCACGCTGACCAGGGCGTCCACGGCTTCGGGCCGGACCGAATACTGGGCGAACTGTTCCATCAGCCAGTCGATGTCTTTTTCCTTGATCTTGCGGTGGAGCACGCTTTTCCACGGGGATTTTCCCTTGTTGTCGAACACGGCGTTGACGTTATCGGTCCACTCGGAACCGAGAACAGCCGTGACGATGTGGCGCACCACGTCTCCCTCGCCGTCGTATTCCAGGAACTCGCCCTTTCCGGCAATGGCCAGCATGCGAAAACAGGACTTGGTTTCGGGCGTCAGGTTGGCGGGCGTATATGTGGAATCCTTATAAATGAGAGAGAGCCTGCCTTTGAACTCTCTGATCAGCGAGAGGGCTTCGTTGTGCGAATCGGGGAAAGGAGGAGCGTCGCCGATGATGACGATCCTTCTCTTTGTCCCTTCTCTCCACTTGAGATTCTTGACGGAGAGACGGATCGCTTTCTCGATCGCGGCGTAACCTTCGGGGGATCCGCCCGAAGTGCTGACGCAGTTCAAGAAATTGAGAAGCTCGAAAATATCGTTGACGAGCGGAGTGCCGGCAACGACGTACTTGCTGGAATCGACGTCGCCCTTGTAGGTGATGAGCGAGATCCTGAGGTTCGGAACGATCTTGTGGAGCGCTTTGACCATTTCACCGATGGTGGCTTTGACCTCCGTGAGAAAATCGACCATGCTTCCCGTCGAGTCGAAAAGGATGGCAATGTCGAGGCCGCTCTTTCTCAGGGTCCCCACGTGCTCGCCCCAGCCCGTTCCCTTGCCGAACAGCCCGTCGCCCCTGCCGATCTTCAGGGCTTTTCCCGTCTCGTTGTACATGCCCGGGTCCAGACCGGCGCCGCCCTGTCCCAGCGGGCCGAACCGGTCGGGATCGAAGGAATCCTCTTTTCCGGCCATGAGCTCTTTCGCCGACATATCGTCCGGGTCGACGATTGCAGACTCGTTCGGGTCGTCGAACTCGAGCTCTTTCGACTTATCCTGTCTGGTTTCGTCGAACCCGACACCGCTGAAGTCGTCGATGAAACCGTTCTGGAGAAATCCCACCCTGGCGCCCGTGAAATCGTCCGGCCTGATCAGCCACGAGAGGAACAGGATCAGGAAAAAGTGGAAAGCGCACGAAAGGGCCAGCCAGTGTGTTTTCTTGATCGACCCGACCATGACCCTGCCGAAATTGGCTTCGTGGGAGAATTTTGCCTTGATCTCTTCTTCTTCGGGGATGAAGGACATGCCGGTGCTCAGGCGGATGGACGCCGGTCCGAGCCTGATGGTTTCTCCCCCCTCGAGGCGAAGAAATTCCACGGGAGCGCCGTCCACGACAACGGGGTGATCGTCGTCCACGGCGAAAAGGACCAGGGCGCCGTCCGTGCTCCTTTCGATCCTGCAGTGAACGGGAGCCACGTCTTTGTGGCGGATCGGGACGCCGCATTCTTTTGAGCGGCCGATTGTCGTCGTTCCTGTTCCGAGCTGAAAACGGCGCAGGACTCCGTGATCGCTGAATGAAAGTGTGTGGGTTTTTCTCAGGGCGGATGCGCGGCCTTTGCGCAACGACTCGGCGAGTGTTCTGAGTTTATCAGCGAGTCCAAGATCCCCAGGAGCGTTATCTTCGGAGTTCCCGGTCATATGAGGAGTCGATCCATTGATCAGCATTTTTAAAAAGGGGCGATTCTCTTAAATCGTTCTCCGAACACCTTTAATATACCATTCAACAGCCCCGGTGACCTTTTGGTTTCGGATTACATGACCTTCTTTCCCATTCCTGGTCCTGTCAAGCAATTACGTCGGCGCCCGGAATACCGATTTTGTTCTGCATATATCAAATGCAGCCGAATCGGGGGTGCGAGGAGCTTACAGTCGAGCCAGCAGAAAAAGCGTCAGGCCGTTGTGAATCCCGTGAACAACGGTCACGGGCAAAAGGGTGCGCGTCCTTTCGCGGATGAAGGCGAGCAGGCAACCGAGCGAGAAGATCGGCAAGGCCGCGGTGAGGCCGTGAAACAGGGCAAAAACAGCGGCTGATCCGATGACGGCCGGAAAAACGGGGATAAAGGCCCTCAGGCCGGAATAGAGGAGCCCGCGGAAGAAAAACTCCTCGATGAACGGGGTGAGAAGACAGATCGCCGCGAGGAAGAAGGGCGACGCGAGGAGCGAGGGGTGTTCGGAGATCTGCCTGACGAGCTCCTGTTGTTCATTGTCAACAAGGCGGGCGTTGATCGTACAGACGATAAAATAATAGACGGGCAGGAAGACGGCGTAGCTCCCGAGAGCCGGCGGGATCTCGCTGAAAAGACCGGTCCGGCTCAGCCCGATCCGGACCAGGCTCTCTCCGCTCCTGCGGGCGAGAAAGAGAATCGTGAAGAAGACAATCGGAACCTGGGCGGCCAGAAGGAGGAGAATGCTCGTCGCGGGATTTTCCACGGGGGGCGTCGCCTCTTCCGGACCTGCCGCGTCCGTGCTTTCCAGAATGGCCGCCGCGATGGATGCCAGCACAATCTGAGCGAGAAAACAGGCGGCAAAGAGGAGCACCCCGCTTCTGAGCGAGAGGGAGCTTCCGGACCGGCCGGGAGGCGCTGTCATGAAAGGGCCTCCAGAAAGGCGTCGATGTCGTCTTCGTTGTTGTAGAAGTGGGGCGAGACGCGGACGCCGCCCCCCCGCGCGGAGACGACGATTTTCCGCTTCTGAAGGTCTTCCGTGTAGGCTTCATAATCTCTGCCGCCCACGGGATGGCGAAAGGAGATGATTCCCGATTTTTCGCCTTCTCTGCGGGGCGAGAGGATCTCCATCCCCTTTTCGAGAAGCCCTCTTTCCAACCTGTCGGCCAGCTCGATGACGCGTTTTTCGATGCGGGGGATTCCCGTATCGAGCAGGAGCCCGAGCGCGGCATTGAAAGCGTAGATGCCGGCAACGCTCGACGAACCGTATTCGAAGCGCCGCGCCGCTTTCGCCATGTCGAAGTTCGGCTTGTGAAAATCGAAGGGTTCCTCCATCGATCTCCAGGAGACGAAGCAGGGTCTGATCGAGTCGAGCATTTCTTTCCGGCAGTAGAACATAGAGGTCCCGACGAGGCCGAGAAGCCACTTGCACGCCTGCGCGGAGAGGAATGAGATTCTGCAATCCCGAACGTTGAGATCGAGTGCTCCGAGACCCTGAATCGCGTCGACGTAGAGGGGCACTCCCCTTTCTTCGAGCTCTCCGCCCAGGTATTGGAGATCGATGCGATATCCGTTGTAGTAGGCCACGCTCGAAAGGGTGACGAGCCGGGTTTTTTCGTCGACACGGTTGAGAATGTCGTCCGCCGCGACCCTTCCTTCGAAAGGCTCGACGATGCGGAGGCGAACGCCCTTTTGTTCCAGAGCCTGCCAGGGGCGGAAATTGGCCGGAAACTCCATCCCCGGAACCACGATGTTGTCGCCCCGTTCGAAGCCGAGCCCGTTCGCCACGATGTTTGCGCCTTCGGAGGTCGAGGTGGTGACGGCGATTTCGTCGCTATCGCATCCAATGAGAGCGGCGCAGCGTTTTCTCGCCTCTGTTGTGGTTGCTTCCCAGTCGTTGTGGTTCACGCACCCGTTGGTGCTCATGTCGTTCAAGTGCTTCCTGACCGCCTCGATGACCGGAATCGACAGGGAGCCCGTGGCCGCGTGATCCATGTAGATCCAGTTTTTGACGACCGGGAAGAGATCGCGGAGCTCTGTAATGTCTCTCATGGCGCTATTTAATCCCAATTGTCGAACCCTGTCCCGGCCTTTTCCAAAAAAGACATGCATGGTTGATTCGGACCGGGTTCTCGATATAATAACAACGAGAGGATCATACCCGATCGTTTCTTCCCCGGGGGGCCGGGCGGTATCAAAGGTGGAAGAGAGGGACATTCCGATGATAGAAATCATAAGAGATTCTGAAAGAACCGGAGACGATGTCAAGAAAACCGTCGTTGAATTCGTTGATGCCATCGAGGGCGGGCTCGATGTTCTGGAACGTGATTTCATGCTCGACGATGAGACGTGCATCGACTTCCTGGCGAGGGATGTGGACGGAAAGCCCGTCGTGCTTCTCATGGGCGACGAGGAACAGAAAGGGGAATTGATATCGAGGCTCCTTCTTGTTCTCCAGCGTCTGAAAAAGAATCGTTTTTTTCTGGTGCGGATCTTCAAGGAGCCCAATTTCGATTTTTCCGTACCGCCGAGAGTCTTTCTCCTCATGCCGAAAGTGTCCGACGAATTCGTCGAGAGCCTCGAATATATTCAGGGATGCGAGATCTTTCCCTGCGAGTATTCCTATCTCACCCTCGAAGAGAGGGTTTATTTCGTGGTGACTCCCAAAGGTTTGGACGAAACGGTCAAGGCAGTCAGAGTGGGGGGGCATCCTCGCGTAGAAATTCCTGAACAGGAGAAACCGGTGGAGATCGCCGTGCCCGCGGAAACGACGGATTCGGTGGAAACAACGGATTCGGTGGAAACAACGGATTCGGTGGAAACAACGGAACCGGTGGAAACGACGGAACCGGTGTCTGTTGAAAAGGGCGGTGTGGATTCAGGTGATTCCGAACCCGAGGTAGCGGCAGAGCCCGAGGTAGCGGCAGAGCCCGAGGCTGCACCAGAGCCCGAGGCCGAGAGGGATGAGGAGGCTTCGACAGGAGATCGTCTCTTCGATACGGCAAAAGAAAAAATCCGCAAGATCAGTATGGACATCATCGAATCTCTGGATGGAAGCCTGACGCGCTTCAGGATCGACGACGCTATTCTGGCTTCTTTGGCCCTGCAAGGCGGGATCTGTTACATTTTTCTCGGCGAAAAGACGGACCGTGCGATCAAGGTCGTTTCCGAGAGAATCCTCAACGAGGCTCTCAACCAGATATACAAGCTGTATTTTACACGTTTCAGCAAGAGTGCGGCTGAAGAGAGCGCGTCGAGCGTGTAACCCTCCATTCTCTGATCCGTCAGGTTATCGCGAATAAGACCACTCAGCTCCGGCGGTGAGGAGCCGGTTTTTTTCTTGCTTCGGGAACGCCGGGTGTGGAGGAAAATAATAGAGATCCTTTTGAAACAGCGGCTCTGGCCGCGTCGCTTCTCATTGCTCTCATTGTTTGTGTTTTTACCGCCGGTCCTGCGGTTGAGCCGGCTCTTCCGGAAAGTTATATTATCGATCTGAACAGTGCCGGAGAAGAGCAGCTGACTCTTCTTCCCGGAATCGGTCCCGGCCTGGCAAGAAAGATTGTTTCTTTCAGGGACAGGGAGGGCCCTTTCGGGGGAATGGAGGATCTCATGAAGATCCGCGGGATCGGGCCGCATAAGGCGCGGGCGGCTTTCCGCTTTGGAATGCTTGGCAAAGGGAAGGAGGCCGGAAAAACGAGGTGAATGTGGATGATATTGTTGCCCGGGCTTTGAAGGAAGATCTGGGACCAGGTGACGTCACCGTGGACGCGCTGGTTCCGGCGGATCTGAAGGGAACGGCGATCGTCACGTCCAAGCAGGATGGTGTGCTCGCCGGCACGGAGCCCGCCGTCCGGACCTTCGCCTTGGCGGATGCCTCCCTTTCCGTGGACCGGGAACTGGCTGACGGCGCTGTTCTCCGGTCGGGCGCCCGAATCCTAACGGTGCGCGGGCCGGCGGCGTCGCTTCTCAAAGCGGAGCGCACGGCCCTCAATTTTTTACAGCATCTTTCCGGCGTCGCAACCCAGACCGCTTCATTTGTGAAAGCCGTCAAAGAGACGAACGCTGTTATCCTTGACACGCGAAAGACAACGCCGGGCTTGAGAATTCTCGAAAAAGCCGCGGTCCTGGCCGGCGGCGGCGCCAACCATCGGATCGGGCTCTTCGATATGGTCCTCGTCAAGGACAACCATCTCTCGCTGCTGGAACACCGGGACGAATCCGAGGCCGTGGAAAAGGCCGTGAGTCAAGCCCGCAGCGCCGTCAAGAAAGGGACGAAGATCGAAGTGGAAGTGGCCACCACCCCGGGCGCCCTGGCCGCGGCCCGGGCGGGCGCCGACATGGTTCTGTTGGATAATATGTCCCCCTTCGATATGTCGGAAACGGTCAGGTCGATCGATCGCGAATTCGGAAAGGAGCGTCCCCTCCTCGAGGCGTCGGGAGGCATTACGCTCAATAATGTAAAGGTAATTGCCGAAACGGGAGTAGATCGCATATCGGTCGGTGCTTTGACACATTCCGTCACGGCACTAGACATTGCGATGTATATGAGTTTTGATTGAGACGGCCGGCAGCCGAAGAGAACGGTCGGAGACAAGGAATAAGCGTTTATGAACAGCGAAAAGATGGGCGTGAGATTCGATCTGGTTCGTCCATTCGGGCACAAGGGGATCCGGTCTGTTCGCAAGACGGTGAGCTTCCTGGCCGGACAGTGGGGATTCACACGCCCGGCCTGCGATAATATAGCGCTTGCACTGAGCGAAGCGATCAACAACGCGATGGAGCACGGCTCGGGCAAGGGAGATCGCGTGAAGATTACGTGCACGATCGGCGATCCCGTCGGAATCAGGTTGACTGTCGAAGATTTCGGCGGAGACGAGACGAACGGCGAAAACAGCAAAAACGAAAGCTCGTTGAAGGAGGCGATCAAGGACAGCGGGGTGATGCCGGATACGGATTCGGAACGCGGCCGCGGCGTCTTTCTGATTCATTCTCTCATGGATGAGGTCAGAATGGAGCGCAAGAAAGGGGGCGGGGTTCTGATTATCATGACGATGAGGGGCCCATGATCCGCCCAATCTTGCAACGACTCCTTTCTCTGAGGGGCGGTGTTCAGTTCGCCCTGGTTTTCCTCTACATGGCTTTCATATTCGGCCTTTCTTCCATACGCTCCTCGCCGGTGGAGCTGAATCATGTTATATTCGACGTGCTCGCCAATTTCTGTCACGTGCCGATCTATATGGGTTTG